>CAZUKP010000332.1:420-1505 GCA_964620915.1 uncultured Hyphomicrobium sp. | reverse complement strand
TGCAGCCCCACAGGTAGGGCACGAAGACCACCGGATACTCCAGCCCCTTGCTGGCATGGATGGTGACAATCTGTACCAGCGCCTCATCGCTTTCCAGCCGCAGCTCCGCCTCTTCCGTTGCGCCGCGATTGCGCTGCTCCCGGTACCATCCCAGCAAGGCGTCCATGCCCGGGTGCGCCTTGGAGGCCTGTTGCAGCAACTCGCCCAGATGCAGCAGGTTGGTCAGCCGGCGTTCGGCCTGCTCACCGCGGCCGAGCGCGCCGGCAATGCCCAGGCGACGCAGCATCTGCTGGAACATCGACATGAAACCCTTGCGCTGCCAGACCTGGTGCAACAGCAGCAACTGATCCACCCACGCGATCCACTGCGCTTCGCTCTGGATGATGCGCTCGATCTGCGCGTAGTCCAGATCGAGTAGAACGTTGGTCAGCGCCAGGCGCGCGAGGTCCCGCTCGCGCGGGTCGAGCACGGCAGCAAGCAGCACCTCAAGCGCCGCCGCTTCCGGAGTATTGAACACGCCGTCGCGACCGACGGAGACGGCATTGACGCCGTGCGCCGCGAGCACCTTGCGCAGGGCCGCAGCCTCGTAGGACGTGCGCACCAGCACCGCAATATCGCGCGGGCGCAGCGCACAGTCACCGAGCCGAGCTGTGCCGTACGTTCCATCGGCGATCAGCCGTGCGATCTCCTGCGCGACTGCGGCATGGCTCAACCTGGCCGCTTCCTCTTTCGAGAGCGGCTTCGGCTCGTCTTTCGCGTTGCGACCCTCGGGCAGCAGCCAGAGTTGCAGCGCGGCCTGCCGCTCACCGCCCCGTTCCAGCTGCCGATGCGGCTTGTCCGCCGCGCGCAGGGCGAGGTAGGGAATGGTCTCGCCGTAGACGAAGGCATTCACCGCGCGCTGTTCGAACACCGCGTTGACCGCACGGAGCACCTGTGGCGTGGAGCGCCAGTTGACGCCCAGGGTGTAGATGCTCTCCTCGCCCACGTCTTCCCGGGCCTGCATGTAGGTAAAGATGTCGCCGCCGCGGAAACTGTAGATGGCCTGCTTGGGATCGCCGATCATGATCAGGCCGCAGTCCGGCCGC
>CAZUKP010000332.1:0-410 GCA_964620915.1 uncultured Hyphomicrobium sp. | reverse complement strand
ATCATCGCCACCGGAAACCGCCGGCGCACTTCATCCGCCAGCGCCGCGCCGTTACCGCCGTGAAGCGCGCGGTGCATCTCGGCGAGCAAGTCGTCGTAAGACAGCACCTGGGCCGTGAACTTGGCCTGCCGGACCTGCTCTCGCGCGAAGGCCGCGGCTTCCGTGAGGGCCGCGGCGCGCAGGTCACGTTTCAGCGCGCATAACTGTCCCCATACGTCATCACAGCGAAGGAAAAACCGGTCGTCGAGCGCCGGGTCGGCCTTCTTCAACGCAAACCGCTGCAGGCACTGTGCAGTCAGCACCTCGAAATCATCCGGCGGTGGTTCACGCTGCTCCTGCATGAAGTAGTCATCGAGCACGGCAAGCGACTGGACAAGCCGGTTCCCATGGTAGCGACTTGCCTGCGCGCG
>CAZUKP010000331.1:1108-1518 GCA_964620915.1 uncultured Hyphomicrobium sp. | reverse complement strand
GTCTGACTGCCTCCACATCCGAAGTCGCGGAGCGGAGCGCAGCAGCGAAGGATGTGAAGGCAGAGATTACAGAGTTCTTCCGCTGTTGGAAGTTGAGCGGAACCGTATTTCTCGTTACGAGACTTTCTCATATTGACCCTGGCTGCGTGAAAACCCTTCGGCAAATCTTATTCGTAGAATCGGATTGCTCCGGGTCGGCTTCAGGGACCACTTGGTGGAACATCTGAAATGAAGCGGTCCGACAGAGGAAATGTCATTCTACTCCCTCTGGCCTCGATCGCGTTTTCACGCAACCAAGACCCGAAGCTGCCGACTGCAGCATTAGTTCAGAGGTCCGTTGACATGCGTGAAGCTGAAATGCTTCCTGTGGAGGAGGATCTCCCCGCGCGTCGAACTACGCCACGCTCTCC
>CAZUKP010000331.1:0-1098 GCA_964620915.1 uncultured Hyphomicrobium sp. | reverse complement strand
CCAGGCGAATCCGAAAGAGAAAGTTCGCAAGAACCGTTACGATGATGTCGTGATGCGTCCGATGCCTGTGCGCCCTTTGGGGCACTGCGTTCTGAGTTACACGAACGGAGCAATCGTGACGGGAACGGGTCGCTTGCTGCTGGCAAACCGCTGTTCCGGGTGCGAGCATTGAGACGGTCTATTAGACGTGCATAAGACAGTGCCGCAGCGCGCCTGCATGGCAGCACAAGCTACACGCAACGGCGCCCAATACAGGTGCCCGTAAAAGCGCCCAATCGCTCGTATGGAGTATCGTTGTCCCGCTTGCGCCGTTTGGTTCGTCAAACAGCATAAGGAAGGCCACCGCGACAATTCCAAGGATCGTCTTTCGATAGGCGGACACGAGCACGCGCTGGGCCGGTCGACCGGGACCGTTCGCGACCCCCACTCTAGCTCTCAAGCGCTGGGCCCAATGCGGCCAATACGTCCGAGATGAGAGCACGATCCAAATCGTTATCAACGAGCAAGCTACGACGAGATGCCTGTAGGCAGTGATCCTACCCAGCAGCATCGGATCGGCGGAAGCGTAGGGTGAGGGCGTCAGGAATAGCGCCACCTCGACCAAGCGTTCTGTGAATGCGATCCACGTCTGCATCATCTTTCCCAGCAGACTTTCGGGAAGTTTAGCCGCAGCAATTATGAGGACAGTGTAGGCGAGGCCGGAAAACGCACTCGCGGCGACGACATGCGACATCTCGAGTTGATCGCGTTCGGAGCCGCCCATACTTGGGCCCTTTGATTGGATACTCGAAGATGAAAGCGATGCGCCACTGGCATCCTAACATTGGTCGGCCACGCCGGAAAGGCCGACTCGATGACCGTTTCAGGTTAAGTCAATCCACAAGCTTTCACGCCTTCGCGAAATTAACAGGCGACATACGCGCAGGCAGGCAAATATAATGCGTCAGACATCAATATTCAAATATGGCGCATGATCACGTCCGCTCAACTTCGAAGCGCGCGCGCCTTGCTCGGAATAGATCAGCGCAAGCTCGCTGAACTCGCGGGCCACTCGCTGCCGACTATTCAACGCATGGAAGCGAGCGGCGGCCTGATCCG
>CAZUKP010000330.1:0-1518 GCA_964620915.1 uncultured Hyphomicrobium sp. | reverse complement strand
CTGGCGCATGGCCGAATTGTAAAGACGGTAGGCTGCGCGTTGGAAAGATGGCGGCAGCAATGCGGCCTAATAGAACCGGGACGCTTCAACGTGATTAACGAGGGGTTTGGGTACCCCGCCCCTCGCCGGCGACCAAACGTCCCTATCACCGTGAGCGGCGTCTTGCCCGCTTATTGGTCTCTCGGAGCTTGTGCAACAAATAGAGGCGAACAACTATGTCCGACACTGGTCCGCTCCCCTACTATTGAGCTTCAACAAAGCATTAGGGCCGCCTCTGTGCGGCCCTTTGCTTCACCGCCTATCGCCCAGTATACGTTCTATGTCGGCAACCTGAAGGGAGTGGGGCGGGTTTGCCAACAGACCTTCATCGACACCTACGCCAAGGTCGCCTTCGCCAAGCTTTATGATCGCAAGACGCCGATTACGGCGGCCGATCTGCTCAACGACCGCGTGATCTCGTTCTTCGACAGCCATGACGTCAAGCTCATGCGCATACTGACCGATCGTGGCAGCGAATATTGCGGCAATCCGGAGCGGCACGAGTACGAACTCTACCTGGCGGTCGAGGACATCGATCATTCGCGCACCAAGACCAAAAGCCCGCGTTGCCCATTCACACCTTCTCCGGGATGCTCGGCGGCGCGGTCGCCCCGGGCCTCCTGCTGTTCCTGTATGGCTATGTCGGGTGGCGCGGAGCCTTTGTGGCGACCGCCATGCTCGGCCTCGCGGTTGCGGTCGCGATTGAACTGCAACGCGACGCCCCCCTGCGCCGCGATCATCTCGATCCTGTCGTCGACGCCGGCAGCGGAAATGGGGAGAATGCTCGTCCGATGCGTTCGCTGGCGACGCGGTCGGACAACATTGCATAGTCGGCCGGGTGGTAGACCGCATTGCCGAGACCGGCGAGCGCGAACATCGCCACGAACACCCAGAAAGAAACTCCGACGCCCGCGACAATCACGGCCGCCGAGCCAAGAAGCAGGCCGCAGATCAGCACGATGCGCGCGCCGACATGGTCGACGAGGAAGCCGGCGGGCGTCTGAAAGACTGCCGTCAATGCATTGAAGGCGACGAGCGCGAGGCCGAGTTCGGAACGGAGATTGCAGAAGAGCCGAGCTTTGCTCCGGGAAACACACCAAGAATATGGCATCGCTCGTATTGCGTCCCGTCTCTTGGCGCGCCTTGGCCGCGCGGTACAGATGGAAAGGTATCCGAAATTTCATAATGAAGTCGGGTTGCCGATCGTGCGCATTGGCTGCCGCGAGTTCAAGTGCATTGGAGATAAACCGCCGCAAGATCATCCGCACATCTACCTCAATATGGGCGATGCCAATGAGATCACCTGCCCCTATTGCGCGACGCTATTCCGTTTTGATCCGAGCTTGGGCGCACACGAAGCTGATCCGGCAGATTGTGTGTACGGTGACATGAACTGAGTTGAAAAGCCGCCCGAGATCGGAGGCGTCATGCCAACCAGCACCCCGATGCCGAAGCCTGTAAGCGAATACAGCAGATCGA
>CAZUKP010000329.1:0-1535 GCA_964620915.1 uncultured Hyphomicrobium sp. | reverse complement strand
ACTGATCCAGCACACCAAGCCGCTGATGCATTTATCACTCGCCGTGACCATGCCCGTCCAAGAACCGTGCGGCAGTTCTAAGCAACCGTCTCCAAAGGATGGATGTCAACCGGCAATTCATCGCGAACGGCAAGGGCGTAGACGGGGTTCGAAGGGTAGAGGTGTGCTTTTCCAATCGGTTGGCGAATTTTTGTTGAAAACTGTTAATTGCGGGTATCTCTTGAACGATCGGAAATTCAACGCTTTACGATCTTAAAATAGCCAGATTGGGAAAGTGATCGCCGTGGCCCAAAGCGGCACATGCCCAGATCTCCCGCTTGAGACCTTCTCCAAGGTTGTCGAGGCCGTCTACGACTGTGCGCTAAATCCGACCCACTGGCAGGAGACGCTCGAAGAGATTGTCGCGGTGTGCGGGAGCAAGTCTTGTGTGCTTGGGGTCCGCGATAACGACCGTATGTTTTACGAGCTGACGTACCAGGTTGGAATGGAGGCATACGATGAACGGCTCGGCGACAAATACGCGCCTCTCGATCCTTACGCTGTGCCCCTTCAACTAGTGCCCGTGGGTAAGGTGTTGACGAGCGCGATGTTGGTTGATGAGGAAGAGTTATTAGAAAGTCGTTTCTATAAGGAGTTTTTGAAACCGCAGGACATTCGTCACATGATGGGTTTCAATGTGCTGAAAACAGCCCATCGCTCGGGTTGGCTAGTTGCCCATCGCCGAGAGTCGCAAGGGCGCTATGAAGACGCCGAGCTTCGCCTACTCAGCCATCTCGCGCCGCACATCTGTCGTTCGGTGGCGATCTCTGACGCTCTCAATCTCAAGACCATTAAGTCGAACGCCTTAGAGGCGACGCTCGATGCCCTAGCTTGTGGCGTTTATCTGACCGATGGCCAAGGGCGCATTGTTTACATGAACAGCGCGGCAGAGCATCAGGCGAAGACCAGTAACGCTCTGCAAATTGTCAATAATCGTCTGATGCCGGTTGACCATGCAGCACGCGCTGCGCTTATGAAAGCCATTGCCGAGGCCGCCGATGATGAGGCAAAGTTTACGTCAGGTGGGATGACGCTGGCGTTCCCGGGCGAAGACTATACGGGCCTGGTCTCCACGGTTCTCCCCTTGAACCAGGGACAACGGCGTGATCTGTGTGGAGCGTTTGCGGCGACGGCCGCCATCTTCGTGCAAGACCCAATCATCGTGCCACCGCTTCCCGGCGAGGCCTTTGCCAAACTCTATGGTCTGACCGGCAGCGAGTTGCGCGTCTTACTCACCATGTCGCCGGGACTAAGTGTAAAGGAAGCCGCCGAGATGCTCGGGATCGGTGAGGCAACGGCGAAGACCCATCTGCAACATATATACGCCAAGACCAACACATCCAAGCAGACCGAACTCATGAACATATTGATGGGGTCGGTACCGCCTGTGCAGGTAGCGCCATCGCCACAAGTCTCATCGTCCAAGCCCGAAATCTCAGGGACCTGATCGCCGTGGCCCAAAGCGCTGATCACCTGGATGTCCCGCTTGAGGCCTT
>CAZUKP010000328.1:0-1544 GCA_964620915.1 uncultured Hyphomicrobium sp. | reverse complement strand
TTACCTGCGCCTTGAATGCATGGAGCTGGAAATGGAGCTCGCTGATGCACTGGCGGCCAGAAATTTGGAGAAGGCCGTCAAGAAAAGGCGCGAGCTCGCCAAGGCGAGAGAGAAGCTAGAGGCTCGTGTTTTCAAGCAGATGTGCTAGCCACGGCAATCAGCTGTTTCAATCGTAATGATTTCGTCAATGTCCGCTAATGACCCATAGAAGACCTTATGCAAGGAACAGAGCATGTCTGCTCTGTCCCAGCTTTCAGACTTCGATTTGCTCCGCAACCGCGAGGGCATCGTCGACCTCGATCCCTAGGTAGCGGACGGTGCTCTCAATCTTCGTGTGCCCGAGTAACAGCTGAACGGCCCGTAGATTTTTTGTCTTCTTGTAGATGAGAGTTGCCTTGGTTCTGCGGAGTGAGTGCGTACCGTACAAACTCGGGTCAAGCCCAATCATAGCCAGCCATTCCTCTAATAGCCTTGCATACTGCCGTGTCGTCAGATGGCTGGCCCGGCCACGTCCGGGAAAGAGGTACGGATGAGTTGCTTCTCGCCGTTGGGAGCGATAGTCGTCCAGAGCCTGCCGCGTTTGCTCCGTGATCTCGAATCGGACCGGCCGTCCTGTCTTTCGTTGTCGGACGGATGCGCGATCAGCTGCACAACCATTTGGGGCTACGTCCATCGTCGTGAGGCTGACGAGGTCGCATCCACGCAGCTTGCTATCGATGGCCAAGTTGAAAAGCGCGAGATCTCTGAGACGCCCCTTCAATTGGAGCCGAGTTCGGATCGCACACACATGTTTCGGACGGAGAGGCGGTTTCGACCCCGTGAGCTTGCCCTTGTTCCAAGATTGCCGGGTCTGACTACCAGTCGCATTGAAATTGGTGATGTCCATGTCCGCTTCTCCTTCTTCTGCAGAGAGGAGAAGCATTTGTTGCGAGACCGGAGAAAGCGAACATCCGTTTTGAGGGTAAAGCGGACAACGAAAGGGGGCGCCACTCTAGCTACGTGTTACCTAGTGACCCAAAGCGGTCCTCCGATCGATCCGTTGTGGCAAATTTCATCGTCCGGGGTTGGTTTGATCGCCCACCTCGCCGCTCTTCGCCGCGCTCGGGACAATGTTGCAGAAATACTGCGACCTAAACTTTCAACCCGAAAACTGAGCAAATAATAGGCGGCGCATTTGTCAGTGTGCGGCCGAATCACTGTACCTCTGGTCCACTAGACTTTCTGAACGCAGCAGGGGGATAAACCGATGAAATCATATGAGAAGCCCACCTTGGTGAAGCGCGACGCTCTTGGTCAAATCACGGCTGTAACCAACCCTTGTGTTAGCGGCGTGGTCTGCGCAGCGCAGGTATAGACCAGTTGAGCAATACAGTTCATTGTCCATTTCTTTGAGTAGAATGGTGCTGGTCTGCGATGGGCTTGCTCACATGGGCAAGCCCTTTGATTCACACCAACGGCGCGGTCGGAGTTGCGTGCGCTTAGAGCGCGCAAGGTGGTCAAGATGCCGAAGCGCAAGAAGGCATGATGGCAACCTACCCGTCTTT
>CAZUKP010000327.1:0-1568 GCA_964620915.1 uncultured Hyphomicrobium sp. | reverse complement strand
GAAGAAGCTCGGCTACAAGAGACTAATCATCCGGACAAACGCGCATCGCGAGCCCTTCGCCTACACCAACGGTATGACGCTCGCGAGCTGCGCGTTCCTGCTAAGCGATGTGTTTGAAGCGGCATGCATCGCCGCCGACTTGGCGCGCTTCGAAGAGATGGCCGTGTTTCCCTGGGGCGCCAACAGCGTCACCAATGAATACTTCGCCGGATCCGATTTTTCAGTGAAGACGGTTGGCGGCGCGGCGACACGAACCGACAAGGTCTTTGCCCTCTTGGAGGCGGGTCTTGATCCGAATTGGTGGTCGTTCTGCCGCAACCGGAAGGTGCTTCCTAGGAACTGCGGCGTCTGTCGAAAATGCGTCAAGACCAAAGCCATGCTGCTGCTGGCAAAAGGAACGTTCCTGGACATCTTCGTCGACAAAAGGCTCGACGAGGCGCTCGTGATGGAGACGCTGGAGAACTACTCCGACCGGATCCAGGTGTTCGATATTTACTTCAACGCAATGGACCGCGGCATGTTGGACAAGATCCCCGGCTTGGCTGCGGTCATCGACAGCTACCGAGTTCGCCAGGCGTCAAAGCGCGCGTAACTTATGGCAGCGCGCCGCGGACGCCCAGCTTCCCCCTTCATGGCGAAGTTTTGGCTTGGTGCTTGTCGAATTTTATTCGGCTAGAATCAGTTCCCTTGACCCTGACGATGAACTACGAATACGGCCCCGGCAAATGCGGGAGGCGCCGAGCTATGCCGAAGGTTTCCGATCTTGTCCCCGCCAAACTGCGCCGATTTGTTACGTCAGGTCTTGGGCTGGCGCGCAAGAAGCGCGGCAAAAAGGGTGGGCGGGGATATCCGCCGCTGCCGGCCCAGGCCGATGCCGAATTTTCGCAGCTGCTAAAGTTGTTCCGTCGCGAAAACGTGCGCCGCTATTTGGAAATCGGTTCCCGATATGGCGGCAGCTTCAATGCCGTCATGCGCTCATTGCCGCCGGGATCTTTCGGACTAACCGTTGACCTGCCTGGTGTCTCATGGGGGCGGTCGAGCAGCGAAGCCACCTTGCGCAGGGTCGTGTCCGACCTTCGCAGGGACGGTTACGGCGCCGAGTTGCTCCTTGGTAACAGCCAAGATGCCGCTGTCGTCGAGGCCGTTGCCAAGCATGCGCCTTTCGATGCCGTGTTCATCGATGGCGATCACTCCTACGATGGGGTGCGCGCCGATTGGCTGAATTACGGCCCGCTTGCAAGGATCGTCGCCTTCCATGACATCACTGGGGATGGCGCGACCGCTACGGAGCGAACACCGACTCCTATCGAAGTCCCCCTGCTGTGGCGAGAAATCCGTGCGAGCGGCAGCGTGGCCGTCCACGAGTTTGTATCCGACCCAGAGCACGATCCGCTTCCGCGATCGTTAGGCCCGTGTGGAATTGGTGTCGCCATTACCGAAGCGAGGGCGCCAAGATAATCGGGTTGGTGGCTTTTGACCCGCTGGGCGTTTGGCCTCGGGCATTTCGACACTTGGCGGGTAAGCGAGATTCGCCTTCTTGCCTAGCTGGCGGATTCCTCCCCGCCGCC
>CAZUKP010000326.1:0-1648 GCA_964620915.1 uncultured Hyphomicrobium sp. | reverse complement strand
AACTGCAACAAGAGTGCTCCATCCCCGACTTGATCCGGTCGCTCGGACACCTGAATGGTGACCCCGCTTTCTCCCTCGAACACCCAATCGAATGGTGCGCCCGATGGTGCTGTCTTGAAGTTGCCATTGAACAGGCGGCCGACTCTAGTCAACTGCTCCGGCGGCAAAAACTGTAGCCAGGTTTGGTACGCAAGCTCATAAAAGTTGTGCCCAATCAGAAAGTCGAGGTAGGGGCGCAGGTCGTTCGCTGTTGGCGGCGTCGAAGTTTCCTTCAGGCTCAGCAAGATTTCGAGGGGTGTGCGTGCATCGGAGATAGCCGTTGGCAAGTAGGCAAGAAACTGCGGCCGCCAGGGAGGATTTTCGGCCAGAAGCTCCTTCAACTTTTGGCTTGCATCAGGCGATTCGGCAAGCTTCGCCAATATCGGCATGACATAAGAGTTCACCGGTTTCGTTCTAAGCAGAATGTCGGCGTAACGAATTGCCGCGGCATAGTCGCCCGCTTGGTAGTTCCTCACCATAGTCCAGTAGTTGGCGTAGCCCTCATGGCGAGAGCGGTCAGCCGCCGCCTGCATCAGCGCATTGGCCCGCTTCTCGTCCGACTCGCGTAAAGCGACCTGCCCGAGGATGCGCAAAGCGCGCGCATTCAAGGGGTCGCTTCGCGCGGCCAACTCAGCCCAAGTCTCGACCTGTTTTAGGTCCTCGCCCGCGACGGGTTCTGATCCGGCGAGCGTTTCCGTCGTTCCGCCCTTATCGGTGGCCTGATCGGCGGCGCCCCCGGCACTGGGGCGATCTGTGTTGTCTGGCGCGGCAGGCTGCGGGTTGAGTTTCTGGTCGGCGAGATTGGTGAGTGCCGTGGGTTGGTCCGATTGAAACCAAATCGCTGCCTCCGGATCGGTGTCGGCAAGATAGGCGGCTACGCCCTTGGTCAAAATAGCCCACAGCAAGAACAGACCGAGCGCGCCGATCCCGATCAACCGCATCCACATACGTCGCGCGCTTGGCCGCGCGGGGTCGGATGTCTTAGCGAGCCGCGCGTCCGGAAAACCCGCGGCCACGTTCTGGCGGAGCAAGTCCAATCCAAGCGGGACGTTCTCCTGACTCAATAAGCCGCCCTCCCCAGAAGCAACAGCAATGCCCGCCGCAGCAGTCCGGCTTGCGACGATGTCTTGAAGACCGACGGGGAACTCTTGGTCCTAGCCAGGGTGCTGGACGACCGAACGCTTGCGTGATTTTTGAGAACGGGTTTTGCCTTCTTACGCGAGAGCGCGTCTTTGTTGATGGCTGCGCGCCGCGACCGATCATAGGCCACGCGGCGCTCATCGGTCTTGAGCTCATTCCAGGCGCGCGTGACCCGATGCGCGAAGACGGAGCGATCTCCCCTAGTATGGTCGGGATGCAGCCAACGCACGAGCAACGCCATGTTGCGCCTCAACTCCGCCGTGCTGGCGCCCGGACTGGCGCCGAGGACGCGATAGGCGTCAGCCTCGGGATGGAGCAGAACCTGCTCGATGAAGAACTCCGAAGCCTCGCGGATCGCGCGGCGAGACGCACCCGTCGCTGCGGCAGCTTGCTGTGCCAATGCATCGTCGCCATCGGCAATACGAAGCAGGGTCACGACTCCATCGGGGAGAGGCACCGACCGGAGGAG
>CAZUKP010000325.1:0-1648 GCA_964620915.1 uncultured Hyphomicrobium sp. | reverse complement strand
ACCCCTTCATGCCGTTCGTCACCGAAGAGCTATGGGCGAAGCGTGCTCCCGAAGCGGGGCGGCCAACGCTTCTGATGCTGGCGCCGTGGCCGGAGCATCTTGGCCTTGCCGACGCCGATGCCGATGCCGAGATCGGCTGGCTCATCAGGCTCATTTCCGAGGTTCGCTCGGTACGCGCGGAAATGAACGTTCCGGCCGGCGCCAAAGTTCCGCTCATCATCTCCGGTGAGGACGATGAGACCAAGGCCCGTGTCGCGCGGCACCGGGATACGATGCTGCGCCTTGCGCGGTTGGAGGGGGTCGAGTTCGGCAAGCCGCCACCGGGCGCCGTTCAGATCGTGCTCGACGAGACCGTGCTCGCGCTTCCTCTTGCCGGCGTCATCGACATCGACGCCGAGTCGAAGCGCTTGCAGCGCGAGATCGACAAAGTTGGATCAGAGATCGCACAGCTCGACGCCAAGCTGGCGAACGAGAAGTTCGTCTCGCGGGCTCCCGAGCACGTGGTCGAGGAACAACGCGAGCGAAAGACGGAAGCCGAAGCGATGGCTGCCAAGCTCGAACAGGCTTTGAAGCGCCTCGAAGCCGCGCTCTAACCGCCACTCCGGCTATTTCTGCGGGCCGCCTTGCGAGGCTTGGAGCTCGTGGACGCGGCGCGCGAACACGATCAGATAAGCCAAGATAAAGAAATACAGATAGGTCTCTATGATCTCGCTTGGGCGTATGACGACGGTCGGGATGTAATCGCCCGGCTGAAGCCGGTCCACGGCTTTGAAAATTATGGCGCCGAGCGCTGTGGGCACGAGCGCCGCTGCCGGCAAGAACAGTGAGATGCGACAAGCGCGCAGCCAGGGCGCGAACGGCATTGCGAGAGGAACCAGGATGCCGCCGACGACGATGGCAATCTCCAGGATCGAGCGGGGAGTCTTCTCGAAGATCGCGTAAGTATTGTGCAGGTTGGTCTCGGCCTGACGATTGACCATCGCCCAATATTCCGGCGTGTTCCAATGGAAGAAGTGCTGGCCCCAGCTCATTTCCTCGCCGGCGATATAGAGGCAACTCGCCGCGCCGATCGCCGCTATGGCGAACACCGTCGGCCTGCTCCTGACGAAGGGCTGAAAGAGGAGAGGGACGGCGATCAACAGACCCAAGAGCGGGATGATAAAATGAGCAACCTCGAGGATGCCGTAGCCCTCCGGCAGCACATACCTCCTGTACCAAGCTGGTGCGATCTGTGAGGCCACGACTGAAAAAATGGCCACGAGAAGAGGCAGTCCGAGCCACCACCACGCTTCCTTCCAGCCAGGATCGGATGTGAAAGGCCGATAAGGACCTTGTGCCTGCTTGGGATCCGGAAGATGTGGTGGCGTGGGCGTCATCGCTTACGTCGCTTTTTATTGTCTTGCCTTTCGTTCCGACGCCCGGTCGCGGCCTCAAAACAACGCGGCAAGGAACGCCGCGGGCGCGCGCATTTGCCCTCCCTCCCGACGCAGCCCGTGCTTCCGTGACACTTTTACGACAATTCAAGGGGTTTTGCGTAGGGTCAGAAAGTGCCGGCAGCGTCCCTAAACCAGAATCTCTAGACCTGTGCCTATGTTGCAACAGACTGCGGCATTTTCGCCTCGTTTGCGCCATAAAACTTTGACACATC
>CAZUKP010000324.1:0-1663 GCA_964620915.1 uncultured Hyphomicrobium sp. | reverse complement strand
ATCCTTGACGTCTGGACATCACTTAGTTCCCTTAAATACTGGCCCTGAACCCATTCTTGATAGGCGCTATGGTCTTTCGCTGTAGCCCGCGCCGAAGTTTTGACGATCTTTCCAAGCGCCAACATAATTTGCGCGAAAGCGGGCCCAGATTTAACGCGGCCACTGACGAACACGGGATCACGCGACAAGTCAGTCATCAAGGTAAGATGACCAGTCAGAGGTGCTAAAGATGTTCCTTCCCTGGCATATTTGGCAATGTGTGTGGGCAAGGTTTCTCTCCTATGACGTAACGCTAACCGTCAATTCGGGTATGCGGTATCCTTCAAGGGTCAAGCGCGTGAGTTGCTGCAGCGCCCATTCGCGATCCCTCTGAAAGGTGCCCCGTGCGAGAGCTAACAGGGCTTGAATGCGCTCATGATCAGCTCGGGATGCCCCATCGATGCGTTCGATGTCCGCGCTTACAGCTTCGCCGAGCCGTGCCTTGACGAGATTTTTTGCCTTTCGGGCCGTTCGGCGAGTCCGCAAGATGTGGTTATCGAACAGCCTTAGGCCTTCACGTCGGATGAGGCCATGCTCCGCTTCCGCTGCAACGGCGGCGGCCACGTCCGGTGACTTATGTTCAGCCAATGCTGACAATACTGCCATTGCATCATAATCACCGGAGCGAACCTTTAAAAGGCTGAGACCGACCGTCCGTGCGGGCAGCACTCCGCTATCGGTCACGGAGATGATTGCCGATGTCAAAGCCTTCCGATCGCGGATATTTAGCAAGTAGCGTTCGGAGGTCGATACGGCCGCTGGCAGTCCGCTTTCCAACAGCGGCACATAGACGTGCCGTAAGCCATTTCGCGCTTCGATCAAGGCGAGGGCCAACTGATGCAATGAAGGATGCGGGCACGTAGCGGCGGCAACGCCAAATCTTGCGTCGCCGACGAGGCGGTTGGGAACTTCCTGAAGAGCGGTAGCGAGAAACTGCGCCTGGGCCCCCGTGAAAGAGATGATATCTGTAGCGTCCAGTGCCTCGATCAGTTCCTTGAGCAGCGGCTTGTGGTCCACAAGAAAGCCCCTCAGAGGTTTGAGGCCATCTGTCGCCGCATCTTTCCAAATGGCCTGATAGGCTCCAACGTTGCCGCTAAGGGCCTTCTTGATAAGCGATAGGCGACGCGGCTGGGGCCACTCCGCCGCGGCGGTCAGGAGCTGATCCAGCAGACGAACCGCACGCTCAGGGGTCGAAATGGAAACAAACCTCTGGAACAATGTCTCCATATTTTGTCGGCTTGTCATCCAAGCGGTGAGCATGAGCTGCTCAAGAAGGTCCGCTTCAGTCGGGTGTCCATGTAATGTTGCGAGGCGATCCTTTGTCTGGATGGCTTCGAGTAATCGCAGTCGGCCATCCTCTGCGTTGGCGTGAGAGATCAGCAGATCCCATGCCTGCCCAATTGCAGCGCTGCTTGCTTCGGTTAGGAGTGTCCAGCCGAGCTCTCTCAAATCACCCGCGGGACTTTGAGTTAATGCGACACCGAGTTTTTCGTCGCGTGTTTCTCGCGTTGCCGCGTCGCGACAGACGCCATCGATGATCCTCTTGACGCCAGTTGGCAAATTCTTGAGCTGTAGACGTAGCTCCACCAGCGTATTCAAGGGTAGCGAGCACAGCGTTTCGCTC
>CAZUKP010000323.1:0-1680 GCA_964620915.1 uncultured Hyphomicrobium sp. | reverse complement strand
GGCTTCGGTAGATCGTCTCGTGGGACACGCGGGCGGTCTCGTCGTCGGGATGGGCACGCTTCAGCCAGCCTGCGATCTGCTGCGGCGACCACTTGCGCTCAAGCTTGACCGATACTCTCCGGCAAAGCCTAGGCCGACAAGCCAGTTTGCAGGGCTTGGGACGCAGGGCGCGATCCCACGCCGCACGATCCGACTGGACCGCCCGATAGAAAGCTCGCCCGCCATTGCGGCTTACCTCGCGGCTAATCGTCGACGGCGACCGCCGTAATTGGCGGGCGATGGCACGCAAGGAGAGCTGGGCCCGCAGCCCTCGGGAGACTTCCTCGCGTTCCGCCAGCGTCAGTGCCCGTCGCGACCTTCGCCGCACCCCAGGGCGAATCCCACCGGTCTTGGCCAGCAATGGATAAATCGACGAGGAGTTCCGGTCGAACCGCCGGCCGATCGAGCTCATCGACTCCCCGCGCTGAAAGCGATCCCAAATCTCAGCTTTTTGCTTCTCCGTGAAATAGATCCGTCTGCGATAGCCCATCTCCAACACCTCATCTCTGCTAAAAGATTGAAGTGTTGCGACCACCCATTGAATCTGCCACCCAAAGCGGACGTATTAACGTTCCAGGTCGTTTCAACGACTTGGATAAGCTAAGTCCTGCACGAGTTCAGCCATCCGACTGTCCGAAATGGCCTGATGACGGAGACTTTGTGCTTAGCGGTCAATTTCATGGACATACAAAATCTGATCTTGATATGCTCAAGAGCGATTTTGTTCGTGCAACAATTGGTCGATCAACAGCAGCAAGGTAAGACCGTCAACATTTAGGGAGGTCTGTGATGAATGTAACGGCAACGTGTGTAGCAGGCACCTTTTTTCTGGTGTTATTGGCGGCTGGTCCAGTCCTTGGCCAGACACAACAGCTTCAACAAGAAGATTCGATTGCGCAAATACAATTAGCGCAAGCACAATCGCTGAAGTCCTCGAAACGACGCACAAAATGGGTAGGGTGCTGCGACCACTGTAGTACTCGCACGTGTTCGGGGTGTGACGAAGTCCCAGTCGCGGGAAAATGTACAAAGCCTAAGCCGGGGGGATTAGCGCAGTGCACAACCAAGAACGATGTAAATACATGTAAGCCTGCTTCTCCGTGAAGGAGCTGGTCACAGCCTTCGCCGACGAGTTCCGCAGGGAAGTGAATCGACAGAGAGCAGAACAAGATCACAGCCGCGATCGCTCCGCGCGAGACCTCGAAAAGGTCGAGCGTGAGATCCGCAGGCTGATCGAGGCCATCAAATCGGGTGTCCCTGGCGCCGCTGTGAAGGACGAAATGACGGCCCTGGAAGCTCGGAGAGTCGAACTCACCGCCATGCTTGAGTCAGCACCTCCTCCCATGCCGCGGCTACACCCAAACCTTGCCGAGCTCTACCGCCAAAAAATCATGAATCTCGCCGAGGCGCTGAATGAGGAGGATACCCGCCTGGAGGCCGCAGAATGCCTCCGAGAGCTCATCGAAGAGATCCGCCTCGTGCCGAAGAGTGGAAAGCTCCAGGTCGAGCTGTACGGCGAGCTGGCAGCCCTCCTCAACCTCGCAAACAAACACCCCCGTTCCAAGGAAACGGGGGTGCAAATAACGCTGGTTGCGGGGGTAGGATTTGAACCTACGACCTTCAGGTTATGAGCCTGACGAG
>CAZUKP010000322.1:0-1691 GCA_964620915.1 uncultured Hyphomicrobium sp. | reverse complement strand
GCGAATTTCTGTAGGAGTTTGGCGTAGCGATCCGCCTTTCCCCCCATAATCTTAAGTCCAGCAGTGCTGTCGATTCCGGCGTCGTCGAGCACCTCACAATGCAACTCCATCACTAAGCTCCTGCATCACTCTTTGGGTGCCCGACCCACCGGCTCAGCGTACTAAACAGCTGGTCCGGATCGATAGGCTTTGCAATGTGGTCGTTCATCCCCGCCTCCAGGCATCTTTCTCGGTCCACAGCCAAGGCAATGGCGGTCATGGCAACGATGGGTAGTTCGTCGAAACGAGACTCCGCCCTGATGAGACGCGTTGCCTCTATCCCATCCATGACTGGCATCTGCATATCCATCAAAACGATATCGTATTCGTTGGACTTCACCATATTCAGGGCGATCTCACCATTGTCGGCGACATCCACCTCCACCTCCGCGTCCTCGAGCTGGCCAAGCGCAACCTCTTGATTTATTTCGTTATCTTCGACCAGGAGAACGCGGATGCCGCGCAGATGCGCGATGTTAGCGAGCGTCTCGGTCGCGGCACCCTCAATTTCTCCTTGATCCACGTCAGCACCCAGGATGGAAAGAGTGGTATCCAGCAGCGTCGAGGAAGTTACAGGCTTCACAAGAACACCCTCCAAGCCCGACGCTTCGGCACTCCTGAGAACGTCCTCCCGACCGTAAGCTGTCACCATGACCAGGTGCGGTGTCGAAACATTCTCCAAAGCGAGAATCTGTTTTGAGGTTTCAATTCCATCCAGAGCGGGCATCTGCCAATCGACGAAGACGAGGTCATATGGCTCGCTCCGCGTGGCCGCTTGATGAACCATCTCGATACCCTCCAGGCCCGAGGCGGCTTCGTCGGACCTTATGGACATGCTGTCCAAGAGGCTGGAGAGCACGCTCCGAGCAGTCGCGTTATCGTCGATGACCAAGGCCCGCCGACCTTCCAGGTCTTTACGCAGAATGCGGTGCCGCTCGACAATTTTCTTCAGGCGCGAGGTGAACCAAAACCTGCTCCCCTGGCCTAGCTCGCTCTCCGCACCAATAGTACCGCCCATTGCCTCGGCCAGCTTTTTTGAGATCGCTAGGCCAAGGCCCGTGCCTCCATACTTTCTGGTCGTGGATTTATCCGCCTGCTCGAAGGCCTGAAACAAGCGGGACATTTGCGCCTCGGTCATGCCGATGCCCGTATCGCTGACGGAGAACTCAATGAGTTGTTTGTCGCCCGAATCCTCCAACATCTTGACCTGGACAACGACCTCTCCCTCTTCCGTGAACTTAACGGCGTTGTTGCAGAGGTTGATGAGAACTTGACCCAGCCGCAGTGGATCGCCTTCAAGCCCGGTGGAGACGGAGTGATCGACGTCAAAGATCAGTTCGAGACCGATAACTGAAGCTTATTCGGAAACCAAGTAGCCGCCCTTCTCGAGAACACTGACGAGTACAAATGGAATTTTTTCGATGGCGAGCTTCCCAGCCTCAACCTTCGAAAAGTCTAGAATGTCGTTGATAATGCCGAGGAGGTGCTGCCCCGAGTTCTTGATCTTCACCAGATGATCGCGCTGGCGCGGTGTCATCTCCGCCTTAAGGGCGATTTGGGACAGACCGATAATGGCATTCATTGGCGTGCGGATTTCATGGCTCATGTTGGCCAGAAAGTCGCTCTTGGCACGGTTGGCCGCCTCGGCCGCC
>CAZUKP010000321.1:0-1708 GCA_964620915.1 uncultured Hyphomicrobium sp. | reverse complement strand
CCTGGGTATGGCGCCATGGATTGCCGCGGCTCTCATGGTCACGGCAACACCCGCAGTTGTCTTCCTGTTGTTAAAACTCTGGGTTTTCTCTTGATGCTGAAAATGCGGGGTCAGTCGCGCGTTGCGCTGCCGCTAAGAGAAACTGAACAGATATTTGTGGTACGCCGCGCTGGACTGAGGGATCACACCTCAGTTACCGGTCAACCCTTGATGCGACTGCTTTACATCCAAGCCCATCTCATCGACGTCTTCCGAAACGCCTACCTCTTCGGAGACGATGTAAAGCGGCCGTCGCTTCACCTCTTCAAATACTCGAGCTAGGTACTCGCCAATGATGCCAAGCGAGATGAGTTGGACGCCAGAGAAGAACATAATAGAGACGATCAGTGACGGGAAGCCTGGAACGTCAGCATCAAAAACCAGGGTGCGAATTGCGATATAACCAGCGTAGGCAAGCGCGGAGAGGGATACCAGCGCACCAATAATTGACCATACCTTAAGCGGCAAGTTGGAGAACGAGATCAAGCCATCGACCGCGAAACGCGTGAGCTTGAGAAAGTTCCATCGGGACGCGCCGATTAGGCGGTCCTGGACCGTGAACGTAACCGCCGTCGACGGAAAGCCGATCCAGGAATACAGACCCTTGGAGAACCTCGTGCGTTCGTCGAGCCGGTTTATCGCGTCGACAGCCACACGATCGAGCAAAACAAAATCGCCGGCCCCCGCCGGCAACTGCGTATAGGCAATTCGTTGGTAAATGGCGTAGAAGATCTGCGAGCCGATTCTGCGAAGACCGCTATCGCGATCACGGTTTTCTCTTTGAGCGAAAATAACTTTGTAACCCGAGCGCCAACGCTCTACGAGCGCCGGGATAAGGCTCGGCGGGTGTTGCAGATCCGCATCCATCAAGACTACGGCTTCGGCACGTGCGTAGCGCAAACCGGCGGCTATTGCGACCTCCTTGCCGAAGTTACGGCTCAGCGATATCGCTTTGAACCGGCGATCACTGGCATGAATTTTCTTCAGTTTGGCAAGCGAGCCGTCAGCTGACCCATCATCGACGAAAAGAACGGTCCATCGAAAATCCTGGGTTTCCAACGCCGAAAGAAGTTCTTTGACGACGGTTTCAAGGCCCTCGTCCTCGTTAAAGACCGGTATGACTATCGAGATGCTTTCAGGCACTTTCTTCTGAGACTCAGCCTACATGTCCAATGTAGGTGACTTTCGAGGGGTTCGGCTCAAGGCTGTCAGTGTCGCGCCTAAAAAATACTCTTGCTTGAAAACTTTGGAGTGTCGCAGGGTGCTTATGATGGTTTAGTTTAGGCATCCCGTCGAGTCGGTAGCTGTTGCCAAACGGCAACAGTCGGTCTCTGTCGAGATGCCCCCCGGCCACCCGAAATTCGACTATGGTTACGATCACGGAAGCAAAAATTCGCCTTCCGGGCCGGACATATGGGGGGACG
The DNA here is from genome assembly GCA_964620915.1 of uncultured Hyphomicrobium sp. Taxonomy (GTDB): domain Bacteria; phylum Pseudomonadota; class Alphaproteobacteria; order Rhizobiales; family Hyphomicrobiaceae; genus Hyphomicrobium_A. The sequence goes on along the minus strand of CAZUKP010000321.1, from coordinate 245 downwards.
TAAGAAGCACCGATGATTCTCTGCGCCGATGATTTTGCAATGACCGAGGGGATCTCCGAAGGAATTCTTTCCCTTGCCAACGCAGGGCGATTATCGGCTATCAGCGCATTGGTGACGACGAGGCATTGGCCGGCTCAAGCTAAAGCGGCTGCCCGGCTACGCGATCGGCTCGCAATCGGTCTTCATCTAAATTTCACCTTCGGCGCTCCGCTTGGACCGATGCCCAGCCTGGCACCAAAGGGGAT
>CAZUKP010000320.1:0-1727 GCA_964620915.1 uncultured Hyphomicrobium sp. | reverse complement strand
CCCGGCCGGGCTTTATTGAAGATTGCTGAGGCAAGTTTAGATCGAGCGGAGTCGCAGCAAATAAGACGAGACACCCTCACCTCATGTGACAAATGCCACAGCGTTATCAGGAGAGCTGAGCGAGAATCTCCAACAGCTCAAGATGGTCTTGAGCGATCGATGTGTGAAAAGGAGATCCCAATGTTCTCGCTCAGTCACAATAGTATTGGGGCGCTCGTTGCGGGCGGCTTCATTGCTCTCAGTAGTGTCGCCTCCCCGACGCACGCCGAAGAGCTCGTCGAGCATCTCGGTCCGGTGACCGCGCATGAGCCCATCCTCGCGACGGTTGGTAGCAAGCGGGTGCTTGCTTTCTACATCCCCGGCGAGAAGTCCTGCGCACTTCACGCGATTGTCTGGACCACCGAAGAGGACACGACCTCGCCTGCACGCGTCCGGATTAGCCTCGAACCAGGGGCAATGGTCCATATCGACAGTCCCGAGAACAAGTCGCTCAATCTGCAATGCGGCGAAGATGCCAAGAACCTCGCGGTCGTCGATGACGATGAACAGGTCGCCTTTGGCATTATACCTCAAGAACCTAAGCTTCCTGTGAATGCAAGTGCATCTCGCTTTTGAGTGATAGAGGACAGTACCGATCTACTGATTAAGAGGACCATCCATGCATAGGCCGCCGCAATACGGCCACTCTAGCCCCACGGCACCCTGTCCTCTTCTTGCCGCGGGGCTCTCTTTGCGTGAACGCACGATATTGATAGGTCCTCATCGTCGACAGTTCGTGTGACCCTATGCAGCGCTAAACGGCGCACCAAAAAACCTGATTTGCGCAACGTTCCTCGTGGCACTACGATCGTCAGCGGTTGTGCCAAATCTCACAGCTTCGAATAACAACGTGAGGCATCCTTCGCTGTATGCACGTCCTAAGCGGAAGGAGGGTGACCCATGATTCGCTTCTGTCTTCATAATTCGAACTCGACGACGCCACGATGGCCTTACCGATGGGCGCAGACGTGTGGATTTGTCATTGGTGTCAGCCTATTAGGCCTGCCCCTAAACAACATCGTACTTGCGGAAGAAACCATGACGCCCTTTCAGCGCGCCGTGAGTACGCCGAAAGGCGAACTGAAAAGTCCCTATCAGAATCCCGCCAGCGTGGCCGAGGCCGGTTTAAGAATCTACCGTTCTCTTGATTGCAACGGATGTCACGGCGGCGGTGGAGGGGGAGGCATGGCCGCTCCGCTCACAAATCCAATTTGGATTTACGGCAAGGACGACGACACGCTGTTTCGCTTGATCGCGCTCGGCACAGGGTCTCTCAGCCCTGGAGATGCGTTTCGAAAACAGGGCTACACGCGCAAGGGCTCCGAAGCTGTTGTTGGCCCTATGCCACCCTATGGTGAGATCATCGAGAACGATGAGACAATTTGGAAAATCATCGCCTGGATTAGGTCGGTAAACCCTAGCGCAACCGTTGAGCAATAGAACCCGGCGCGAATGATCGCTTGATCTAGGGCATAGTTCTGTTCTCTCGATCAGCTTTATAATGCAGTGTTTGGCCCCGCTTTTCCCAAGTGCGTTTTCGAATAGCGATCTTCCAGGAAAAATAGTCGACGAGATCACCGAGCTCCGCTTGTAGATCGACATTGTCACCAACACGATAGGGATTTGCAGGTGTTCGGTAAAAGAGCATCGGCCAATGTGTTTTTCTGGCCCCAGGTCCGGTTGAAAAG
>CAZUKP010000319.1:0-1755 GCA_964620915.1 uncultured Hyphomicrobium sp. | reverse complement strand
TCGGCCGCTATGAGCCTCTGCCGGAAAGCGATCTGTTCGCGCTCGAATATTGGAGTCTCGAACAGGCAAAGCTCAAAGGGGCGGTGGCAAAGCCGCTGACCGGACAAGTTGCTTTCGTGACCGGCGCGGGCGCGATCGGCGCAGCGACGGCCAAGGCGCTTGCAGCAGAGGGGGCGGCGGTTGGCATCGTCGATATCGACGGGGAAGCAGCCACGCGCGCGGCCAAGGAGATTAAGGGTCTCGGGCTGCAATGCGATGTGACCAAGCCAGATCAAGTGAAGGCGGCGTTCACGGCGCTGTGTGAACGGTTCGGCGGCGTCGATATTCTCGTGTCGAACGCGGGCGCGGCGTGGCAGGGCCGGATCGGCGAGGTTTCGGACGAACTTTTGCGCAAGAGCTTCGAACTCAACTTCTTCGCCCACCAAACGGTGGCGCAGGAAGCGGTTCGCATCATGTTGAAGCAAGGAACGGGCGGCGCCCTCCTGTTCAATCTGTCGAAGCAGGCGGTCAATCCGGGAGCAAATTTCGGTCCCTACGGCCTGCCCAAGGCCGCCTCCATGCTTCTCATGCGCCAATACGCTCTCGATTACGGCGCTGAAGGCATCCGCTCTAATGGCGTGAACGCAGACCGGGTCAGAAGCGGGCTTTTGACCGACGCCATGATCAAGGACCGATCCATGGCCCGCGGCGTATCGGAGGCCGAGTATATGAGCGGAAATCTCCTGCACGAGGAGGTCACCGCGGCCGACGTGGCGAACGCCTTTACCGCTCTCGCCAAAGCGCGCAAGACCACCGGTCATATCGTGACCGTTGACGGCGGTAACATCGCCGCAGCGCTGCGCTAAGCGCGGGTCGCACTTCCTTCAGTTCGAGCCGGGTTGACGGCGATCCTCCGCGCGGGCAAAGCTCCGGCTCCGTCGCGTGGCCAAGCGGGAGGGTGAACTTGGCTCGTTTCGTACGCACCTTTCTTGCGGGTGTTCTGGCCCTTCTGCCGATTGCCGTCACGCTTTTCGTCGTCGGGTGGGTGGGAACGCTGCTCGCCACTTACGCCGGTCCCGGCAGCCTGGTCGGAACTGTCATTACGTGGCTAGGCAACACCCTCGGCCTCTACATCGCGCCAAGCTCGACCGTCGCTTATCTTCTTGGTCTCGCCTTCGTCGTCGGCGTCATTTTCTTGCTCGGATTGATGGTCGAGTCGGGCCTCCGGTCGTTCATCGTGAACGGGCTCGATTGGGCGATGACGCGCATTCCGCTGGTGTCGACCGTTTACGATCTGGCGAAGCGCTTCGTCGCCATCGTCGATCGCGGCAGCGGTGAGGACAATCTCAAAAGTATGAGCCCGGTGTGGTGCTTCTTCGGCGGGGAGGGAAGTGCCGCAGTGCTTGGCCTCATGCCGTCACCCGAGCCGGTCATGATCGGTGAACGCAGCTATCTCGGTCTGCTGGTGCCGTCGGCGCCGGTCCCGTTCGGTGGGGCACTTATCTATGTGCCGTCGGAATGGGTCAAACCCGCCGAAGGCGGCGTCGAGCGGTTGATGAACGTCTATGTGTCGATGGGGGTGACGCCGCCGATCTCAGCGGAGGCGGCCAAGCCCGCGCTCGCCAAAGCTAAGACCAAGAGCGCGTCTTCGTGAAGGCGGTTCGTCTCAATTGGCGAAGCGGAAATGCAGCACGTCGCCATCCTTGACGACGTAGTCCTTACCTTCGAGCCTGAGCTTGCCGGCGTCGCGCGCGCCCGCTTCTCCTGCAAGCGCCA
>CAZUKP010000318.1:0-1781 GCA_964620915.1 uncultured Hyphomicrobium sp. | reverse complement strand
AGCGCCGTGGTGTGGAACCGCGTGTAACGCAAGCCCATATCGGCAATGCGATCCAAGGCCGGGGTGGGGATCACACCACCAAAGGTGGACGGCGCCGAAAAGCCCACGTCGTCGGTCATGATCAAGAGAATGTTCGGGGCGTCCTTGGGTGGCACGACGAGACCAGGCCAATAGGGCTTCGACTGCGCGGCGTTTGTATTGATCTCGCCGCGGAATATCTGCGGCGGAGGCGGCAAGTATCTGCCGTCGATGGTGGTCGTCGCGCCGGGCGCGCCGGGCTTTTCCGTGGCTTCCTGAGCCCATGCCGGAGCCAAGCCCGTGAGGGCACAGGCTGCCGCGAGCAACAATCCGAGCGTCGTCGCCTTGAGAGGGGTAATGAACATGGCTGCCCGCCTTGCTGATGTCACGAATCCCACCGGTCAAGGCAGCCGCTTCTGAGCCGCGCGAGCCCCCAGTCCAGCAGTCTGCACATCCTACCGATGGACTGTGCAAACGTCTTGACAATTCGTGCCATCATGTGGCGCTAGGCGAGGCAGAACATTTCGAGGAGCCCCATGAACGGGGAGGTGGCCAGCCATACGACGAGCTTCCGGGTCGGCTCGACTTTCTCGCTGCCCGGGGTCATTCAGTCTCTCGGCCGTTCGCCCGAAGCGGTCTTTGCCGCCGCCGATGTCGATCCCGCGCTTTACCGGCATCCCGAAAACCGCATCGTGGCTCAAGACCTCGGAAGGCTCTTTGCGGCCGCCGCGGAAGCGACCGGGCGCCGGGACATCGGCCTGCTCGTCGTCAGCGGATTTCAACCGCCTGGCCTCGGACTGGTGGGAGAACTTGCCGCCGAAGGGCCCGACGTCCACACCGCTCTCAGAAACCTCGTCCGCCTGATGCAGTACAATACTCTGGCTGGCTATCCGAACTTGTCCGTGGCTGAGCCGACGGCGCTGCTGGGCTATCAGCTCAGGAACTCCGGTTTTCCTGGAGCAAACTTCATCCTGGAGGGCGCGATCGGAATAGGCTTGCGCTTCTTGCAATGGCTGTGCGGAAAACGATGGAAGCCCGAGGAGGTTCATCTCAGCGCACGGAAACCACAAGATGCGCGACCTTTTCAGGACTTCTTCGGCGCGCCGGTGCGGTTCTCCGCCACGAACGACGCGATACTGTTCCCCTCCGACTGGCTAAAGCGGCCGGTTCATCGCGAGCAACGCCGGCGCGAGGAGAAGCACCTCGAAATTGCGGGGGCACCGTTCTCCGAGCTCGTACGCCGGCAGGCGGCGATGAACATTGGCTTCGGTTCGTTTGGCACACGGGATTTGGCCTGCCAACTCGGTGTCTCTCGCCGGCAGCTCTTTCGACTGCTGAAGGCCGAAGGGACGACCTGCCAAAAGATCGTCGACGACCTGAAATTCTCCCGCTCCCGACATCTGTTAGCCTCGGGAGATGCGCCCATTACAGAGATCGCGTTCGCCCTCGGTTATCCGGAGCAAAGCTCCTTCACCAGAGCCTTCGCGCGGTGGGCGGGCGTGCCTCCCAGCGAGTGGCGCAGGCAATCCGCTGGGCCTTAAGATAAGCTAGCCGTGAAGGAACCGACACAATGACCGCGCGCATCGACGAGAGCCGCCCCTTCATCCCCGTGCGCATCGCCGTGCTCACGATCTCCGACACGCGCACGCCGAAGACCGACAAGTCCGGACCCCTGCTTGCCAGTATGATCACGGAGGCCGGCCACGCAGTGGCGGAGCACGCGGTCGCTCCCGACGACGAGAAAGAGATCCGCAAGCAGGTGA
>CAZUKP010000317.1:0-1787 GCA_964620915.1 uncultured Hyphomicrobium sp. | reverse complement strand
GCAAAGTGGGCCAGCCTGAGCGTTTGTGAACCGCCCCCGGGTCTACCTGAGGCCGTTCCGTTTAAGTCACACGGCCCTGGCTGGTTCGAGGCCCAGTTTCCGCATCAGGCGGCCGGCTGGCGCCCGCGCGGCTGACTCCGTTTTCGTACTCCTGGACTTTCTGGAAGGTTGTGCCGATCAAGTTACCAAGACCCATCTACGACATTTTTCTCGTGAGCCGCCACATCCGGATGTTGCCTCCTACGACGACGTCAGTTTCATACGGCCCCTTCTTGCGAAGCTCGAGACCGAGGCCCGCTACGGCGAACTCTGTCGGCTAAATCGGCTAAAGGTGAATGACTTGCTGAACGTATCGGGTTACGTCTGTGAGTTCCGTCCCGCGAGGGACATCATTCCACCGTTCGGTGGAACTCTCGTGTTCTCCTTTTGCCCTTGATCCAAATGCGGTTCTCATGCCGCCACGGCCTCGCGACACTAGCCTGTCAGATTGCGCTCGGATCGAAACGACACCGCAGCGGATACGACGTCCCTGGGAGAGTGCCCTGACACTCCGGCATGTGCCACCCGATGATATTGCCGGCGCCATCGACAATCTTGGTCGGGCAACCGATTTTCACGATGGCCCAGCTCTTGTGAGCGGCCTCCCAGGTCGGCGCATAGGTCATACTGACCTCGGCGCACGTGCCGTAGTCGGCGAGATTTGGCGCTAATTGACGAAGCCATAGTTTGCTCAGAGCTGCAGCGTCGGTCACGGTTTCAACAACGCGCATGCACTCCACGGGGATATGCCATTCGACTTCGCGCCAGTCGCCCGCGGCTGATGCTCCAGTGGGGGATGCCTGATCTATGCGACAGGCGATGATCGCGAGGGTCATCGGCGGGGCAACGTCGGAACGGCTTTCCTCCGATACGGTGCTGAACCACGCCTCTTCCCCGCCGCTTTCCCGGCCGGCCAAGGGAGACGTGAGCAGCATCACGGCGTGAACACCGCGATCGCTTGATTGCTCCTTCGGCTCGCCAGCATCGGCGGTCGCACTCTGCACGATCGTGCCGACAAACAGGATGGTGGCGAGGACTTTGAGGAGGATGTCCAACATAGCTCGTCTGCCTTCTGATTATGGTTTATCTTGAGGCCGGATCTTCCCCACGGCATCCATGATCTGCACGAAGCCCGTAGTGAGCGCTGGCGCAAGCCGTTCCCCGCATTCCGTGAGTTCGAGCTTTCCGCCCATGCGCCGAAGCAGTCGACATCCCAGGGTCATTTCGAGAAGGCGCAGCCGGTGGCTGATTGTCGAAGGTGCGACGTTGAGTTCGAACGCCGCTGCCTTCAGCGACATGTGCCGCGCGGTTGCTTCGAACGCACGAAGCGCATTCAGCGATACTGCTGACATCGACTTTTTGGGGGCCCACTCATTCATTTCGTTTCCACGTCCCATCTCTCACGACACATGGAAAGACAAGCCTCGGGCCGAAGCCACACACATTTTCGTGAAGTGAAAAATGGTTTGAACATGGAGCAAAACTGATATGGGATATTTGAACGCCAGTCGAAGGAGGACTGCCCATGCCCTCAGAATCCCTAGCGCCGGGCCTCGAGAGCTACCAGATCGGTCCAAGGGTTCATGCGCTCCGCAAAGGCAAGAATCTCAGTCTCGTAAAGCTTGGCGAACACACGGGGATGTCTGCCGGTCTCCTTTCGAAAATCGAGCGGGGAAGGCTGATCCCGACCCTACCGACGCTGCTGCGCATCGCGATGGTGTTCGGTGTGGGACTCGATCACTTCTTTA
>CAZUKP010000316.1:0-1788 GCA_964620915.1 uncultured Hyphomicrobium sp. | reverse complement strand
ATGTGCCGAACACCCAATTGTTGCCCTTGTTTGTTCTCCAATATCGGTTGGCAATCCAATGGCGTCCTTTCTTTGGGTGTCGGTGTCGCGCCCATCGTGCGAGACGGCGGTATAGTTTTTGGTCTAACGTTTGGAAGACTTTCTTGCTGACCACCGTCCTGTAGTACTGACCCCAGCCGGCGATGATCGGGTTAAGTTGCCAGATCAGGTTCTCTTGTCGCGCCATTTTGTTGCGATTAATGGTCTCGGCGAGTTGCCGATAGTGCCGTTTGATCGCGTCTTTACTGGGTTTGATGAGCGTTTTGAAGCCGCGTCCCTGAGTGTTATATTGGCTAGCCGGGTATTGACGAACTTGGAACCCAAGGAACTGGAAGCCCGCTTCCCTCTCTTCTGCTTGCAGGGTGTGAGCGATGCGGGTTTTCGTCGGGCTTAGTTCCAGGCCGATGTCGGCTAACCAGTCGGCGGCTAACCGTTGACAGTGCTCGATAGCGGTCTTGTCTCTATGGAGCACGACTAGATCATCGGCGTAGCGAATCACCTGGGGCTTCCATTTTCTGAAGCGTTGCACTCCCGCTTGCTTATCCGTGCGTTGGTGCGGGAAATGGCGGCACAGATGGGTTTCCAATCCATGCAAGGCGATGTTGGCGAGTAATGGTGAGAGCCCCGAGCCTTGTTGGGTACCCCGATCCGTTTCGCTGACCACTCCGTTGTCCATAATTCCTGCGTTCAACCAGCGTTTGATCAACCGCTGCACTGTCGGGAAGGTGCCCGTTTTGCGTAGTAAGGCGCCTCGATCAATGCGGTCGAAGCATTTGGCGATATCGGCATCCAGCACGTATTTGGGCTGTCTGTTGATCGCAATGTAAATCGCCCCGATCGCATCGTGAACCGATCGTCCTGGTCGGAAACCGTAGCTGTTGGGTTCGAATTTCGCTTCCCATTCTGGCTCCAGCGCTTGTTTGACTAGCGCTTGGCGCGCGCGGTCATACAGGGTTGGAATCGATAGGGGGCGTTGTTCGTCTTTGCCCGGTTTGGGTATCCATATCCGTCTGGCTGGTTTGCCGATGGGTAGGACCTCCAGGTTTTTCGCCACAGCGAGTCGTTGGGGAGGGGTGAGCGATTTGATCCCGTCCACCCCCGCCGTGTGCTTGCCTCGATTATCTTGGCTCACCCGGCGTACGGCCAGCAGTTTGGCCGCCCGCGACTTCAATAACAATCGCTGAAGTTGATGAACTCGTCGAATATCTCCCGCTTGGGAGGCTTTGTAAATCCGCTTTTGGAGCTTAAAGACCGCCACCTCTAGCTTACGCCAGGGTAGCTGTCCCCATTCATACGTGACTAATAGTCCGCTCATGACCTATAGACTCTACTCAGTAGCTTTACATTCCCATCAACCGTGAGTCCGTCAGCATATCCTCTCCATTACAGAGAGGCGTTGGCTTCTGACTCAATCCCGCCCCGTACGCCTTGCGGTTGGCACCTGCTCCGGTCGTTCGACCCCGGCCGGAGAGCGCGTACGGGGTTATTTCGTTCCTGACTTTGGTTTGCCGATGAACTTAGGGTGGTCAATTCTGCCGGGTTACTGTTGGGGTGAATGCCGGTCACTACCAAAGATGCCGGCCCGTTCGCCTGCGCCTTTTGGCCCCAGCGTTTAAGCCTGATTCCGCTGGTTAAATTTAACGACAGTTTCATGACCTTCCTGTCCGTACCCGTATTCATCTATGCTAGCGGTTCCACCAGGTTAGGCTCCCAGTTTATCCGCGTTCATTCCCGCTTCACGGATTGAGG
>CAZUKP010000315.1:0-1790 GCA_964620915.1 uncultured Hyphomicrobium sp. | reverse complement strand
ACGACATCTTGGGGGTCCCTCTCGTGCTCAGCCACCCGACGTCCCAGTTCGTCCCGTTGCGCATCGTTGACGTGCGTATGCCCTGCTTCGGCGGCGATGCTATCCCAGATCTCGTGCACAAGTGCGAGCCGATCCTCCACGCAAAGGCGATCGATCCCCAGAGCCTTCATTGTCGATGTCATCGGATCTCCTCCGAGCTTTGGAGCGACTACATCCTTATGCTAGCACAAGATCGGCTAAGAGGGTAGAAGATCTCGCCTTCGATGTATGATAGGCCGCCCAACGGAAAGCCTGGTCGGCACCGGTCACGGCAGTTGGCCAGCGCGCCGTGCTTTCCTCACAAAGGGTTAATGATCCTTGGTTCTTTCTTCAAGCCGGTGACCCGGCGCAGCCGGGCTTTGCGACCAGGCGCTGTTGGCGGTGTCCTCAGATCACACCCGGAGGATGCTGTCCGGCAAATTCAAAGGACTCGTTGCACTTTGCGCATTGGTAAAGGGAGAGCGTTCCCCGTGAATCTTCTTCCCGCGACTCGACGAACCTGAGCGCATGCCAACGAAGACACTTAGGGCATTGTCGCAACAGTCCAGGCTGCAACGGTTCCGGCAATATCGACGTGAACCTATCATTGCGCTGGTTGTTCTTGCTTAGAATCAGTCGCATGTCAGTCAACCGAGCCTTCGCCAACGGAGTTTTGGCGCCTCGCGGTGTCCGAAAGTGAGGTTTTCCGAGAAGCATTCCCCACTCGCGGCGCAGGACGCCGAAAGAAACTGCTCTGATTATCCTCCTTTTGCTGCCACGATGCAAACGAATTCTGCCTGTCACACGGTGGGCGGTGCCATTTCCCACGGATGTCGCGCAGAAGCAAGTGCCGAGATCAAGGCTCCCGCATGCTGGGGCGGCCACTTGGTCCCGGTATCCAACTCCAAGCCGTCGTCAGTGCTGGGCTGCTCTTGACGCGAGAAAGCGGCTTGTCACGTGCTCCTGAAGTAGTCGGTAGAACTCGGCCGATTCGACCCGTTCTCTCTCAGCCGGTGTTAGCCAGCGGAGGGGTTCCGCCCAGGCCTCCAGCGGCGGCAGTTCCAGCACCACCCAACCACATCGTGGTTCGCGAACCACGATACCGGGCAACCGAATCGGGCGGGTATCTGTGAGGATCGTCAGATCGACACGGGCCGCCGGCACGCCTGCCTGGTCGTCTGCGCAGGGCACCAAACCGACCGTCATCTTGCCCACCGGACGAGAGACAACAGGAGACGCCTGCCTCTCAGGTTGCCGTCTCAGGCCGGTCGCGAGATCCAGCGGGCTCTCCACGCTCCGCTGGCGGAACACTGCTACTTTGGTGTAAATAGTGGTTGTTTCTAGCTTGGCATGGCCCAAGAGTTTCTGAATGAAACGGATGTCCGTTCCCGATTCCAGTAAGGCCGTGGCAAAACTGTGACGAAGCGAATGTGGAGTGGCCCGCTTGGCAATGCCGGCAATTGATACGGCACGTTCCATCGCTCGGCGCACCGTGCGCGGCGATAGATACCGACCAGGCCGACTGCCGGGAAAGAGGTAGTCCCCCGGCGCAAAGGCTGCCGAAAGCTCCCGCAGCAACGGCTCATAGCTTTTCGGCAACATCACTTGGCGGTCCGACTGCCCCTTGCCCTGCCACACGTTGATACAACGACGGTCAAAATCCACGTCCCGCCACCGCAAGCGCACCACTTCACTCACTCTGACTCCGGTGGCAAACATCAGACCTTATGTGCCATAGCTCGTTATGTGGTCTAGCTCCACCTGCCCCAATA
>CAZUKP010000314.1:738-1802 GCA_964620915.1 uncultured Hyphomicrobium sp. | reverse complement strand
AAGTCCGGAGCGATTTCTGCTGCCGCCTTAAAGTCTGCCAAAGCGTTTTCACGCTCACCTAAACGCTCGTAAACCCCTCCACGTTTTACGAGTCCCTGAGGATAGTCAGGTTTCAGTTGCAAAGCTTTTGTGAAGTCTCCAATGGCCTCTTGATAGTCTCCTTTTTTCGAATGGACATCGCCCCTGACGTAGTAGCAAAACGGCAGGTCGGCATCCTTTTGAATACCCGTAGAGACGTCTTTGAGTGCGTTGTCATAATCACTTTTCCCCATCTGAGCCAAAGCGCGGTTGCAGTAGGCGCGTGCCATATCGGGTTTCAAACGGATGGCTTCGCTTAGATCAGCTATTGCGCGATCATATTGATGGGCGACAACGAATGCCGTTCCACGATTGTACCAGGCCTGCACAGCATTGGGCTTGAGGGTAATCACGTGACTATAGTCGGCCACCCCCAACTCAAATTGTCCGCTTTGGATATACGCACTACCACGATTCAAGTAGGCGTCGACATTGCCGGGTTGAAGACCTATCAGCTCGCTGAAGAGGGCGATCGACTGCAAAGGCTTGCCCTCCCTTACGCATGCGAATGCACGCTTCAGCAACATGTCAGCGCGTTGCTCTTGGGGGATTGAGTCGTCGAGCAATGGGAACTGACCGCAGCGATAAGTCTCTGCATAGGCAACCGACGGAACGGTCAAGGCTAACGAAATTAGAGCTACTTTCCAGAACATCAGATCTCTCCTTTTTACGGAAAGCGACCTGGGATCATCAGTCCCACTTTCGTCACGAGGCTCATGGAGGCGCTCCCAATCGCAACGATCGCGACAACAATTCTGAACCGGCAACATCGCCCCGCTTATTCGATGACCTTCCTTAATCGGTGCGGTTGTTCACCGTGGTCGTCGTTGCCAATCTCCATCCCCTCCATCATGTCATCGTGCGTCGGCGCGCTTTCGACGAGCAATCGGTATTGTTCGGGCGTGAGTCCCGGCAGTTTTTGCATGAAGGCCACGATGTCCCACAGCATCTCGATCCCGCACTCGCCGTGTGTGCCGACGGCCTGT
>CAZUKP010000314.1:0-728 GCA_964620915.1 uncultured Hyphomicrobium sp. | reverse complement strand
GATGTCCCACAGCATCTCGTCGCTGTGAGTCACGCCCCAGGCGGGCATGCCCGTCGCCTTGATGCCGTGCTTCACCACCCAGAATTCCTCCCCCGCCGTCAGCTCACTTCCACGGCGAAGCTCGGGCGCTCTCGGATAAAGTCCCCGGCTGATCTCAGTTCGCTTCAAGCCCGGTGCAAGATGGCAACCGGCGCACATCTCGGCGTATTGTCCGGCGCCCGACACGATGCGCTGTTCGTCTGACAGATTACGCGGGACAACAATTTCTGCCGCGCGAACGGCGATGGATCGCTCCCGTGCCGTCTCAAGCAGCCAATAGACGGGTTGGCCATGCGGGACGTCGGCCGCCACGTTGTAGAGGCCCGCATAAGCAGCCAGTATGGCGGCCGCGGCCGCGGCCAGCATCACACCGGCAGCGCCAAGCAAAATCAGCCATGGTCTTGAGATCGACATATCCTGTCCTCGCGAGCGGCTTGCGGCGTACGCCTACTCTTCCGTAGCCTCCATGGCATTGTGCATGTGCGCCTCGCAGGCCTTCATGTCTTTCTTGCCCATCATCTCTTCAGCCATTGCCAGTTCCTTCGTTGCCTTGGTCTTGGCGTCTCAGTCTGGCATCGTCTGGATATCGGCTTTGAGCGCGTTGCTAGCCGTCTCGCTGCATGTGGTTTGGTGAGCCTCATGGGCCCCGGCAGGCGCACTGAATGCAGCCAAGCCAAGGACCACGGAAA
>CAZUKP010000313.1:0-1814 GCA_964620915.1 uncultured Hyphomicrobium sp. | reverse complement strand
GCACCCAAATCCATGGCGCTCACGCGCCGGTGGAGGAGCCGTCCACAGCATCAATTCCGGACTTTTGCGTTGCGTGATGCGCCTGAGCGGCGGCCCCGGCCAGCCAACAAAGCGCCCCGCGCCAAAAATCTGGGGCATCGCCACTAAGGTGGCACCACACATGCATCGAGCGGGCAGGCTGGGCTGAAATTCAGGCGGCGCTGGACGCTCTCTAACGTTTTCATTTGCAACTTGAAATGCGTCGGGAAAACCGGTCAGGTTCTCGGTTGGACGGCGCTGCCTTCGAGGAGGGTGCGCATAAAAACTGGGCCTCTTGCATTTTACAGGCGAGGTGGAGCGATGAGAAGCATCAACCCAACGAGAACACCAAACCGCGCCAGATGCCTTGCTTTGGCGGCCACGATCGCCGCCGCGATGGTGGTCTTTGGTCCCGCCTACGCGCAAACGAAGGGCGGGCCCGCGCCCTCGCCGCCCGGAGCCGCCGTCTATTTCATCGGCATCAAGAACGGCGACACGCTTCCCACCAAGTCGACCATTCACTTTGGCCTGCACAACATGAGCGTGGCGCCTGCAGGAATCGACCGGCCGAATACTGGGCATCACCACGTAATCATCGACGCGCCCTTGCCGCCGCTCGACAAGCCGATTCCCAACGACTTCAACCATCTGCATTTCGGCGCCGGCCAGACCGAAGCGCAAGTGACCCTCACGCCCGGCAAACACACGCTGCAGCTGCTCCTCGGCGACAAGGACCACATCCCGCACACGCCGCCGGTCTTCTCGGAGCGCATCACGGTCAACGTGGTTGATACGGCGCCGGGGGCGAGCACCGTCCGGCGCCATACCTCGCCGCCCGGGGCCCAGGTCTATTTCGAGAATCTGCGCGACGGGCAATATATTCCAGCCCACATGATCGTCCGCTTCGGGCTGTTAAACATGGGAGTCGCTCCCGCCGGCGTGAGCAAGCCCAACACCGGCCACCACCATCTGATCATTGATGCACCGCCGCCGTCGCCCGACCAGCCCATTCCGAACGATTTCAATCACCTTCATTTTGGCGCCGGCCAGACCGAGGGCGAAGTGACGCTGACCCCGGGCCGCCATACGCTTCAACTGGTCCTAGGCGACAGGGACCACGTCCCCCATGACCCACCGGTTATGTCGAAGCCGATCACCGTGATCGTGACGGACTCGGACCAGGAAGCCGAGGAGGCTTCGGCCGCGCGAAAGGAATTGGCCCGGCAGTTGCAGGCCGAGCTTGACCGGGTCGGCTGCGACCCGGGCCCAGTCGACGGCGATTGGGGGGCCAAGTCCCGCGCCGCGCTGCAGTTGTTCAACCGCCACGCCGCCACCAGCTTGAATACCGACGAAGCCACGAACAAGGCGCTCGATGCCGTGAGCGGCAAGACCGCGCGCGTCTGTCCGCTGGTGTGCGGGCGTGGCATGAAGGCGGACGGCGACACCTGCGTTGCCGTCCGCGAACCCCCGAGCCGGCGCGAGCGGGAGAGCAAGCGCGAGCCGACGTCGAAGCGTAAGCCGGTGGTGAAACGCGAGCCTCCCCGCCGACGCGATGGCCGACGCCGGCGCGACGAGGTGCGTGAGCGGCGCGCCACTCGCTCGCGCGCGGCCAGGCCTGTTCGCTCTGGGTTCAACAACCCGAACTGCGAGTCGCCTATCTTCCAGGGCGGGCGCCGCTGCTGCACCTACGACTCTGGCGGTACGCCGCGGATTATTTGCCCGTAGCCACTATGCGACTTTGCCGAGCGCGAGAGCGCCACAGTGGGGCTGGCCGGCGGTTGCGCCGAATGACGGCT
>CAZUKP010000312.1:0-1828 GCA_964620915.1 uncultured Hyphomicrobium sp. | reverse complement strand
TTGACCGCTCGGTCTGTGTCGTGCCGGAACTGTTCGAACGCGGTCCCGCTATCGAATGGCTCTGCGGCGAAAACCTGTTTGGCAAAACGGGCGTCGTGACGTGCCCACCCGAGGCCAGCTTTGTGCGGGTCGCGCGCACGTCCGAAGCCATGTGGTTTCAGTGTTTTACCGGACCATGGGACCGCTTCCTAACCAACTTACGCCAACGCGAACAATCGCGCCGTTAGGACAAAGGCGGCCGACATTTTTCAAGTCCCGCGAAGGAGTAAAACGATGCAAATCAGGTCCCCAATCGGCGTTCTCGTCACGCTATTGTTACTGTGGTCGGTTCCGCAAGCGCAAGCACGGGATGAAGTCACACTCCAAGCGCCCGTCGAGATCACGAACATACGGTATCTCCGTAACGCTTATATGCGTTGCATCCTGAGCGATCAGACCAAAGATGCACCGAGCTACAGCAACCAGCACGCCATCGCCAACGGCGTCACGCTCTGGTTTCTGCCGCCAGATGACCCTGAGTGCCGGTCGCTCGGGCGCTCCAACAATGCGGCGCTACGCTGTACAACATCTGGCGAACACGGCCTGTCCTGGTCAGGCGACATGGAAGTCACGGTGAGAGATTTTGACGACGGCCTCATCAAGGTCCGGGATGCGCAGCATTATCGTTGCACCTTGGAGGTCCGATACGACGTCGATCCGCTAGAAGCCGGTTTCCAAGGCGTTCAGGACAATAATTGCGCCGGGTTCGGGTCGCCCCACAACCATGGAAGAGAAATCTATCAAACGCTGACAGATGGCGACATCGAAGGTGCCATTTTGTGCCGGATTTCGGCACTCACGCCGGGTCCGAATACGGTCGGCGTGCCAAGCTTCCACGTTCGCGGCACTGCTCTGGGATCGCAGAGCACGCAAGACACGCAAGGCACCGAAGGCACGCAAGGACAGACGAGTTTCAACCCGCGCCTGCTAGAAGATGCGACCCGTTCCAACGCTTTGCCGCCGCCCAAGGGACCTCAACTCCGACCGATAGGGTGTGCCGAGGCGGTCCAGGGAAGGATTGCCTGGAACCGGCAGGGCGACACCCGCTGGACGCAGGCGAATATCGATCGGCTTTGTGCGGGTGCTGCGGAGTCTATCGAGCCTGCCCGCTGCTTTCAGAAAGCCATGTATCGAGCGTCCAAGGTAGACACGCAATGGACGTGGCAGCACGCCGTCGCTCTCTGCCAAGGCACACGCAACGCGACGAAGACGGTCTCATGCCTCGAGGAGAAGATGCGTGACGGGAAGAGCCGAGAAGAGGCCATTGAGGGTTGCGGCGCCAAGGCCGTTGTCAAGACCAAACAGTAGAGGACAATAAGTTATGATCAACAAAGCCTCGGGTCGGGTCAGGTTCGCGGTGAATACCGCGCGAACTGATGCTGGGATTGAGATTGGCAGCGGGTGGCCCTGGGATTTCTTTTGATGATCGGAATGACTCTCATCGCCGAAGGCTTCGGCGCGAATGTGCCCAAGGGCTACGTCTATGTGGCGATGCTGTTCTCAGACTTCATCGAAGCGCTGAATTTGTTATCGAAGAGGGCAGCGCGCCGCAAGACAGAAGAGAAGGCGCGCGTGCCGGTGAAGCGGTGAGTTAGGCCGACGTTCATCCCGGACAACAGCAGTTCGGCTTTGCTTTCGCAGCCCAGATACCTACCCGCGCACGTGGTCCACGCAACACACTCTGGGAACTTCTCTGCTGGTAAGTGATACTGCAACGTCTTTCAGGGGCGCTCGTTGAGTTCGCGCCACGGCGTTCAGCTTAGCCTGGCTGTGCATGTACAGGTCGGTG
>CAZUKP010000311.1:0-1835 GCA_964620915.1 uncultured Hyphomicrobium sp. | reverse complement strand
CTTCAGACGCGTCTATGAGACAGCAACCGGTCACACGCTGGACCGCCTAACCGTTCGCACGACCGGCGGCTTTTGATGCTTCTTCTGTCATTGCACCGCCGCTGTCATTGCACCGCCGCACCGGGAGAAGTGTCATGGTAATCCACAACTCCTATCCCTTAGGGGGAGGCTCACACCGGCGACTGAGAGGAAGGCGTCGGCTATTGGTTGGCTGGCTCATTTGCGTGCTGTCCTGGGCTCTCGTGTTGCTGCTGGTTCCGCCCGTGCAAGATAGTTTTGCTCAGGTTAAACTCGATCCGAAGCAGGTCCCCGGCAAAGGGAAAGTCCCGTTGCCGAAGCGGCAGCTCCCACCTGAGGCGAAACCGGGTGGGGTGAAACGTCAGGCGCCGGGGCCAGTTCTTCCCAATACCCCTAACAAATTGCTGAATCTCAAAAGAACTCTCACTCACGACGAGATAATCAAAGTTCTTCAGAGTGTTGCGAAACGCTCGGTTCCGATCGGTGGTTCACTTCCAGCGGACGTGGAGGAAACAATCACACTCACACCTAATGCGCCCACCGTGGCAAACCGTGCTTTCCTCCAGGGCTTTTCAGTAGACTGGAATCCGCACTGCACTCCGATATATCAGGCGACCAGGTGCAGTATCTGGATCACTGGAGGCGGAATCCTCAGTGTGTATGTTAAGACCCGTCGTGATTGGCAACCCCTGCTTATCGCCATTGACTGCGCAACCGATCCACGGGGTCGAAGGGTTCTAGGCAGGTCGATGGGTGAACCAACAATAGAGACGACTTACCAGGCAGCAAACCGCAGAGCCCCGCTCCATTTCGCCTTCGTTGCTCAACGCAAGGGTCTTCAAGAGTACAGATTCTATCCTGTTGACAGGAGCCACCGACTTCAAATCTACACGGTTTCCGTGACGCTAGCGATGTAAGACCAATGCCCGCGTCCCGGGCTCAGGGACCTATTCGAGTTACCTCGAACCAACGATGAGACTCATGCTGGTAGACGTAAACTTGAAACACGGCTCCGCTCATCGCGGCCTGTAAGGGACCAACTGCCGGGTTTCTTCTGTCCCAGCCAACGACTCTGACCCCTGACGCTGCCATGTGTATGATCGAGAAAGGGTTTCTACTGGCCCACCTGCTAAACCAAAGGTGAGACGGCTCATCTGCGCGCATTGGGCGGTCCAACCAAGCGCACTCGCCGGGGCCGGGCGGTCGCTGGCTTGCCGACGCCGTGGCTTTACGGAAAGAAATGATCACCCGGGGCACATTAGTCCAAGCGCCACTCATCTCGCCGCCGCCGTGGCATATCATGGGATAGCTTTGTGGCTCTGCATTTGCGTAAGACGCAATCATCAAAGCCGCAGCGAACCCTGGTAGCACCAATGGCATCAGGATTCTCAAACCAGTCCTTTTCCTAGTCATGGGTTCAATCCTTGTCATGAGCGTTGAATTCGTGACCCCATTCCATTGGACCACATGATCCCCTGCTCACTTGGGGCGACAATCTCCCCCATTGATAGGCTCCAGCCAGCTGGCCGATGGTGCAGCTGTTCTTCCGGAGCGGTACGTTGCTTACCCGCCGGTTTTGAACACCAAGCCAAGGCGCCGGTACATCTTGTCGACATGGCCGAGGAGGCCGGAGCTTCCACACCGGCGCACATAGTAGCTTGCCAACACTCCCAGCAGGATGATGGTGCCGAGCGTAACGCCAATGAGCGGTACGACCGATTGGTAATATCCAGCAAAATAGGCATAGACGAAGTATGCAAGAACGAGCAGCAACAAAACCATGAGGATGTGAAGCGTGGTCTTCATGGCCCACCTCC
>CAZUKP010000310.1:0-1839 GCA_964620915.1 uncultured Hyphomicrobium sp. | reverse complement strand
ATCTACCGATTGCCAAGAAATGACCTGGTTGTCGGCCTGGTAAAAGGTATTGGTTGCGGTGGTGGGAGTGCCGTCCGACATCACACCCAAGGTATGCACCACCCATCGGTTTCCGTCTTTCACCCACACGCCCTGGGCTCGGCTGCCATCGCCATTAAAGAACCAGGAGACAATCTCGCCGGTAATGGGGTCACGGCCAATAACCTGCGTTCCCCCTTTCTTCTCCTTTTCTGCTTTGTCACTCGACTTTATCGACGTTTCAATGCCAAGATAGGTCTTGTTTACGAGCCACTCGCAGCGCATTTCGACTTCTGCTGCTTCGCCCTTGGCGACCCATTTTCCAACCAGCCACGAAAGATCTTTCAGTTCAGCGCTATTGGGCGGAGTAAAGGGTTCTGATTCGCGCACGCTCGCCATCCGCCACTGGCCATTTTGTTTAACATGCACTGCCGTGTAGGCGCTAGAGCTTGGTCCGTTGCTGGGACTGCCGGAGACAATCGCCGTGCCTTGTTCAATCGCTACTGTTGGAGCCAACATGTGGATTGAATCGATTTGAATCTCCATGGTCGATCCCGGATTGGCTCGCAGGAAATCCTCGTACATCTGTTGGATTGCTTGTCGACCATCAACGCTGAGGTTCCCGGTCAGGTAATTCGCGTCCTCTGTCCAGAGACTTGCAATTGCTTTGGCATCTTGCCCGTTGAAGGCGTCGACAAAAGCTTGCGCCTGATTTCGAATTGCGGCAACTGCGTCTGCACCAGAATCAGCGACCCTCACACTCTCAGAGTGCTTTGCGTCCTCGGCAAAGCAGGCGGTGCCCAGCACCGTTGCCAATGCAATCGACCACAGAATTTGCCACCCCGACATCGTCTCAATCATGACGTTGTACCTCCCCAATGAACAGGTTCTCACTGCGTTACTCATTGCTTACGAATTCCGCATATAGCGCAGTACTCCAAATCCGAAACAGGGCCTCAACGACCGGCTTCTGTTGTTTTCTCGGCCGATGCCCGAATGCATCGACGAGCACTGCTACATCCATGCGATTGAGGGCCATGGCCACAGGCTTGGCGTCAAAGTGTGTGATCCAGCCTGCTCTTTGATGCTGTCGAATTCGCTTGGCGATTGCCTTATCGAAATCGGCTAGCGTCTGGTTCCACACTTTCTCGAGTCGCTGGTCGCTCGTAGCAGCATCAGAAACTGCGCGGAGGATTGGCCCCCGGGCATGAGCAATCCTGACTAAGTTCGTGAGCGAGTCATGCAGCAACTCCAACGGATTGCCATCGCCTTCGAACCAAAGCGATGTTTCGCGGAAGATGTCCGCTTCGAGCGCACGCAGTAGCTTTTTGATTAGGTCGTACGCATCGTCAAAGTACTTATAGAATGCCGGCCTGCTCAAGCCGGCGTCCTTCATCAGCCCGCCGACTGTCAGATCGCGGAACGGGTGCGTCCAGAGAAACTCCAGTGCCGCGCCGATAATGGCCTCTCGCGTCCTGTCAGACTTGCGCGGTTGGGCGTCCGACTTAGGCACGCTTTCCAGCACCGATTGTTTGGCACTTGAGGAGGACATGCCCGTTAGAATAAGTGACACTCTGTCACTTCGCAAGGAGGTCCCGGTATTTTCTTCAACGTCACCAAACTGAGGCAAGATAGCGGCGCGCGGAGGTTGTTCCGTTTCGAGCAGGAACGTTCCTTCGAAGTCGCTCTGGAGATTCGCTGCTGCGAGTGATTTCCTATCGTGAGGTGTCTGCCGCGCGGCGTGCGTCGGGACCAATTTCACTAGGTGTGCGAATTCGCACATTGGTATCGGAAGTAGCTCCGTCCGTCGCTGGACAGAAT
>CAZUKP010000309.1:0-1850 GCA_964620915.1 uncultured Hyphomicrobium sp. | reverse complement strand
GCCGCCTATTTTCGCGGCGACTATGTGGAAGCCATGATGCGCTTCCAACCCCTCGCGGAAGACGGCGACGCCCACGCGACTTTTCTCATCGGCTACATGTACGAGAAAGGACAGGGTGTACCTCAGGACGACGAACAAGCAGCCGAGTGGTACGGCCGTGCCGCGGCGCTTGGCAATCCGTTCGCACAGAACAATCTCGGCGTGCTCTACAAATATGGACGCGGCGTGCCTAAGGACCTGGTGCAATCGTATAAATGGTTCGATCTCGCAGCTTCGGGCTACCTCCCCGCCGAGTCCGGACACAAGGAGCGCGCCATCCTCAATCAACAGGACATTGCCGCCGCGATGACGCCAAGTGAGATCCTGAAGGCTCAAAGCCTTGCCGAGACGTTTCGCGACGAGAACGACAAAGGTCCCCGGTACGTCCCGCCTCGCGTGCGCTGAGGGGAAAAAAGGAGCTCAAACACTTTGTAGAGGATCTCGGGCAAGATCCCGACGACAACGGCGATTGCACGTGTCGCGAACTTGCCAAGCGCAAGTGGTAAAAACAGCGTCCTTAGTTATCGGCTCAAGCCTTATCAAGGCGCGAGAGGAAGCGGTCGCGGCGGACGGCGCTTCCGAGTCGTGCCAAAAGGACACATTCGGGCGACACAGCAAACTAAACGCCGACGGCTGCTGGCGATTTGCGCAACTGCCAGCCTAAGTTCGAGCTTCCATCGGCACGAAATTTCGCTCAGTGGCGCCCGTATAGAGCTGGCGCGGCCTGCCGATACGCGGCGAAGGATCGTCAAGCATCTCCTTCCAATGGGCAATCCACCCGGCCGTCCGCGCTATGGCGTATACCACGGTGAACATCTCCGTCGGGAACCCGAGCGCTTTCAGTGTGATCCCAGAATAGAAGTCGATGTTGGGACAGAGGTTATTGTTGATGAAATAGTCATCGGCGAGCGCGATGCGTTCAAGCTCAAGTGCGACCTTGAGGATCGGATCCTCGCGGTAGCGACGGCCCACAGTTTCAAGCACCTCGTGGCAGGCCTTCTCCATGACCCTCGCTCTTGGATCGTAATTCTCGTAGAAGCGATAGCCAAAACCAATGAAGTGGAACGGATCGCTCTCGTCCTTGGCGCGCGCGATGTAGTCCGGGATGCGATCGACGGAGCCAATCTCCTGCAGCATCATCAACACCGCCTCGTTGGCACCGCCGTGCACAGGTCCCCACAGAGATGAGATCCCAGCGGAGATGCAGGCGAAGGGGTTGGCCCCCGATGAACCGGCGAGCCGAACAGTGGCGGTGGAAGCGCTCTGTTCATGGTCAGCATGAAGAATAAAGATTTGCCTCATGGCGCTGGCGAGGGCGCTGTCGACCTCGTATTTCTCTTCCGGCGCTGCAAAGCACATATGCAGGAAATTGGCTGAGTATTTTAACTCGTTCCTCGGATAGATGAACTGCCGACCAATCGAATACTTGTAAGCCATGGCGGCAATGGTCGGCATTTTCGCGATCATGCGGATGCTCGCCCTTTCGCGCTGGACAGGGTCCGTGATGTCGATGGAGTCGTGATAGAAGGCCGAGAGTGCGCCAACCACCCCGACCATGATGGCCATGGGATGTGCGTCGCGGCGAAACCCGGAATAGAACCGCGTCAACTGCTCATGCACCATGGTGTGACGCGTGATGTGTCTCTCGAACCGCTGATACTCCTCCGGCTTGGGCAGTTCGCCGTAGAGCAGGAGATAACACGTTTCGAGAAAGGTGCTGTGCTCGGCAAGTTGCTCGATTGGATAGCCGCGATAAAGAACGATTCCCTTGTCGAAGTCGATGAAGGTAATTCCCGATTCGCAGCTTGCCG
>CAZUKP010000308.1:0-1858 GCA_964620915.1 uncultured Hyphomicrobium sp. | reverse complement strand
GCCTACAACAACCGGGGCAACGCCTACAGGCAGAAGGGCGAATTCGACCGAGCCATTGCCAACTACACCAAGGGCATCACGCTCAATCCAAAATTTGCCCTCGCATACGACAATCGCGGACTCGCCTACGCGAGGAAGGGCGAGGTCGACCGCGCCGACGCCGACTACGCCAAGGCCAAAAAGCTAAAACTGAAACACGCTGGAACCTTCACCAACCGCGGACTCGCCTCCCGAGGAGGGGACCCCGGTCCTGCGAAGCCGTTCGTGCGGGAGGGGCTGCTGGAGGATGCGCTTACCCGGAAATTTTTGGCGTTTGCGATCGGGGGAGGAATAGCGTTCGCCTTGCTCGCCCTTCTGTTCCAGCAGGCCGCGTCAAAGCTCGCTTTGGACAGCCCACGACGAGTTTCGCAGAGGTTTAGGTACATTTGGGTGGTTCTCGGTATTGGCTCTCTCGTGGCCGGTTGCGTGGATTTCATGTGGCCGAACGAGCGATCTGCATTCGACGCCTACACCTGGGTCATAGAGTTGGTGATCGCAGCTCTACTCCTGCGCATGGCCCTTTTTCAGAACGAGAATATGGTTGCGCGTTTAAGAAAAGGAATGAACTGGAAGGTACGCGCCTACACGGCACTCACCGTGGGTACGGCGTCTGCCATGGGGTTATTATTCGGATTTCGATAAGGCCATCGCGCTGAGCCCGAACGATGCTATCGCCGACACGCGCCTACTTGGCTCTTACTATGGGTACGGCGTCTGCCATGGGGTTATTATTCGCGCACAATTGAGGCGCTCGTTTTCCGACAGCTGGTCATTGCCGTGGTTCCCTTGCGGCTCATGCAAATGTCCGCTTTGGGTCATTGGCGGACATTGGAACATGCATTCGCGATGTCCGCTTAGGGCCGCTAAACCGTAATCACAAAATGCCTACGAAGTAGGTGTTTGTCGCGCGCAGGGTTACATCAGCGCATGTGATCCCGACCGTGCCGTTGGTATGTGCCAAAGGAAAGGGCTTGCCCATGCGAGCAAGCCCAGCCCAGTCGAAGAAATCGAGGTTCTCAGCGAGGACTATGACATGTCCTTGCTGCAGTTATGTAGGCCGCTAACGGCACAGCCACGTGCCGTGATCTGGCTCAGAGCTTCACGCTTCACCAGGGTCGGCTTTTTGTATGTGGCTTTCATTGGTTTATCCCCCTGCTGCCATCAGAAAGTCGAATGGACCAGAGGTACAGTGATTCGGCGGTACACTGACCAATGCGCCGCCTATGATTTGCTCAATTTTTCCCTTTGGAAATTCAGACAGCGGTATTTCTGCAACACCACGCCCTGCGCGGCGAAAGACGGGTAGGTTGCCATCATGCCTTCTTGCGCTTCGGCATCTTGACCACCTTCCGCTCGCGCTCAGCGCATGTGATCCCGACCGCGCCGTTGGTATGTGCCAAAGGAAAGGGCTTGCCCATGTGAGCAAGCCCAGCCGTTTCGACGAGATAGAAATTTTAAGGAAGGCACACAACGCTAATCCTGTTGCATCCCCCCGCCGTGATTTGGCTCAGCGCCTCGCGCTTGACCAGCGTCGGCTTTTCATAAGCGAGCTTCATGAGAGCGGTCTCCTGTGAATCCAAGCGTCCTTTTGAAATCATTGTTTGCAGGCTAGGCCGCTAATACATTGATTGGCGGTCGCTGTGATTTGGCTCAGCGCCTCGCGCTTGACCAGTGTCGGTCTTTCATAAGCGATCTTCATTTGAGACACCCCTTTAAATCCCCGGGCCGACCTCACAGAGCGACTCAAGCTCATGAACATGTGTTCTGATCCTCCCCCACTGAATTGGTCCACCTGCTAGTAAGCACCAGGAGGACTGAA
>CAZUKP010000307.1:0-1859 GCA_964620915.1 uncultured Hyphomicrobium sp. | reverse complement strand
AGCGCACACTTGCGGCAGGGTCCAAAGGCTCGTTTTGATGCGTTGGCAAATGGGCGCGCGACCCACAGAATCGAACCCATCAACAGTCTCGCGGTCAGTCAGGGGCGGCTCCGGTCCGTGCCACCGGCGCGGCCGGCGGCTGTTTTACGAGATTTTTCGTTCGGTAGGTTGAGCCGCACCGAAACTTGCTGGCCAGAGAAGGCAAGGTAGTCAGGGACCATTCCGGTCTCTTCGAGAAACTCGTTAAACGCCTTAAACTCGTGCAATTGATAGCCGTGATAATTGAAGAACTCGTCGAAGATCATGATCGCACCGTCAATCAGTCTTCCGTTGAGATGCGTCAGGACGTAACGCGTTGAACTATAGAGATCGCAGTCGATGTGAACGACCGCGAAAGGGCCGGGAATGCGCTTCAGAAATGGCTCGAGCGTGTCCTGAAACAGACCGACGATGAGTTCCACGTTGCTCGCGACTTTAGGCAGCCTGCCGCGGCGATTGAAGTTTCGCCGCGAGAAACGGTTGCCGGACCAATGTTCGGGCAGACCTTGAAAACTGTCGAAGCCATAGATTTGCGTATCCGGGCAAGCGCGCGC
The DNA here is from genome assembly GCA_964620915.1 of uncultured Hyphomicrobium sp. Lineage (GTDB taxonomy): Bacteria > Pseudomonadota > Alphaproteobacteria > Rhizobiales > Hyphomicrobiaceae > Hyphomicrobium_A. Next base: position 1,266 of record CAZUKP010000307.1, on the reverse strand, counting down.
GATAAAATTGGTCGTGATCGCTTTGTATACGCCGAATTCCAGAATCGGCCCGGGCTGCCGCTGCGAAAGCGCGTATTCCAGATGCGTCAGCCGGTCGTCGCAGAACATGGCGTTCTGCATGTGCTCCTTGACGAATTCGGCAGCTTGCGCCATCGCTTGGCGCTGAAGTTCGGCGCGGAGCGCAAGCTCGGGCCGTGACAGAGTGAAGGCCGCCTGTCCGTGGGCGATATCTTTGGCGATGGACCGGATGAGGTTGCGAAAGAGTCTTGCCATTTGCGAAGTCTGTATGCTCGGGTTCCCTGTCGCTTTCTAATAAAGCGAATTCGCGCTCATGTCCTGTTCTATTCGGTGCCCTGCTGCGCCTTGATAGTGCCATAGTGAAGGCTCAGGCGCGGTCCTAAGGTCAGGCGCAGCAATGATCGTTTCGCACGAGCATAAGTTCATCTTTCTGAAGACGATCAAGACGGCGGGAACGGCGATCGAAGCGGCGCTATCGCAGCTGTGCGGGCCGTCTGACGTGATCACGCCCTACCGCGAGAAAAGCGAGAAGGACCGCAAGGGCTTGGGGCCTCAGAACTATCGCATCGAGCATCCGCTGAAACCTGAGCGGCCGCTTCTGCGAAAAATTCTCATGCGGCCTGAGCGTTATTACCATCCGAGTGTCGGCTTTTACGAGCATATGCCGGCGGAGCGCGTGCGCGAATTTGTCGGCGAGGACGTGTGGCGGAGCTATTTCAAATTCGCCTTCGATCGCAATCCGTGGGACCGGCAGATCTCCTGGTACTTTTACAAGACCAAGAGCAAGTTGTGGCAGCCGAGCTTCGACCGCTTCATGAACAGCCGCAAGCGCGCCTATGTGTGGAACTTCGACATCTATGGCGATGGGACGGGACTGGCTGTCGACTATGTCGGGCGCTACGAGCATCTCGACGAGGATCTCTGCACAATTCTGAAACAGGTTGGGATCACCGAGCGCATCGAAATCCCTCTCAGCAATCCCACGCCGACCCGCGACCATTCGGTCGGCTACCACGCCTATTACAATGCGCGCACCAGGGACCTTGTCGCGGAGTGGTATGCCCGCGAGATCAAGATTCTGGGCTACGCCTATTAATAAAGAGCCCCCGGCCGAAGTGACCGGGGGAGGATCGACAGGGCGTAATCGGGGGACCGTTCAGCCCTGTATAGCAAGTCTCATGCGACTGCTCGGGTCGGGCAGTTAGCGTCCGCTCAGGTTCATCATTGCGGCGCCGACTACCAAGACAG
>CAZUKP010000306.1:0-1860 GCA_964620915.1 uncultured Hyphomicrobium sp. | reverse complement strand
GGCCTATGCTCGCTATTACAACGACATCAGAACCCACTGGTCTTTGGCTAAAGATGCGCCGGTCCCTCGCGCCGTCCAGCAGACCGGAATCATTACTTCACGCCCCATCCTCGGCGGGTTTCATCACCACTACGTCAGGATTTAGGTTTTCGGTACACACAGGCGGAACCGCGCCGAGTTTCCAAAAGGGCCACGGCCAGATCGTGGAGTTTCTGCGACGCAAATGGGTGCACGAACTCGACTGACGGCTGTTTGAGGAGAAGATATGGACGTTTGCCAACAACAGAATTAACGTACGCCTTGCCTACGAGTGGCATGACGATAGCGCCTACTGGCTTCGTTTGGATGAACTCAGTATTTGAGAATAGGTAAGTGCTGTTCGGGAGTTCGGCGGCCGTCACTTGACGGCACACCGCCGGGGCAGTCCCATGGCTAAGACAGAACAGTTCCAGATCAAGCTCAAGCGAGCCTACGACCCACCAGAGAGGACGGATGGACACCGCGTGCTCGTCGATCGTGTCTGGCCACGAGGCATATCAAAGGAAAGTCTTCGGCTCGATGAATGGCTGAAGGATCTGGCTCCGAGTACCGCGCTGCGGAAATGGTTTAATCACGAGCCCGCCAAATGGGACGCCTTTACTGTCGGCTATTCCCTTGAACTCGACGAGCAGCCCGAAGCCGTAGCATGGCTCCTTACAAAATGCCGTTCAGGACCCGTGACGCTGGTATTCGGTGCGAAAGACACTGAGCACAATAATGCCGTGGCTCTCAAGGCGTATTTAGAGCAACGCAGCAGGAAATAGGAGAGGTGGTAGGCGTAGGAGGAGCCATACGCTATACGCACCACCAAAAAGCCCCGGCACAGCGGGACTTTGGCGCTCCACGCAAGTTTGGCGATTAGCGGGGAAGCGACCTCGCTCTTGATTCGTAACACGACCTGGGAGCGCAAATCGTGCGCTCTTGGCAACAGCCCCATAAAAATGGACGTTCTCGATCCCCGTCACCCGAGTTTCGCGCCCATGCCAGAGAGCCTGGAGCGCAACTTCACTCATACGACAACCCAGAAGTCATAGCCGATGACCATCCGACTAACGTTTCAGAACCGGATAGCCCTGAATATAGATAAGATCCTGGCTGCGCGCGCCGGCTTATGGCAGCCAAGACAGTCTTTCGGTAGTCGGTCGTGATTGTCTTCTGTGTTTCCGTACCTTCGTAGAACGCCCAGCCCCAGCTATCGCCCCACAACGGGAACTTGCCGGCATACTTATTCGTCCTGTCCTTGACCAAGACGAGCGTCCTTTGAGGGCGTCGGCGTAACTTTCGATGCCGGTTGTGAGCGCCTCCGTCTTGGCGGCGAAGACATCTTTGGCCAGAACGGCCGATCCGCGAACGCGCCCGTTTTGCGATAGGCTTCCACGGTTTCGGGTTTCGCGTAGACCGAATGCAATTCCTTGGCACCTATCACAAGCAGTCCAATCTTTACGAACGCGTCGAGAATGATACCTCGTTCGGTAAAAAACTAATCGCCGCTTTGGGTCACAAGCAAGCGTTAGGCTGGTGGTCAGCATTGTCTGCTTCGTGCCACAAGCAGACATGGGGACGACGAGAGATCTTGCCCTCAGAGCGACATAAACGTGCATGCTCTTGATGTCTGCTGCGTTCCAAGGTCAGCAGATCCTCACGCTGTAGATACACGACGGCGAAAGGTAGTTTCGCCGCCGTGCTTTGCAGAACTGCGGCAGCAGTAACAGTTTGGCCCTGTTCAGGCGGACAGTTGTTCGCGCGCCTCTGACAAGGGGCGGCTGAGCGCGATCACGGTTAGTACTGCTGCGCCATTGAGCCAGTAGAACCAGGCATCCA
>CAZUKP010000305.1:0-1878 GCA_964620915.1 uncultured Hyphomicrobium sp. | reverse complement strand
CCATCTCGCTGATGGGCCAGTGCAGCATCTTCGTGCTCAACCGCGAGCAATTCGCCCATCCGCCGTTCGATCTCAAATTCGACGAGGCCTTTGTCGAGCGGCTTGCGGATTTTCTCAGCGCGCTGACGCTGCAGGGCTTTGCGCATCAGGCGTGATGGCGAAGCCCTAGCGTCTGCCTTCCGGCGCTCGCCAATTCAGCGCGTGGTGCAGGACGCTGATAGCGAGAAATTCCGCGAACTAGCGGAGAGGTTTAGGGTGGCGGCTGCATGCCGGGCCGGAAATGAGGACGCGGAAGGCTTTGCCAGAACTGGTATGATTGTGGTGGAAGGATTCGTTCGCGACTGGCCGAAAAGCCAAATCATGGAAACGCCCGTGCCTGGCACCAATGATCATATCTTTGCTCAGCCAACATTGGAAGATTTTAGGGCATGTTTGGCTTGGCATCTGACCAAGGCAGCTGAGTCAGCTAGCCGGCGAACCGCTGCGCTCACAAACGAGCTTGCAGCAAAAGGTTTGGCTCGGTCGGGAAACAGGATCATTTTGACCTTCGATGTTGCCCACGAAGAGTTCCTTTCAGGCATAGACGCTGCGCTCGGCGAACTCAAGCGCGCTCTTGTCAGGACCGCGCTCGATAGAGAGTGTCTGCGCATAACAACCGAGAACAAGTTGCGGGAGTTCGTTGTAGCGATAAAGCACGTGACCCGAGCGGATGAGATGCGCAAATGGGCTGGAAATGCCGCAAGAGAGATCGACAAGCGACTATTGGCTTTTGACCAAGAACTAGGCTTTGCGCTACGTCAGTTCGATGTGGGGTTTCGGAGTCCGCCAGAGCCGGAAGTGCCACAAGTGTCTAACAACCTTGTTGTAGGGCACATGTCGGGAGGAGCGATCCAACAAGCAACAGCTAATTCGTCGCAACAGCTACCCGCTCCCTTCTGCGCCCAAGTACCCTTCCCAGGCGTCTGTCCGGGCGACCACTCGCCCTTTAATAGCTCTTGGACGTCCGCCTCAAAAATCCGACAATCGTTAAAGGCGCGCCGGGGAGGAACATGCTCAAAGGTGAGTGGGCCCACGGTTTGGCAAATCCAGCACTCGTCTATGGGTCGCGGCACCGACGGACCTCCTGAGATCCTATTTGGTCATTGTCAGCGAAGATGACCAGGTTCAAACAAGCTCTGCACCGACTTATTCCCGCGCTCAAGCGTTGCGCGCCGCCGTCTTCGTCTAATTCTCCCCGAACTTATGCCCGCCCTTCAAACCTGCCCTAAAATGACTCCATCCCTCGTCCATGAGGACGCGAGCTGCAGACCGACTGCTTCTCGGGGTGAGGGTGCGGCGCCCGAGGCGGCGCGGTACGGATGGGCCCATTTGCGAAAAGAGAACGCCAAGCCCTGACCCCGCGCCACGCGTAACGAGCACCCTCGGGGGTCTCCAGTCCGCCCGCCTGCGATGGAATGCGCAGGGCCGCCGGGTAAGACGCGCTCTGCAAGGCACCGCGTCTCAGCCACTGGTGATAAGCGGCGGTACGAGGCTCTAAAATATCGCCGCGGCGGGGCGCCGAAAGGCTGCCCATCTTGCGCAACGGACGCGGCCGATCGGCGCCCCGCTGTCCTCGCTCTTTGACAGGACTCGCGCGCGATGCGTGGCGAGGCGATGAAGCATGCCCCCAAGCCCTTTCGCCCCGCCGCCGGCGGGGGTTATGGTGACAGGATCGGCAGGCTCGGATGCGACGAGGCGACGCTTTGGACGAGGACGCGAAGACCCAAGACGCCAAGACCCACGGCAAGTTCATCGGCTATGTGGAGCGTCTCGACGGCTGGCGTGCGTCGTTCCGCACGCTGAAGCCCGGGGAGGTGTTCTCGCAGGAGGGCGAGACCA
>CAZUKP010000304.1:0-1881 GCA_964620915.1 uncultured Hyphomicrobium sp. | reverse complement strand
CGCCGCCAGCTTCGTCGCCATGTCCGCCGTCCTCCTTGCGAATCAAAGGGATCAATAGCGATTCAGCTTTTCGCCAACTTGTCGCCTGCAAACTCACCCAATCGCCCTGAGGCCACAGCCGCAATACCTTCAGCACCGGAAGCGAATGTGCGAAGGTTGGCTTTCTCGCCAGGTACTCCAACTTTGCCACCGATTGCGGACCATTGCATGTCACAGCCTGCAGGGGGAAAGGTGACCCGGAGCCGTCGTCAAAGAGTGACGGGATTGGCGAACGGTGCTATTAATCGCCCACGATCCCGAAGCTTCTTGCTCATAAGAACGTCAGCGCGGCGACAATCTGCACTCACGTCCTTAAGCAATAGGCCTAAGTGTACATAGCGCGGTCGATGACCTCCGAGGAGGTTTTATACAGACCGCTTGCGTAGTGTTAGGAAAATAGCTGTAGCACAAGCTGGTTCATCGAAATGCTTACTGACTTGATACCCTTGGCACAAACGCTCCTTTGGGTTGCACTGATCGCTTCACTTTTTTATTTTTTTCGAGAGGACCTACAACTTCTGCGCCGTGAGCTACAGAAAAGAATTTCATCAGGAGAACAGCTTGAGCTTGGCCCTTTGAAACTCGAAAAAATCGAAAAAAAGGTAGCTATTGTTGAACAAGATGTCGATATCGCCAAACAATTTCTTTTCTCCATGAGCAATCCTATGTACGATAACCTGAAAAAGATCGCATCTGGTAAATTTGGCCCGTACAAAATGGAAAAAGGCTCAGGCTTACAGCGTGAGTTGTACCATTTGAGGGACATCGGATACATTGAGGCACATTCAATCCGGAGTATCCCGGATAGTGGCGACAACTTATCTTCTCATGTCAAAATTACACCCATTGGCGAAAAGTTTGTAAATCTTCGAGAGTCCTACGTCTTTAAAGACGAACAGAGCGTTGTCATCTAACGAGCGTTTGAGGTCTGGCTAACGAATCTGCTTAGCTTTTTTGTCAGCCTCACAGCGCACCGTTATTTTCCGAATCATCGGTAGCTGATCTTGGTGCGACGGCTCCTGGCTAACTTTCCCCTTTACGGACCTGAGTCAGGCGCGTCGGAAGTGCTCTCAGCTGCGGACCAGGGAAGGAGACGGCGGGAGCCGGCGCTCATGTCATGGGGACAGTGCTCTGATACCGGCGAGCCCGTGAATGGACTCGCGTCCGCTCGCAATGCGCCCGGTCCCCCTTTCTGTGTTGTCAACGGCGAGCCCGTGGCTCGCCTGGGGCGCCGGGCGCGGACGTCCGTCCGCCTGGATCTCCTCGCTTCGCCGAAATCCCGCGTCACCGCCCGCGTGGCGATCACTGTCGATGACCGCGAACATGGCAACGACATCCCTCAAGTATCGATTGCGGGGCGACAAAACCTCTCCATGTCCGACGTATCGTTGAAAATGCCGGCGCACGGGCGTATAGGCTGTTGGCTCAATCTTTAGACAGGACGAGTTTTCGAGATGTGCGCTGCGTGGAGCCCCAGGAGCTGGCGCGAGAAATCGGTCATACAGGTTCCGAACTACCCGGATCCGGAGAAGCTGACCGCGGTCGAGCAACAGCTTCGCAACTACCCGCCGCTGGTGTTCGCCGGCGAGGCGCGGCGGCTGCGCAAGGCGCTGTCCGACGTCTGTGAGGGGCAGGCGTTCCTGTTGCAGGGCGGCGATTGCGCCGAGAGTTTCGCCGAGTTCCACCCCAACAACATCCGCGATACCTTTCGGGTGCTGCTGCAGATGGCGGTGGTGCTCACCTTTGGCGCGGCGGTGCCGGTGGTCAAGCTCGGCCGCCTCGCCGGTCAGTTCGCCAAGCCGCGCTCGGCCGATACCGAGACCATCGACGGCGTCACCCTGC
>CAZUKP010000303.1:0-1885 GCA_964620915.1 uncultured Hyphomicrobium sp. | reverse complement strand
AAATGACAGTCAAGGTGGCTGTTAAGTCCATCGGAAGCTCCTTTCCGATTGGAGGCGTGCCCTCTAGCCGTCCCCTAAAGTGTATGGGGGAGACCGGACATCGCCAAGACGATTCGGTGTTGCACCGCACAACGTTGACCCCGTTATCGTCTTGCCCACTGACAACGCGCCGGGGCGAATTTGGTTCATCGCCGCCAAAAAACCGCTGCCAATTTTTACGGGATCTGTTGAAAACGGGCGCGAAGAGGATAGAAAATGGCCGAAATGGCCGCTTAACAAATGCGGGTGCGTTGGGGAAAACTGGCCGGTTCGGCACAGTTTGGCCGTAACCGCAACAAAATCCGGGCGTTTCTGCCATGAATAGTCCGGCGCAGAGATATGTGAATAGCGGGGAAGAGGCTTGCGCCCCGAGGGGCTCGCCGCACATCAGAGGGACCTTAAGATGAGGATAGTCACCGTTTTAGGCCTCGGCCTCCTTGGCCTTTTCTATGCGCTTCCGGCGCAGGCCTTGACCATCTCCAACACTGACGCCGAGCCGCGCACCCTCACGATCACTGCTGGCGGCGACAGTACCGAGGTCACTATCGAGCCCCAAGCGTCGGCCGAGCCCGCTTGCGCGTCGGGCTGCACGATCGAGGTCGATAGCGGCGAGCAATATGAGATGGAAGGCGGCGAAGTGGTCGCCATCGAAGATGGCAACATCTTTGTCGATTCGGTTCCAGCGCAATAGAACCGCGCGTCTAACGCTCTACCGGCCGAACGATCACAAGCGCGAAGGTCTTGCGTTGGCTTTGCCGCTCATCGCCTGATGGGGGCCGCGCCCGCCTGCGAGATCATCGGACAGTCGAGCGTTTTCTCCAGCGCATCGACCAGCTCGTCCTCGGAATTGGCGCGACTAAAGATCCCGCGGTTCTCGTCCGCAAGACATTTGAGTTCGAACACGCTATGCCCTCCGGTCCACGAGAAGCCTGAATAGCGGAAGGCAATGACGTGGATCGTCAGCTGGTCGGAAAGAAGACGAAGCTGTTTGGCTAAGGCGCACGGCGACCGGCCACAGGTCTCCTCGCCGTCGGTGACAGCGACGATCACACCCGGCTTGCTGCGGTAGTTCAAGACTTCGGCGGCCTGTTCGACAGCCGACGTGAGCGGCGTCTTTCCGGCGGGTATCAAGCCGGTGACTGCGCGCATGATCGGCTTGAGAGCGTCCGTGGTCGGTTTGAGATCAAGTTTGACGTTGCATTGATTGTAAGGTCCGGGGCCGTAGGTAATCAGGCCGACGCGGCGGTGCGTGGTCGCGGTGGGTAGGACACGCGCGAGCGCGGCGCGAACCTCATCGATCCGTGGCCGCGAATTGGGGATGCCGAGCACCTGATTCCCAGACATCGAACCCGAGGCATCAAACACGATCATGGCGTCCTCGGTGCAAGGCGAGGGCTTAGGCTCTTCCGCGAAAGCTGGAGTGCCGGCCAAGAGACCAGCTAAGCCTATGATTCCGAAGCTGAAACCGACCCGCCAGACAACCCGGTTGCAAACGAGCAATCGAGACATTGCACAATTCTCCCGAAATGACCTGCCGACTTTACCGCAAGAAACGGGAATGCGAAGGGGTTTCGTTTGCCGCGGGCACGGTCTCCCCAGAAGGATCGCCGCAGCGTTTCCGCATACGGATTGGTTTCGCGGACCGGAAAAATATCTCGTCAGTTGGCTTTGCTATAGTGTTTGCGGTGGAAGGCTCTTTGGAGAAAGTGAGCCGTGGGCAGGAATCAGCACGTGGTCAGCCACGGCAACGGTTGGGCGGTAGAAGCCGAAGGTGCGTCCCAGCCCCACGCCGTCTTCAAGACGCAGAGCGAAGCCTGGGAGAAGGCAAAGTCGCTGGCGCGAAAAG
>CAZUKP010000302.1:0-1896 GCA_964620915.1 uncultured Hyphomicrobium sp. | reverse complement strand
CGACGACCTATTATGCGGCGCTCCAGCGCGAACATTGCTTCCGCATTGCTCGACAGCCACTGAGTCGCTGCCGTCATGAGTCGCCCAACGGATTGGCCCATTTTTTCTGGCGCTATATCGTATTCGGCCTAGACGGCGTCTACACCCAGAAGCTGCCCTGGCCCGGTAGCGCCGGCGCGCGTCACAACAGACCATCGCGCGGATTTCTGTTTGGCCGACTATTTTCAGTTGGAGCCGACCCCCTCGGGAAGGTTTCTCGCCGACTTACCCGCATTTTCTCAGAGGAGCCTAAGCGATTAGTCTATTTACCGGTCGTCCTTCCGTTGGTCATGACGGGAGGCTTCTTGATGGTTTGCGGATATGCTAGCGGCCTAATCGCCCCGAAACTTCTGCCTTCCGTGATGCCCGATAGTGTGAAACGGGGAACAGCCTATGATGCTAGCCGCGCCCCTGTATGAGACTGCTGGTAGAATTTTCCCATCCTGCTCAAGTCCACAAATTCAAGCACGTGCTGCGCCGGCTGGAGTTACGCGGCGCTAAAGTAAAGGTATTAAGTCGTGATAAGGACGTCATGCTTTCTCTGCTTGACGAACTCGGCTGTGACCACCTTTGCATCAGCCGCGCCCGCAAAGGCTATCTAGGGACACTATTCGAGCTTCTCGTGCGGGAATGGCGGACTTTCATCGCCTTTTTGCGATTTCGTCCAACGCTGGTGCTCTCGGCTCACTCAGTCGCGATCACCCACGTCGCGTGGCTCATGCGGATCCCCCGCATTGTGCATGAGGACACTGAGTTCGCCACCTTGCAGCAACGACTGTTCATACCATTTGCTTCGAAAATCGTGACAACGACGTCCTATTACAAAGACTGGGGCGCACGCCAATTGCGCATTAACTCGTTGGAACCGCTAGCATACCTTCATCCATCTGAGTTTCAGCCTGATCCTACTATCCTTTCGAAATATGGTCTCTCAGCTGAGGAGCCGTATGTGGTGTTGCGGCTGATAGCCTGGCGTGCACTGCATGATCACGGGGTTTGCGGTTTGACGCCGGATGAAGTTGCCAAGCTGAGCACTACCATTCGGGCAAGCGGGATAAAAAGGATTGTTCTCAGTTCGGAGAACGATCCAGGCAACACGGCTTTGGCTGGAGCCATCAAAGTGGCGCCGCACGACCTGCACCATTTGCTCGCTTTCGCACGGATATGCATCTCAGAAAGCATAACCGTTGCAGGGGAATCAGCGGTACTTGGCGTGCCCACAGTCTTGGCGAATCCGCTTGAGGCCGGACACACCCGAGAGCTCGAGCGGTATGGCCTAATCGAACGCATCCTTGACAAGGGGACTTTAAGCGAACGGGTCGGCGCAATGTTGGCTGACGAAGGCATCATGAAATCTAAAGCACGGGCACGAGCGCGTCTGCTCGCCGAAAAGATCTCTTTCACTGACGCCTTTGAAGATTTGATCATCAACTTGCACCGCCAATATGTTGGCGCCGATTGAGGGGCATGAAAGGGCTTTCGTTAAGCAACAATGGCGCGCGCTCGATGCCGCCACGCTAGAGACGCCACCGCGATCGATCAAATGCAGCAACGACCGCCGCGCCGCGACGAAGCGGGAGCTCAACGCGCTCTTTAAAAGGCACTATCATCAAAGAACATGGCTACGCCAAGTACTAGGAGCCTTTGGGCTCATCCGTCAGCGCTCGCCGAATATCGGTCCGAACCGTGTTGAGCGCGGCCAGTACGTGGCCGGGTCGTTTCCACGGGGCATAGAGAAGAGACTTTCCCAGCGCACCGAGTCCTGCACCGAAGCGACCCTTTCGGTAGTAAGTGGCGGCCAACTCGTACTGGACCGCGGAAAGCAGAATCCTCCTCTGAGAACGTGAAAGTCCGTAG
>CAZUKP010000301.1:0-1922 GCA_964620915.1 uncultured Hyphomicrobium sp. | reverse complement strand
CTATCGCGATGCCGAAAAGGTCGAGGCACTTCAGCGGTCAAACTTTGTGTGGCTAGACGGCGAAGACGTGCCCCGTCTCAAAGAGCTGCGATTTTCAACAATCGGCTTCGACGAACCCATCTCGAATGCAGAAGCGCGTGAGATTTTCGGTAACGACAAAAGCCCATCGCGCTGCATGGTGGAGACGACCGAGTGAAATATTATCGATATTGAAGTGACGACGGTAAATGCGGCGCAGCGTGTAAAGCACCGCTAGTATCATCGCCTTGCTGCGGAAGCGGAGAACCTAATGAAGATTCGCGTCTATCTGATCCCCTTGCTCTTTCTCGCTTCGCCAGTCGAAGCGCTTGATGACTCCAGTTCCAAAGCAGCGCGTCTTGGTCAGTATAAAGATTGGGTAGCCTTTGAGAGCAAGGATGGTGAAAAAACATGCTTCGCCCTCTCGGAGGGGGCGGATGTTTCTGGATCCCAACAATGGGCCCGCATCTACATATCGAACCACCCGGCAATCGATATTCAGAATGAGATCGGGATCCATTTTTCCTACGATCTGGAGCCCGGTTCAAAGAGCAAGGTCACCATCGGCTCAAACGAGTTCAGCTTGTTCACGAAGGGTCGTGGCGCCTTTATCGAAAGCAGCGACGTGGAAAAGCGTCTTGTCGATGACATGAAGGGCAATGACACGATGATGGTCGAGAGCCACGCCTCATCTGGAGAAACAATCAATCATCGGTTCTCGTTGCGCGGGATGAGAGAGGTCGTGACGCTGATCGACGGTGTATGCGTAAAGTAGGTCCGAGATGCCCCGCTACTTCACACTCACTTTGGCTGGGTTGCCGCTTGCGCTAATAAGTCCGCTTATGCACTTTGCTGACATTCGCACAGACCCGCGAAATGTCGGCTCTTGAGAGCAAAGTGGACATCCCAAACGCAGGCCCAGATGTCCGTTAACGGCCCAAATCGGACATCACGAGTTAATCTGTCTGCTTACGTATCATACTCCGCGCGAACGTATACGCGATTGAACGCAATAGACGTTTCCAGGTGACTCCAATGCGTAACCTTCTCGGTCCAGCTATGTCCGCATTTGCAGCTTTTGTACCTCTCGCCACGTTAGCAACAGCGCAAGAACAGAGCGTGGGAGAAGAAGCTCTAACCCTATGTGAGGAAGAAGGTGCCCAGCAGGCAGCCAGTAAAGGCAAGCCTTGCGAGAGCTATGAAGGAGATGTCGCCGAAGGAACTGAAAAGCGCGTAAGGCCTAAGCGAGAGGCGCAGATCAGAAAAGTCCCCTACCCGAACGAACTTCGAGGGGGCTTTGGACCCGCCGCTCCGAGGCCCAGCCCTCCAGGTCATGCGCCTCATTGATATGGTGCTGGGAACTCGAAGGTGTCTGGGCTGTACATCTGCGCTGCCATGCGGTTCTGGGCGAGAAGGAAATAAGGTCAAACATTTTATGCCAAGAGACAGGTGCTAAAGCCGTCACCGAGATTGGAGGTGCGTGGTGAGACAAGTCTTAGTCGTCGCCTTCGCGGTTCAGTTTCTGCCAGTTAGGACGCGCCCTTGTAAATTCAAGCGCTTGTCTGAATCCCGCATGCTCTAATTTTTACTGACTTTCTCCTTACTGTTTAGAGTTCTACGCAACGCGTCCCCCACACGTCGCTGCGTGGGCGGACGAACTCGCAGCCACGATATTTTCCTATGACGGTGCGGACTTCGTTCGAACCCAAACCACCTTGACGCTAGACGGCCAATCCGCGGTGGGTACGAAACTTGACCGCAACAGTGCGGCCTACAAAGCGTTGTCGCAAAGGCAGTTCTATTCCGGGCCGGCGACCTTTTTGGCCAAGACTACGACTCCAAGTATGCGCCCATGGTTGGTGCAGACGGCAAATTGACCGGCGCTCTGTTCGTGGCTGTGCCGA
>CAZUKP010000300.1:0-1926 GCA_964620915.1 uncultured Hyphomicrobium sp. | reverse complement strand
CGTTCCCCAATCTGCTGGCGAACGGGTCGTCGGGCATTGCGGTCGGCATGGCGACCAACATTCCCCCGCACAACGCCGAGGAGCTGTGCACCGCGCTGTTGCATCTGATCAAGCATCCCAATGCGCGGGTGGAAAAGCTCGTGGAGTTCGTGCCGGGTCCCGATTTTCCAACGGGCGGCGTGCTGGTTGAGCCGCGCGAGCAAATCCTTGAGGCCTACAAGACGGGCCGCGGCGGGTTCCGCTTGCGCGCCAAGTGGGAGAAGGAAGACACCGGGCGCGGCACCTACCAGATCGTCGTCACCGAGATCCCCTATCAGGTGCAGAAGGCGAAGCTGATCGAGCGCATCGCCGAGCTTCTGCAGGAAAAGAAGCTGCCGCTGTTGGGCGACGTGCGCGATGAATCAGCCGAAGAGATCCGGCTCGTGTTGGAGCCCAAGAGCCGCGCGGTCGATCCGGTCTTGCTGATGGAAAGCCTGTTCCGGCTGACGGAGCTGGAATTGCGCTTTGGGCTCAATATGAACGTGCTGTCGGGCGGGCAGATCCCCAACGTTTTGAACCTGCGCGATGTGCTGCGCCAGTGGCTCGAGCACCGCATCGAGGTGTTGGTGCGCCGCTCGCAGTTCCGCTTGAGGAAGATCGAGCATCGGTTGGAGGTGCTGGACGGATACCTGATCGCCTACCTCAACATCGACGAGGTGATCAAAATCGTACGCTTCGAGGACGACCCGAAGGCAAAGTTGATTGCGCGCTTCAAGCTTACCGAGGTGCAGGCCGACGCGATCTTGAATTTGCGATTGAAGTCACTGTCCAAGCTGGAAGAGATCGAGATCAGGGCCGAGCACGACAAGCTGACGGGCGAGCGGCGCGACCTCAAGAAGCTCTTGAAGTCTGAAGAGCTGCAGTGGGAGCGCATTGCCGAGGAGGTGAAGGCGACGCGCGAGACATATTCCCAAAAGACGGCGCTGGGTGCGCGGCGGACCTCGTTTGCGGACGCGCCCGAAATCGAGGTCGATCTCGATCAGGCGATGATCGAAAAGGAGCCGATCACCGTTGTGTTGTCGAAGAAGGGTTGGATCCGCGCCCTGAAGGGGCACGTGGACGATACCTCCAAGCTCGACTTCAAGCAGGGCGATAGCCTGATGCGGGCCATCAAGTCGATGACGACGGACAAGCTCTTGGTGTTGGCGACGAATGGCAAGATCTTCACGCTGGAGGCGAACCTGTTGCCGGGCGGGCGCGGGCATGGCGAGCCGGTGCGCTTGATGATCGATCTGGAAGCCAACCACGATGTAGCGGAGCTATTCAAGTATCAGCCGGGCCGCAAGCTGCTCGTTGCGTCGACCAGCGGCTATGGGTTCGTGGTGCCCGAAGACGACGTCGTGGCGTCAACGCGCAAGGGCAAGCAGGTGTTGAACGTGAGCGAGCCCGATGAGGCGCGCGTGTGCGTTCCCGTTGAGGGCGATCACGTGGCCGTCGTGGGCGAGAACCGCAAACTGTTGGTCTTTGCGCTGGACGAGGTGAACGAGATGACGCGCGGCAAGGGCATGATCTTGCAGCGCTACAAGGATGGCGGGCTATCGGACGTGCGCGTCTTTGCCAAGAAGGATGGCCTCACGTGGCTCGATTCCGCGGGGCGCACCTTCACGTTGTCCTGGAGCGAGCTGCGTGAATGGCAGGGTGTGCGCGCGCAAGCCGGCCGACTTGCGCCGAAAGGCTTCCCGCGTTCCAACCGCTTCGGTCCGGCGTTCTGAGCCCCGCTTTCAACGCTAAATGTGACCCAGGCTAACTCGTCGGGATCAATTCGAATTCGCGTGCGGCCGCCAACGGATCAATGATCCCAGCCCCATAGTCACCATTCCAACCCAAACCGTCGACTTGGCGCGCGGATCTTCGCATCTGTTGGAACAATCTGGCAGGCGGCGTTCG
>CAZUKP010000299.1:0-1940 GCA_964620915.1 uncultured Hyphomicrobium sp. | reverse complement strand
GATCTAAATGGCTGGGGGACTAGGATTCGAACCTAGATTGACGGAGTCAGAGTCCACCCCGCTTAATTGATTTCAAAGCGCTTTTCTCCCAACCAAGGAGAAAAGGCACTATGAGAGAACAATGCGTTACGAGATTTTTCCCGACTAAGGACAGGCCACCGGGAATAGCAAACGCCGCCCAACTTGCGAGGCAGGGCGGCGCTGCAAAGAAGGTAACAGAGACAAACGAAGTCGCGACGGGGTCGGTTATAGGCCACGGCGACGCCCCCTGCAAGGGTGGAAGCGCGGCGCTCGCGATGGTTAGGGCACGGTTTATCGCCTGGTCTCGTGTTCTTGATGAACTGGCCGCACAAAGAGAAGCCCTAGACTTTCGCATTTGCTATGCCGATCCGGGCGACGAATGCTTGCCCGATGATTGCCGGTCTTGGTGCCGGCTCACCTCAGCGCTTGCCGACTTCCTTGATGCAAGGAGGGCGAGCGCATGAGCACCATTCCGAAAGATGGCGACCCCGGCGAACTCGTTTGCCGTTGCGCTTCTGAAATCGAAATGAGGCCGGTCGAGTGGCTTTGGCCGGGAAGGGTTGCCGTTGGCGCTCACACTTGCATCGCGGGCGAACCGGGGACCGGCAAGTCGCAACTGTCAACCTACATCGCCGCACAGATCAGCATGGGCCGCGAATGGCCATGCGGTGAAGGCCGCGCGCCAAAAGGGTCTGTTTTGATTCTGTCGGCAGAAGACAGTGAGTCTAATACCATTGTTCCGCGTCTTCACGCGGCAAAGGCAGACCTGGGCAGCATTCACACGATCTCTGCCGTCAAGAAAACCCATGACTCAAGCCGCAGCTTCAATCTTGAGCAGGACATAGAATTGTTAGAGCGCAAAATTAAAGAGCTTGGCGACGTGGCGTTGGTCCAGATCGACCCGATCAGTTCCTATCTCGGCAAGACTAACTCGCACAACAATTCTGAAATTAGGGGCGTGCTAGAACCGCTAAGCGCGATGGCAGACCGGACGGGTGTTGCCATTTTATCGGTGACGCATTTCAGCAAGTCGGGCGCGGCTATCGGCTCTAAGCCCATCCATCGGTTTATCGGTTCGATTGCTTTTGTTGGTGCGCCCAGAATGGCTTTTGCCCTGGTCGAAGACCCGGAAGACGGAAACCGGGAGCGCCGACTTTTATTGGGAGTCAAAAATAATCTCGCGCCCGAGCCGCAAGGGCTGGCTTGCAAGGTCCGGCAGACCATCGTTGGCGATGACATCGTGACTTCACGTATCGATTGGGAACCGGAGCCGGTTGACATAACGGCCAAAGACGCCTTGGCGGCAGAAGCCGACAGCGGCGGGTTGCCGCGCCAAGAAGCTGAGGCGTTCTTGCGGGAGCTTTTGGCCGATGGGCCGAAGACGGCCAAGCAAGTCGAACGAGAGGCCGAAGACGCTGGCATAGCATGGCGGACAGTCCGCAGGGCTAAAGAGCGTGTAGGGGTTCGAACGAGGCGCGAGCAAGCCGAAGACGGGCAATGGCGGTGGGTTTGGTCCTCGCCTGAGGCAAGCAAGATGGCCACCCCAAAAAGTGGCCAAGTTGGCCACCTTCCCGGAAAAACCACCCCTCAAAACAACGAAGATGGCCAAGATGGCCAGCTTTCTGACGTGGCCACCTTGCCTAGCAATGACCAAGTTGATTTGACGCTTCCTGAATGCCTCAAGGTTGAAAATCGAGCCCAAGCGAACCAGGCGGCCTAAGCGGGAAAAGGGGAAGAAGCGACGTTGTGATTCGCCCGAATACTTAGCGAGGGGGTTTCTTCCGAGATCGGCAGGGCGGCTCAAGTACGCGAGCCCAAAGCTAATCTATAACCCCCAAAAGCGGACATTCTCAGCGCCGAAATGGATGTCCGCTAAGTGCCAATAACGGACAGGGAAAGACAGACGTGTAAACCCGGAC
>CAZUKP010000298.1:0-1943 GCA_964620915.1 uncultured Hyphomicrobium sp. | reverse complement strand
TTCCGCGGCGAGATGATGAGTCCGGACTCCTTCACAAGCACAGCTGCATCACCGACATCGGTCGTTACGCAAGGAACGCCTGTCGCCATAGCCTCGGCGAGCACATTTGGTGTGCCTTCGCCATAGGCGGAACTAAGCACAACAGCATCCAGGCCCCGCAGAAGCTGCGGTATGTCATGCCGCTCGCCAAGAGCCATCACGCGATCTAAGGGCGGAAGCCGGTCGGTATTACGGCCTACGAGCACAAATCGAATGTGCGGGCATCTTGCCGAAACCAATTTTGCGGCCTCAAGCAGGGTCGCATGATCTTTTTGCGGGTCTGCACGGGCGATCACACCAACCGCAAAGGTCGTGGCATCAAGCCCAAGCTCGCTTCGCACCAAGACGCGGTCTCGTCCGTCGGGTCGGTACTCTTCGAGGTCCAGACCATTTGGCAGCAGCACCCAACCGCGAGGACGGTACCCGAGCGCCTCATGCGCCCGCCGTCCAGCTTTGGAATTGACCGAAACCAATCTCGGTAAAGGCGATAACCAAGACAAGATCTTTACGGCGCAACGTGTCGTCCACGCGTGACGAGCAAAGTCGATGTTGGAGCAACGCAGATTCCAAATGACCCTCCTCATGCCAATGCCGCTCACCATGGCGGCAAGCGTCCCGAAAAGGTCCGCATGGTATAGCCACGTCATGAGTAGGTCAGGACGGACCCGTCGCATGAGCCGCACCAGTTTGATGAAGGCGCTGGGAAAACGAGACAGCCGGTCTAGGCCCAGGCTATGGACCTCGATGCCTGCCTCACGGAGCTTGTTCGCGTGAGACCCGTCATCGAGGAGAGAAACAACGATATTCTTCACCGATCCGCGTAGTTCGGCGGCAACGACCAGGCGCACAAGCATGGCTTCCGCTCCGCCCGTGTCGAGGCCGGTAATGACATGGAGTACGGTGCCGCTTTCTTCCTTTGAAAGGGCAGCCTCCTCCGTTCTTCCGACGTATTGCTCGCGTCTTTTGAGCAACCCACCCCCCCAAAGAGCAGGCTTTCAAGCCAATGGTCGCCCTCCAAAGACGCGAGACTTGGATCGGATGGGCGTGAATTAGTGTGCATGGGTAGCGCGCCACTTCAAGACACCAGTGAAGAGCGTGGTGCCTTTTGTGCTTACCTGTGTCATTACTGCCACGTGGCTAACCTGATGGTTTTGTTTGCCTTTTATCGGGCCAATGACCGCCTAGGATATTGTCATAGCGCGGAGGGCTGAACGGGACCCACCCGGCACCCGGAGCAAGGGTAAGCTCGCCAAACACCACCCGGCCTCCCACAGAATATAGATCAGCTCTGACGAACTCGGAATCAGCGCCGAGAGCCTCGGCCACCGAGACCAATTCGCTGAGATTGGGCGGTCGTTCGAAATCAAACGCCTCGCCATAGCCTTCCCGCATGAAAGGTTGAATACACCAGTTACGGTCGTAGAAGCGGCTATGTGGCGTTTCACTGTGCCGGCCATCAATCACTTGGACGTAGAGGGCCTGCCCGGCGAAGACATAGAACTTGTAGTCGGGAGGAATTTGCCCGTCCTCTAAGAGCATCTCTTCTATCATGAGACGCGACGGTAATTCCGTATACCACGGTTCATTGACTTCCAAACCGCAGCGGCGCCGCAAAATCCGCCACCCCAGGTCGCAGAGAGCTTTTCGTGAAAGCGCGGACTTGTCCCAAATGAAAGCCCGCAGTTCCGGTCCGCTCCCGTGCGTTCCCTTCAAAACGAACCTTGTCGGCAGTGCCGCGTAGTCGATGCGATCGGGACGGTCTCCGGAATAGTAGAGTCGCGTCAGGACCTCATCGCCGACCCTCGACCTGACAAACTCGCGAACAGCCAGCTTATCGGCGAACACCGGCGCCTGGCTGGGCGGGCGAAATTTTCGCGCGCAGACGCGTTCATTGAACGTGCGCG
>CAZUKP010000297.1:0-1950 GCA_964620915.1 uncultured Hyphomicrobium sp. | reverse complement strand
ACCATACCCACAATCTCAGCCGCAGTATTCGAATCCGTACCCACCGTCTCAATCGGGACATATGAACCCCCACCCGCCGTCTGGATCACGATATTCCGATCCCTACCCACCGCCTCAATCAGGATACTCCAACCCCTACCCGCCGTCTGGATCACGATATCCCGATCCCTACGCTTCTTCCCAGTATCGGGGAGTGCCATCATCGAATGGGTATGAACAGGGCTCGCCAAAAAATTCCTACGGACCGGTGTCCAAGCCAAGCCAATACGCTTACTGACAGTCTAATCGTGCGGGCAGCGCAGAAGAATTGCTCCTCCTCATCCACGCTTAATTCCTGCTGTCGCTCGTTCTGTATTGGAAGTTCGGCAACATTCACGGCACATGGCAGTCAGTCTGTTCCAGGGCATAGCTTCGGAAAAGGCAGAGCGCCTTTGACAGCAAAGGCTGCTCATAGTCTGAGCGAACGTGCCCGATCTTAAGCGGGCGCTGTCCACAAAAATGGTTGTTGCTGATGGTGATGTGGCAAACTGCCGCCCATTTGCCAGCGATCTCTACCCCGACTTGCCCATTATTGGTGAACCTATTGCCTTGGATCAGAACATTGAGCACGCCTGGACCGTTCTTGTTCGGCTCGATGTCGATGCCGTCTTCGGGACGCGTGCCGCGCGTGTTTGAGAACGTATTGTTGACAACCGCTATGTGCTCACCAGAGACAATCGAAAGGCCCTGACGTCGATTGAAATCAGCAACGCAGTTGCGGATCGTCACTCTTTTGGGTGCGCTCTGACCGCCGACGTAGAAGCCGTCACCCCACATCTCACGCGAATGGACGCTGTCGACCGTGACGTTTTTGCAGCCGGAGCCGATATGAATTCCCATACCCCATTCGCCATCCGACCCTTGGTGTTTATTGCGGTCGCCCTTCAGTGTCCCACCGCGGATCGTGACGTTGTCGCACTCGCGCAGCCAGATCACCTTGTAGCTCTTGTCCCCGTTCGGAATGACCTCGAGTAGTGCATTGTGGTCCAGTTCGATCACTGTGTTTGAATAGGGCCGTAGGCTCTTCGTCGCATCGATCATGTAGTGTCCCGCTGGAACTGCCAGCTTGTTACCTTGCGCAGTGCGCAGCGCCTTGTTGAAGGCGTCAGTATCGTCAGTCTTGCCATCGCCCTTAGCGCCCAGGGAGGTTAAGTTAACGGTCGACATATCGTTCCTAGGATGTTGCTTCGTCGATGTTGTTTCTTCCCGAAACTCAAACGTGGCAGTTCCCCTCCACATTTGGCTGTCCAGGCCACGCTCGCGAAGCCGACCCTGCGAACCAGTCTAAAAGAAAAGCCCGGCTAAAGGCCGGGCTTTTGGGTCTCGGGGGGCACAGAAAGCTGGGGGGCTTTTAGAGGCCGCTGCCGATACCTTGTCCAAAAACCACCGTCTGACCATTTAGTTCCAGGCCGTCCGGGGAAATTTGACGAACTGAGGCAAATCAGCAACAACTGCGCACTTCTCTGGCCACCGTCTCACCCGAATGCGTTCGGTTAAAGTAGCATCCACTTTGGTCGCTCGCCGGGTATACAACCGTGCTCTCGGCTTAACCCTGAGTTGAGAGCCCTCTCCTTTTGGCGAGAGTGGGAGCCTCGGCCTATCCACCTTGGCCGTGGCTTCCTTCATTGTGCTCCAGATCATGCGCGGGCCCGGCACACGCCTGCGGCCGTTAGCCAAGGCACGGTGACTGTCCTTGACAGGATTAGCTCGACTTCACGCCGCCTTCTTCTCGATCTCCGGCGTCCACTTGCCGAGCGTAGCAAGTCCGTTCATCTCGGCGCGGTGCAGGAAAGCGGCCTGGGCTCCCGGGACGTTCTCCGTCTTGCCGGCCCACGCTACCTGCGGCGCGTGCTGAAGCGCGCGGCCGAAGGAGAAAGTGAGATGCCAGGGCACACCGCCGATGCGGTTCAT
>CAZUKP010000296.1:0-1966 GCA_964620915.1 uncultured Hyphomicrobium sp. | reverse complement strand
TTGCCAGCCAGCCGAAGCGCCCGCCGAGTGTGAGCGACCAATCGATCCCGATCTGGGCATCGAGCGTGGCGTTGCCAAGGGTGAAAGCAAAGTCGTCATTCAGCTCGGCGATATCGAAGCTAAGACCACTGGTTGCGACAGAGCTTGTCTGTCTGGCATGCCCGTTAATGTCGTAGAGGTCGGCGTCGATGAAGACACCCAACACCCATTGCGACGCAACCTGCCAATCGTAGGCAGCCTGGATCGTGCCGAAAATACCGTCGCCATCGAGGTCGTTGACGTTCAGCTGGTGGAACTGCGAGATGAACGTCGGGTCCAGCCCGTCGAACGGAACGAAGTCGCAAGGGTCCTGCACGTCTTCGAGACAGTCGCCGAACGTGTCCGTTCGCGATGCATCGCCCTTAACATTGGCAGTGAGAATGCCTATGCCACCGCCAACGGCGAGCGAGGCTCCGGTCCAGCTCTCGACCGGTGCAGAGAGTGGCGGTAGCGGCTGCACCCCGAGATCAGCTGCTTGCGCAGCCGTTCCCAGAAGAACAGCAGCTGCCAAAACGGTGAATGTGTGGAATCGAATCCCAAAGCTTGGGTGTGAACTACGCATAACAGCCCCCGTACGCATGACTAATCGAGCGCTTAAGCACCCGATGCGACACTTAACACGGCTTGGCCGTCAGTGAAGCGGCGATCGTTATGTGGGAGACATTTTTGCCCGACCCTGTGCCTTAAAGGACACAGGTCTTTTCAACGTAACAAGTGGTGGGCCCGGGAGTTGTCTCACTTCCCCAACGAAACAATGACTTGCGCCAAGGTGCGGGCGTAAAGGGCACTTTGACGTACAAAAGGTATCTTTCGCGCCTCCCGCACTAGGAGGCCCAGATTAGGTGTTCAAGTCTATCGAGCTAGGGACGCCTGCCCCCCAGGTATAGGGACACCCGGCCCCCACCAGAGCCAAGGCGCCGATAGACTTCAATAGACCTCTGGTCGCAAAGGCGGCTACGTCGCGAAGCCGAGATCACCAGAACCTGTCGAGGTACCTTGAGACCCCTCCCCGGTGTCATAGAGAGCGGATAAATGGGCCTGATCGCGCATGTCTCCCTGCTCCTGTAATTTCTCGGGCGAAGCTGGATCGCACGAGCCTCGCCCACCGGACTTTACTGTACTTCGCGATCAAGAGGCGGCGGATGACGCCGGGGGCTCCGCACCTTGGCAAGCATGGTCGCTTTACCCCCCGAGAGCAGACATGCTCACCGCCGGAGTCGATGTCCGCTAAGTGCCATTAGCGGACATGGTACAGGCGACGCGAAACTAAATGACGCTTCGTCTGAGCCCCGCTGGTCGCTTATTGGAACTGCTCACTCATATCGACCGTGGGCTGCTTGCTCTTGGTACTCAGCATTTTGATAGTTTTGGCGTCAAGATCGAACTGCTTCAGATCGACCATGCGGATCGTCTGGTCGTCGTAGGATTTGTAGTAGTAGCGCAAATTTTTCGGATCGCGCGCCATGGTGAGCATCGTGTAATCGGTGTGCATGACACCATCGCTCTCCTCACGCGCGACGCCAATCGGGATGTCGAAATTGTTGAGGATGTGAAAGACCTGCTCAATGCCCTTTTCGGCATTGTCGGACGGGATGGCGGTCGTACTGAAAACCGCGGCTTTGACAAACCGCGAAGGAGGCGTGAAATCGCCGGGCAAGCCGAGCATGCCGCTGCCCTGGCCAAACTGTTGGAAGGTTTGGCCGTCGATTGTGATCGGCGGCACGTTGCGCGGATTGAGCGCGATATAATTGCGCAGATTGGTCATATGCCAATCGAAGGTCGGCGAGTTCGACATCACACCGAGCGGATTGTCGTGGACAACGAGTTTGCCGCCAACCGGCTCGATGACGATGCTGGCTCCGGTCTTGTCGTATACAACCCAGTGGAAGGGCGGCGTTTCCGGCCCCCACCCTTCAAGAACGGTCGG
>CAZUKP010000295.1:0-1971 GCA_964620915.1 uncultured Hyphomicrobium sp. | reverse complement strand
TTCGTGGATAAAGCGGACTCAGCGGCTCACCATCGAGCACGTCCGTTAGTGACCCTTAGCGGACGTTGGTCGGAACACGAGCCGTGTCAGCTTCTGACCCAAAGCGGACATTCCGCGTCCGCCTGTGGCGTGCGCCCACTCCGTAAAGTTCAATGAGCGGGCACGACTGGTTTACCTATCTTGAGCAAAGGAAGTTAGCCTCATAGGGCATCGATTACACGTCGAAGCTTTTCGCGCACCTCTTTGGCGAGCGGGCCGAGTGCTGGGTTGTCCACTGCCGACATTGATGCAACTGGATCAACGGCGGCCACTTCGAAATCGCTACCCGACTGCTGAACGATGACATTGCACGGCAGCATGGTTCCGATCTTATCCTCGGCGCTCAACGCCTGATGAGCTAGCGGAGGATTGCAGGCCCCAAGAATTCGGTAGGGCCTAAATTCTCGATCAAGCTTTTTCCTCATCGTCGCCTCAACGTCGATGTCCGTGAGTATCCCAAAGCCTTCGACCTTGAGTGCCTCGGTAACTGCCGCGACAGCATCGTCGATGTCTGATGCCTTAACTTTGGTTGCCATATAATAAGTCATCGTCTGCTTTCATCTCCCGACACCATCAATCGGTCGCGGCCCAAAATCCCCCGCATTCTTTTGGTTCACCAATCCCTACTCCCACGGCTGCCAAGTTTGTGTGGTGCATAGCCAGGATAGTTTGATTTAGATCAAACTGCGGCAACTGCCCGCCAGGTATTGCGCGATCGCAAAAACAGAAGCAGTCAGATAAGAATGGCCGAGCGCGAGGCAACACAGATGTCCCATCGAAGCCTCCAGTCTTACTCAGTGTGGGACATGCCTACGCGCTGGTTTCATTGGATCAACTTCGTCTGCGTTCTTGGCCTGGCCGCCATCGGTACCGTTATCCTCTATGACAAGGAACTGGGCGTAACCGATAGCGGTAAGATCCTCCTGAAGACTACCCACGTATGGTTTGGCTATGTCTTCGTCCTCAATTTGGCTTGGCGTCTCATTTGGGCCTTCATCGGAAATCGCCACGCAAGGTGGTCCGCCCTCCTTCCCTTCCGCACCGGCTACGAAGCAGCGCTCAAGAACTATCTTAAGGACCTAATCCGTGGGGATGTGCATCCCTATCTCGGACACAATCCAGTTGCGCGCGCTATGATTTCGCTACTCCTTACCCTCCTCGCATTGCAGGCTGTCACGGGCCTTGTTCTTGCCGGAACGGATATCTATTACCCGCCGTTCGGTCACTGGATTGCTAGTTGGATTGCCGCGCCGGGGGTCGATCCTTCAACGATTGCCCCCTACGACAAGACAGGAATAGATGTCGCGTCCTGGGATGCAATGCGCGCCTTTCGCTCGCCATTTGTGACCATTCACTACTGGAATTTCTATGCCCTTCTTGTTCTGATCGTCATTCATATTGCCGGAGTGGTCGTGACAGAGTTGCGCGAAGGAGGTGGCATCGTCTCGGCCATGTTTACTGGGCAAAAGGTGTTGGACCGGGAACCGACAGACGATCCCGGGAAGGGTACGTAACAGTCTCGGTCGTGTCGAAACCGTGCCGCTACCATTTGGCAGCGAATACCCAGCAACTGGAGCGCCAGAGAACATGCCTGATTACACTTACGTCACACCAGAAGAAGTCCAGCGAGTCTGCCAGGAAATCGGAATAAGGGACTGGACTGACCTGAAAGACATCGAGGTCGAGGGCGGCGAGGCCGAAATTATTCGAAAGATTGTTGGTGGTGAAGCTCTCAACATACCGCTGGACGATTTCAAGCTCGGCCTTGAGGTCGAGCTAGAACACGGTCTCATGTATGCAGACGCCAACGTTACCAACAATCACCCAATCCTAACGGGGCGAATTGTGCTCGCCCACCTCAAGGAGGGGCTCGACTATTACCTGCGCCTTGAATGCATGGAGCTGGAAATGGAGCTCGCTGATGCACTGGCG
>CAZUKP010000294.1:0-1975 GCA_964620915.1 uncultured Hyphomicrobium sp. | reverse complement strand
CTGTAAGGAGGAACGTACAGACACACGACCGAGCGTCATAATTCGCGCCATAATCGTATGCCACCCGTCTACCAGTGTCAAGAGTCGGGAGTTCACATCTGAAATCGAGGTAGGTCGTGTATGGAAGCACGGGCATACTAAACTCGGAGACGTTGCCGCTCCGCGTGAATGTCACTTTACCATCAGACACGAATGAGCCTCCCAAAGTCAATTAGATTCATATCAGCTGCTTCTTGCAGGTCATCCCGCAATCGCTCCAAGCGCCCTACAGCGCTATCTAAAGCGTCTCTATCTACGCGAGCACCGTCGGCTATGTTTAGTTGTAGAGTGACCGTACCGGCGTCCCCAGGGCGTCCATGCCGTGACTCCGCGGCATTGGCGACGCGTGACCCGGCAGGCAGTCGTGCGATCTCCGGTCCGCGTTCGCCAACAAGGGCGTAGCCGCCACCCCAATTGTCTGAACCGGTCGCCATTGCGCCAATTCCTCCCTTCATCAAGCCGCCCACCAAACCCATCATTGCAGAGCCGCCAGGACCGAGCGCCCCTCCTGCGATTGACATAATAGCTTGCATCACTGTCAAGATGGAAGTCTTCATAAAGTTACGCGCGGCAGCAGATTTGTTCTCACCGCTTGCCGTCATAAAGTTCATAAGGTTTTCTGCGATTGCAGCTTCCGCGTCCGCCATTCGCTGTACAACCGCGACCTGCTCATCCGCGTATTTCTTCTCGAGTTCAAGCTTCTTTTCTTTTGTGGTGATAAAACGCTCCATCATATTGTCAAGCCACTGTTGTTCAATCTCGGCTGATTCTCGCATCGCCATTGTAGCTCGCGATTTGAGTGCGGCTGTTTGTGCTTCCCGCATCTCTCCGACGATGTCAACTTGCCCTACGCGCCGAGTAAGACCAAACCCGCTATATGGATTGGTTGGCGTTGTTTTTCCACCACCACCATTCTCATCATCATCATCCTCCGAGGAAGTTGCGGGAGGCACGGCTCCGCCTCTAAGCGTTTCAAGTTCTTTCTCAAGCTCCATCATTTCCGAACCGCCTGCGCCAAATCGCTTCATCTCGCCAGCGATCAGACTATCTATCCCACGAATAAATGTAGGACGTCGCCCAGCTTTGACGGCAGCTGCCCTTTTTTGTCTTAACTCGAGAACTTTGGACGAGCGACCGCCACGCTCGGCTGACAGACTATCAATGCGAGCTTGGATTTCTGCAATCCGTTTGTACTTTTCGGGGTTCGTTATTTTGTCCATGAAGTCGCTGAACCCCTCGACAACCGGTGTGAGGGCACGCGCCTTGAATCCATTGAGAATACCTTCAAGCTTGGTCATCGAATCCTGAAAGCGTGCCATTGCGTCAACAGTGCCTTCGCTCATAACGATGCCAAGGCGCTCCGCCTCGTCGGCTTGCGCTTTCAATGCCTCACTACCTTGATTGACAATAGGGAGCATTGCCGTTCCTGATCGCCCGAAGAGTTGCTGCGCCAAAGCAATCTGCTTTGTTTTATCGGTCATGCCGCCCAACTTGCTCATGACTTCGTCCATCAAAGTTTCCATCGATTTGAGGGAGCCATCCGCCGTTGTCACACTTACCCCTAACTCATCGAACATCCGCGTTCCCTCGATCAACCCGATACTCGCTTGATACGCCTGCCTTCCCAAAACACGAAATCCCATCTCTAATTGCTGAATGCTCGACCCGGCGAGGTTAGAAATGTAATTCATCTTTTGAAGGTACTCGGCGCTAAGATTGACACGCTGCGCCATCTTATGATACACGTCAGCAAGGGCGGCGACCTGCTTTGTTTGTGTCACTACCCATTTAAGAGCCTGCTGTCCGACGATAGCCGCACCAGCAATCTTGGCATAACGCGCCATCCGATCTGAAGCTTCTTTTTGTTTGCGCTCCATTTCTGTGAATGTACGCTTTGCCTCAGAATCAAGTTGTTTGAACTGTGAAACCATCCCGG
>CAZUKP010000293.1:0-1986 GCA_964620915.1 uncultured Hyphomicrobium sp. | reverse complement strand
GGAGAAGAGCCCGTAGCTCAGCCGGTAGAGCACTTGACTTTTAATCAAGGGGTCCAGGGTTCGAATCCCTGCGGGCTCACCATACAATCAGCGTGTCCGGAAGCTGAAGCACGCGTTCAACGCGCACGCTACTCTTGCGGCGGCGGCCCGTATAACGGCCTCGGGTTACGCTCGGCTTGGGTCAGCACGCGGCACGCTTTCTCGATGCGCGCCAAGCGCTCGTCGCTCGGGGGCGACGGCAGCTCAAATCCGCGGCAAAGCTCGCCGATCTTGCCGGGGTCCGCTGCGGCGCCTTCGAAACAAAAAAGGCCGCTGCCGTTTTTCTGCGGAGCGAACCGCAGTCCGATTGCGCCGCTCGCAGGATCATCGAGCATGGCCGAAAGATAATTGATGACCTCGACGCGCTCGCTCGCCTCGCCGACGGGAAACGGCTTCGGCAGCGTGCTGACGCCTGTGATCGGGACGATCTCGACGGCACGCGGGCGAAGCGTGCCCTTGCCGTGCGGGAGCAGGTAAATCCGCGCGAGCAGACCGAAATCGCGACAGAGCGTGTACGACCAGACTCGGCCCAGATCGCGATCGCCCAGCAGCAGAAAATTGCCGAGGCCCCAAAAGATCACGTTGTCGCCAATGCGTTCGACGCCGCGCGCCACATGGGCATGATGGCCCACGATCAGTTCGACGCCACCGTCGTTGACCATGCTGCGCCAGGCTTTACGCAGATTCTCCTCCGGCCGCACATCGCGCTCTATCCCTCCGTGAATCGACAGAACGCGAAGGCTTGCAGGCGTGTCGCGCAGTTTGCGGGTCACGAAGTCGACTTGGGCTTCATCCCACGGGTTGAGCTGGCCGGGCTTGTCTTTGCCCGCCTGGTATCTCCTCCAGCCGATACCAATAGCCGACAACGCGATCGACTCGCCGCCCTTCTCGACGATTGCGGGCTTCGCGGCTTCATCGGCATTCATGCCGAGGCCGGCATGACCAAGCAGCCCGCTGGACCGGAAACTGTCCACGTGCCGCAGCGTCTGCCGTATGCCCCTGTTGCGGTAGTCGAAGCTGTGGTTGTTGGCGAGCGACATCAGGTTGAAGCCGATATCGACGAAATGACGCACGCCGTCCGGGTGTGACCGAAAGTTGTATCCTTTCCTCGCTGCCTTGATCTCGTTGGAGTCGGTCACCACCGTCTCCAAGTTCATGAAGTTAAAATCTCCGTCGATCAGCGGCGCGATGCCCGCGGTCAGCTCCTGCCAGCTATAGACGCGATCGCTGTCGGGAACATGAAAGCCGTCGGCCTGAACCGGAGCGCGTCTGATGTTGAGTCCGACATCCCCGACCAGAACCAGGGTGACCGCCGGATCGCCGCCTGCCTCGGTGTCTTCGGTTCGTTCCTCGCAGGCGCCCAGGAGCAGCGTGACGGCGATGGCGAAGGCAATGGCGGCGCGGACCATCTCCGAAGTCTGCGCCACCCCGTGCGTCAGAGCAACAGCTTCAGCCCTGGCGCACTATTGGATCACCGATCTAGGAGCATGACGTTTGCGCCGCGATGGGCCGCATCACGGGTTGGCGTCCATTTTTTGCCCGTCACTGCTCACGGCGCGGAAGGCCTGCATCTGATGACCAAGCCCGTAGTTCGGAGCCATCGCCGGTATCAAAAAGGATGGAGCTTGGGCTCGTGCGGGCGCCTGTAGCGGCGCGGCAATTTCGACATGACTTGCTTCGACGCTATAGCGCACTTGCATGTCGTTGCGTTGCGCATTCAGCGCATCGCATTCGGCCTGAGCTCTCTGCTCGCTGTCGAAGCAGAGAAACGCACCGTTACGGATGACGGGGCTCGAGCCAGCACCAAAAATGCTGCCAGGATAGCGATGGCACCAAACTTTGAAGAAGCGCGCGTGACTTGTCATTGGCAACCCCCCTGCCGGACGACGCTAAGGACTAAACGTCCGATCGATGGAACGGTTCCAAGGCAACAATCGTTACGACTTC
>CAZUKP010000292.1:0-2010 GCA_964620915.1 uncultured Hyphomicrobium sp. | reverse complement strand
ACTGGACTGCCATTATGGGACGCTTTGGATCAGTCGGAAATACAAGAGGCAAACGTCTTTGGTCTTCAAAGGCTCGGAAGCGGGTTCTCATGCGTGCTGCTCGAATAGGTCGGCTGACGCCACTCAATCTCTCATGCCGCGTTTCTTCTGGAGATACTCATCGCGGTCAATTTCCCCGCGCGCGTAACGCTCTTCAAGCACATCAAGGCCCTGTGGAGCGGCGATCTCATGAACGCTGACTGCCCGGATCCGATTGCGAACGCAAGAACCACATCACTCCAGCAAAGATCAAAGCAAGGATCACGAGCCAGAAGATAAAGCCGAAACCCATGCCCCAGCCGTTCATCCAATCATGCATGGCGACAGCACCTAATTTAATCGAAGAGATTTTATCTTGGCCGGCATCAGTCAACATTGATCAGTATCAGCTGAACACGCTCGCGTCAGATGATGAACACTGAGGCAAACCCGCCGCCAAGCGTCCTAAAATTGGTGGTCTGGCCTTGATAGAGGCGCGCCGCCACAAGAAGCACCTGCGCGTCGTAGGTATAGAGCCGGACATCCATCTTGAGCGCCTCGGGCGAGCCGTCCGCCGCAACCATGCGTTGGCTCGGCCGTACCAAAGTCTGCGCCACGTAACCTCCACGCGTGATTTCTGCCCATACGCTACGCGTTACCTTAGCGCCGCGGTAGACCGCCTTGCCGCCGTGGCCACCCGTGGGCTTGAAGAACATGTCCTTGCGAGACTTCCACAGGGCATCCGCGTTTTCGGGCGTTACCAAGACGGTTCGCGGAATGGCCTTAAGTTGGTTGCGAAGCTCCGGTTCCACGCCCCAGGCCTCGAGCACCGACGGGTCGGAGAGAAGTGAAAGGTCGCGCTTGTCGGCAAGCAGGGCGTGGTTGTGCGGGTTCGGCGTGACGACGACGGCGCCATCCCGATAGGCCTCCCGCAGAGCCTTGTGCTCCGGCTGCTCGAACGCGAAATCGGTGACACGATTATACACGAGGGCGATAACCTCCCCGTCGAGCCTCAGCCGGCCGCGCTCATAGCAAAGATCGCTGGCGTCGGCGATGACGGCGTCGACGTCACGCTCGGACAGAACATGCCGCGCTAGCACAAGCTCGGGATAAAGATATTGTTCCTCCGGACTGTCGTCGACGATCGCGATACGGCGGGCCGCGCCGTCTCCCCGCTGGCGCTTCCACTCGTGCTGGAACATGCGGAATACCGCATCCTCAAAGCTGTGCGCCCCCGGCATAAGGGGCGGCGCTAGCTCGGCACAGCAAGCGCGCTGCGCCCGTGCAAGTAGGGCGTTGAGAAACGCTCCGCCAGCGTTCGTATTGACCTCTATCAGCCTCGGACCGTCTTCGCCGAGATGAAAGTCGTAACCCATCAGCGCGCCGAGCGGACCATGATCTATCCGCGCTATTCGGGCGCCCAAGACAGAGCGGCCGTCTGGTATGCCGCGAGCCGGGATGTCGCCTCCACAGCCGCCACGACTTCTTGCATCTCGGCGACTGCGCTGGCCGGAAGAAAAACCGGCACGTTCGAGAACAAGTGGGTTCTCGGGTGGATGAACGTCTCACAGAACTCTGTGTCGCCTGCCTCGCGCTCCAACGCCTCGCACAGCGACGCGCGGTCGAGCGTGATGCAAAAGCAGGATTGATTGAGATGGTCCGAGACGGATTGCAGCCGATCGGAGGCATTGGGAGCTGGAGTATTCACTAACCCTCGCGCGCCTCGTGACAGAAAGGCGTCCCTCCATGACTCAGCAGAGGATAGCACCTGCGACCTTTGTGACCCAGTTAGAATTTTGGGTCGCTGTGGATGTCCGCTTTTGATGCTGTGGACGGCTCCTCCACCGGCACGGAAGTGCCATTGATGTGGGTGCTGTTAATGCACCCACGATTCGGAGGAGCCAATCATGCAAGCAGTTACGACTATCGGTCTTGACATCGCCAAGTCGGTTTTTCAGGTGCACGGGGTTGATGCGGAAGGCAAGGTGCTCA
>CAZUKP010000291.1:0-2011 GCA_964620915.1 uncultured Hyphomicrobium sp. | reverse complement strand
GAAGGCGCTACGAGATGCGCATCCTCCGCCACGAACGCGCCACCGCCGCGGCGCGCCGCGCGCGCAAGAAAACGGTGGTGATCGCCGAGCCGTGAGCCGAGGAGAGCGCGCTGCCTCTCAGGCCACTTTTACGCGAGCTCAGCAACCCCTCGACCAACGCTAGAAGCGGGTTTAACCTTAGCGTGTGGTTGGCAAGGACGTGATTCAGAAGATGACCGGGGGCGTGTCGGCGCTAATCCGCAACCGCGCCACGGCTGCCATAATGCACCTGATTGGTTCGTACGCGTCGGACGTTCTCGCGAAGTCTCAATCTGCCAAAGACGAGCGCGATGCTCGCTCTACCATTATCGCTGCGGTGGCCAAGGCGGCCGGCGAAAAAGCGGCATCGGATCCGGAGGTTGTTGATCGAATGATTAATCGGTTGGCGGGGGCGGAAGTCAGGAAGCAGGAAAACCGCGAGGCGGTCGCCGTGGAGGCGATAGAGCACTTGTCGGAAGCTACCGAGGAAATCGACCAAACGGCAAGGAATGTTGACGAGGATTGGCTCAACATATTCGGCGACTTTGCGGAGCGAGCCTCGGCCGAGAGTGTTCGTGATCTTTGGGCCAGAGTGCTGGCAGGGGAAATCCGGCGACCGGGGACTTTTTCCCTCTTCACCCTTCACTTTATCTCGTTGCTTGATGCGCACTCAGCCGCACTAATAAATAAGATTCTGCCTTGGGTTGTCGATTTTGATCCCCAACGGCTGTAAGTCCCACGGGATCCAAATTAGCGATCTTATCTTTCTTGAACAAATTGGATTTTGCTCAGCCACCGACGAAACGCTAGCAATGCATTTTGAGCCACAAAATGGCATTCAGGCGCTGCGCATGGGTGAGCTTGCAATGGTTGTAGACAATGACGGTAAGAAACTGTCAATTGGGGCGTCACCCCTATCGCTGGCCGGAAAGGAACTGTGCAAAATAATTAGGGCTGAGCCTGAGATTGATGGAATGATTGAGATAGTGAAGGGCAAAAACCCCAAGAGCATTAAATTGGGAAAGGTGAAGTCCGCCCAGCGCGGTTTCCAAATCCTGGGGCCGCTGGAAATAAAGTACGAGCGGCCCGGCTAAAACCTTCCTCACCGCGGCGCGCCGTGTCTGGGTCCACCTCTTGGTTCACGCGATATAGCCATGACATTTGCGTCTTCGCGTCTAAAGATTGATCGTGCAGCTTATCACGCCGACACCCTGAAGCAGCAATTTGAAGAATACCGGAAAAGCGATCCCATTCGAGTTACGGTTTGGATTGCGGACGACCCTTCTTATGTGAATTGGAAATTAGAGGATGTTAGACCAATACCGATCGAGTGGGCGGTAATCGTCGGCGACATCGTGCATAATTTGCGGGTGTCGTTAGATCTTTTGGCGTCGGATCTCGTAAGCCTCAACAAAGCCGACGTGGATGGTGTCTACTTTCCGTTCGCCTCTAAAGCCGATGACCTTGACATGATGATCAAGAAAAGGCGCCTCGATGGAGCGATCCCAGAGGCTGTTGAGCTTATTCGATCGCTCAAGCCGTACACTGGTGGAAATGACATCCTCAGAGGTGTTCACGATCTGGATATTTCAGATAAGCATCGCGCAATCGTGCCTGTGGCAGGTAGGATTCAAATAGGCGGCATCGGCATCGGTTACCTTCCGAACCCCAACAATCCCAAAACACCCGGGGGATATGGTATGCAATTGCGAAAAGCAGCAGAAAAGCGAGGACTAGAGATCGGCGAACGACTCCCCGCAAGTTTTGAGCTCGTCTTCCCCCATAACATGCCGTTTGCCGAACTGGATATGAGCGAGACTTTCGACCGGCTCCTCCAATATTTCTCGCGCGTGCTTGACGCCTTCGACGTGGTCGCTCAGGGGCGAAAACCCGACTTAGACACAATCAAATTTTGACCGCGTCAGGGAAGCGCTTGATCGGTCATTTTTGCTCCTTAACGTGTCGCTGCACCTTTATGTCCAACGAATCTCCC
>CAZUKP010000290.1:0-2033 GCA_964620915.1 uncultured Hyphomicrobium sp. | reverse complement strand
CTTTGAAAAAAAGCGATCCCGCACTCCTCGATTTTCTTACCTGCTGGCGTCACGGAAACCGCTTTTGTACGCGCCGGGGATCTGTGTGCACAGCTGAACTCGTAGCCTGGGAGGACCATACCACAAAAACGTGCAAAAAGGCAATCAGTTCGCCTGTTTGACGTTGCAATTTTATTGATTTGCCCCAAATGGGGTAAAGCCTGGTGAAGTAGTGGTGGCGAGCTTCTGCCCGCCACCCACCTTTTTTACTCTATTCGCCGACGAATTTCCCTACCGTCTCCGGCGAGTACGAGGTTTCCGCATCTGCGGACTCCCCTTCTTCTGCTATCTTCACTCTGGATCGAGTCCCCGTGGGATCGTAGTATCGGAGGACCCGCGGGTCGAGATCGACGGTGCGGTCGGTATCGCGGCGACAACGTTTGGTTTCTGGTAAGCTGTCGCCTCCGAATATCTGACCGGCTGGACAACGTCACCCACATCCACACCCTCGATGTATCGATCCATGGCTCTCCGACTCGCGCTTCACCGTTCAACACTATCGTCTCCACGGAAACCGGTTGCAGCTTACCCCTCAGCGGCAGCGTCCTCACTCCGGTGGCAGTCGCCGCGGAGCCGTCGTATCGCCGTTGTTGTTGCTGACTTGCTGGGCGAACAGCCGCTGGCCGAGAGCAAGCACATCCACGGTCTCGTATGGGTGCCAAACCCCGACATCCTGCGACTGCTCCTCCTCGAGCTTGAGCTGATGGCTCAACACCGGAGTCCAGAGGTGGTTGACATTGACGCTCTGCAACACGTAGGGGAGGACGGTGCCGTCGATGTCGACCTGGCCGCTGCCGCTGTCGCTTTGCACGGCGAGATAGCCGACGGTCTCCGTTTGATGCCCGTTGTTCTGCGCCTCCTCTTCGAAAAGCGCTGCCTCGAAGCCTGACTTGTCGACAGACTGCGCCCGCACCGTCACCGCCTTCAGATCATTTTCGGTCTGAACGGTCAGGAAGAGATAGGGGGCATTCCCGAAGCTTTTGGAAAACTTCACGGATTTCCAGGACTGGGTGCCGCCCAGCGGAAACGTGCCCACTTCCCAAATCGAGCCGTCGCTCATCACGTGACGTCCGGGCTCGAGCACCAGGTAGGGGATGCTCTCGTTGGCATGGGTCTGACCACCAAGATAATCCCACTCCTGGAAGCGCAGCTCGAAGCCCTGGTCATCCACGTACCTTACCCGCGCGACGCCGGGATCTTCATCGTTGAAGGTGGGCGGACCAGCAATGACCACGGCGTCGCCAAAACCGCTGGGAGCGTCTATCGTGGTCCAGTTGCCATCGACCTCGGCGGTTGCCGTTGCCTGAAATTGCCCAGAACCTGAGCTGCCGGCGTAACCCGCAGTGGCTTGGTTCGCGACGAAGATGACGTCCCGGAGGTAGTTGCTCTGCCGCCAACTCTGGGTCGGACGCACGCCGATGGTTGAGGAGTATACGGCGGCGTGTGCCGGGTATGTGAGGTTTTGCCCGTTATCCCCGCCGGTGCCCATATCGGGATCATTTCGGATCTCGGTGTACCGACGGCCCGAATCTTGTCCCGTCGAGACGGTTACGGTGTAGGCCTGATTGGCGACGAGCGAGACCGGCGTTGGCAGCTGGAACTCGTGCCAGCCGGTGCCGGAGTAGGTGATCGTATACGGCCCGGAAAGTAGAGCGCCGTCACTGTTCCGCCACAGCCGCGCCGTGTGGGCGCCGGATTCGGTCGCTGTGCCAAGGACACGCACTCCCGTCACCTGGCCCTCAATGGTCGGGACGAAGACCATCCCCAGATCCCACGGTTGGTTATCACCGCTGAAGCTCGAAGTGCTGCGAGATCCCCAGATCGTCTCTTCACTCGCCGTTTGTTCGTCTTGCGTCGTCGCGCTCCTCACGTTTGAGTACGATGACAGGTTCCCCGCGGCATCGGTCGCACGGACGCGGTAGCGGTAGGTGGTCGAAGCGGTAAGCCCGGTATTAGAAAAGGACGTGCCGCTCGGAGTCGCGATCTGCGAGAAG
>CAZUKP010000289.1:0-2042 GCA_964620915.1 uncultured Hyphomicrobium sp. | reverse complement strand
CATCGTTTTGCTTTGTGCAGTGGAACGTGGACCACTCGGCGTACACGGTTTTCAGGGCCGTGGAGCGCGGCACGGTGTTTTACGTTCACGTTTACAACTCTTTCGGACTCGGCCCGGCATTCATAGTGACTCGAATAGGTCCTTGAACGCCGAGCATATGGGCCTCTCCAGCCTTCTCAGGCGCAATAGAGCCGTAGGGTCTTGGTCTCACATCGCCAACGTCACCGAAACAGCGTAAATTTCAAGTCGGTGTCTGCCGTCAACGGGATAGAACCTGTATTCGTTAAGGCCTTGGAATCGGGCAACGAATGCGAAATGGAGCGGGGCTCTGCGGTCTGCTGACTGGTAAATCGTCTCTATTGCTGGTTCACCCCCCGACCTGCCTAGAACCCTTTGACCCCGTGGATTGGTTGCGCAGTCAATGGCGATAAGCAATGGTTGCCAATCACGACGGGTCCTAACATATACGCTCAGGAT
Source organism: uncultured Hyphomicrobium sp. (assembly GCA_964620915.1). Taxonomy (GTDB): domain Bacteria; phylum Pseudomonadota; class Alphaproteobacteria; order Rhizobiales; family Hyphomicrobiaceae; genus Hyphomicrobium_A. Next base: position 1,565 of record CAZUKP010000289.1, on the reverse strand, counting down.
TCCGCTCTCCGTGATCCAGACGCTGCACCGGTCTGGTTGATATATTGGCGAGCAGTGCGGATTCCAATGTACATAAAAGCCCTGAAGCGCCGCACGGTTCGCGACGGTGGGAGCATTCGGTGTCAGTGTGATTGTTTCCTCAACGTCCGTTGGAAGTGGACCTCCGATCGGAACCGAGCGTCTCGCAACACTTTGAAGAACTCTAATTATCTCATCGTGAGTAAGAGTTCTCTTGAGGGTCAGCAATTTGTCAGGGGCATTGGGAAGAACCGGCTCCGGCGCCTTCATCTCACCCGGTTTCGCCTCGGGTGGGAGCTGCCGCTTCGGCAACGGGACTTTCCCTTTGCCGGGGGCTTGCTTCGGATCGAGTTTAACTTGAGCAAAACCATCTTGGACTGGTGGAATCATCAGCAACACGAAAGCCCAGCACAGCGCGCGAGTGAGCCAGCCAACCAATAGCCGATACGTTCCTCTCAGTCGCCGGTGTGAGTCTTCCGCTAAAGGATAGGAGTTGCCGATTGCCATGACACTTCTCCCTGTGCGGCTGCGCAATGGCAGAAAAAGCATTAAAAACCGCCTCTCGTGCTAACGGTTAGGCGGTCCAGCGTGTGACCGGTTGCTGTCTCATAGACGCGTCTGAAGTTGTCAGATGATGCGGCATAAGTAGCACCGGTGGTGGCGCGGCCGGAGCCACGAATTGAACAGGCGTAAGACCGGGCTGAAGACGCGGGGATTATCCCTGCGGCATTCACCTCTACTCCCACGGTGCCGGAATAACGGCCGCCTCTGATAGTAACAGGCGTTGAACCACGCCCAATCACGTTGCTTCCTGCCGCGGGACCTGGGCCGCCCAAGGGCACCCTGGAGACATAACACTCAACGTAGACGCGCTCCATCGTTGGCACGTTTTCCACGCGCAAAGGCACCTTAAACGTGAAGTCGGCTGCCCAGGCTTGGCTGCACATGAGGCTTGCCAGGAATGAGGCGCTAATGAGTAAGGATTTGCGTTTCATCTCTTGTTCCTCAACGTTTCGGGGTGCCGATCACTTCCAGAGGTGAAGTGGTTACAGTCTTTGGTTTGGAGGATTCTGCCGCACGGGGCGGATTGGGGCTGCCGATAATTTCTAGCGGCGAAGTGGTGACACTCTTCGGCTTGAAGGGCTCCGGTGCGGGCGCAGGATTCGGGCTGCCGATAATTTCCAGTGGACCGGTCGTTACTGTTGCTGGAATTTTGATCGCGCTGGATTTGCTCGCGCCGGATGGTGCGGGTGCGGATGGTTGCATGTCAGGCGCGACGATTCCAGCCTCCGGAGGCGGGTTGATGGGGCCAACGATTTCCCCCTTATCGGGGATCTGCTTCGGTTCAAGTTGCACTCCTGGTTTCGGCGGTATTGCCTTAGGCGGAAGCTCCCGTTTCGGCAGCGGGACCTTTCCCTTATCGGGCACCTGTTTCGGATCGAGTTTAACTTGGGCAAATCCCTCATTGGATTGCGGCACCATAAGCAGCATGAGAGCTGACCACGTGACGAAAATGAGCCGGGCCAGTCGCAGCCATCGCTTCGGTC
>CAZUKP010000288.1:0-2058 GCA_964620915.1 uncultured Hyphomicrobium sp. | reverse complement strand
TCGGATTAGCCAGATCGTTGGCACTATAATGACCTGCAGGGATAAATACACTAGGACCGATCTCCACGTGCAAAGAGGGCGTGTTGTAGGTCAGATAGAGAGGTGTAAGGTAAACAAAATTTAGTCCAGTTGTTGAGTCTGATAATTTGCCCCCTGGAATGGATTGTTCCACATCGACGTAATTCCCTGCGAGAACAACTGCCGAAGACATATTGAAAGGGCCAAGTTTTGACATCCAGGTATGCACTATTCGTGGGGCAGTGGCCACCACGTCGAGATTGAAGCCTGGGACTAAATCGTTTCCATTTCCGTCTTTAAAGCTGTCCGCGTGATAGTAGAGCGTATAGTTATATAGCGCCGTCTCTCCCGGGTTAGGCAAAATTGCCGGCACCACCGTCTGGACACCACTCGGCCATTGAGTGTTGCCGTTCTCCATGGCAGTGGCTTCCATACCACTCGCCATCAACGCAACAAACGCTGTGCAGAGTTGGATTAACCGCATTGTCGCCCCCAATCGCAGTCGCCTTGAGTATAGATGAAACAGACCAGTTTGCATCCAATTGAATCTAAGCTGTTGGAAGCAGAGGCAGTTTTAAGATTTGGGGAGGGCCACACTCAGCAATCGGCTTAGAAAAGCTGCCCAAGCGAAGGATGCCACGTTTCCATACTTAGAATTGTGGGAATTGCCACACTGCTGAGGCCCAGAAATGGACCGTCGGTTTTCAGCCTTCGAGAGGAATATCGGGCCAGGACTCAGTCATCGCGAGAGCAGAGGTAACGCGGCCTCCCGGAGCTTTGCGCAAGCGCATCCGGCGATGATACGAGCATGTCTATTCACCCAAGATAGGGAGCGTAGTGGGTTACCGCTAGGATTGAAGGTAGGAAAGAGGATCGGTATTGATGATTTCTGCCTGTGTCGTGATCATGCCGTGCGGATAATTTTCGTAGGGCTTCAGTGTGCCATTCTTAAGCAGCTTGGCCGCACGGGGCCCTGTGGCTTTATACGGCACAATTTTGTCGTCCTCGCTGTGCATCACTAAGACCGGCACTGTTATTTTTCTCAGATCGTCGGTGAAATCGGTCTGTGAAGCAGCGACAATGCCGTCATAATGAGCCTTGGCCCCGCCCATCATGGCCTGCCGCCACCAGTTCCAGTAAATCGCCGGCTCCTTGGCGCCCTGGTAAAATGGGCCTGACGCGAGATCGAAATAGAATTTGCTGCGGTTGGCGAGGAGCTTGGCCTGCAGATCGTCGAGCCCGGGCTTGGGTACGCCATCGGGATTGCCCGGCGTCTGCATCATCAAAGGTGTAACCGCGCTGATGATCGCCGCCTTGGCCACCCGGTTTTCGCCATGCCGCGCGATAAAGCGGACAACCTCGCCGCCGCCGGCCGAATGACCGACATGAATCGCGTCGTTGAGATCGAGATGTTTGGTCAGCGCTGCGAGATCGTCCGCGTAACGGTCCATGTCGTGACCGCTGTCGGTCTGGCTCGAGCGCCCATGACCGCGCCGGTCGTGGGCAATGACGCGATAGCCCTTGTTCAAGAAGAACATCATCTGCGCGTCCCAATCGTCGGCGGAGAGCGGCCAGCCATGGCTGAAGACGATCGGCTGCCCCGAACCCCAATCCTTGTAGAAGATTTCGACCCCATCTTCTGTCTTGACTATGGGCATGATTGGATCCTTTCACCGATCGACCACTTTCGAGGCGAACATGATGCATCATACTCCGGAACTCAACACTGGAAGAACGACTAAGGGGATGGCGTTAGAAAAGAGAGCCCCGTGGGCAGGATGCTTTGTTCCTATGCATGAATGGTCCTCTTATCATTAGTGGCTTCTGCTTTTTGCCTTTTTGCGCGCACTCAAAAGCCACAGGCACTTGCTGTTACCTGCTGCCTCGGCTCTTGGATCGTAAGACCAACAGCCACGCGCTCATTGTCCTCGACGATCGCGAGTTCCTCGGCATCTAATCCGGACGCGTGCAGGGGAGGTGGTGTTCTCTTCGGTGGTCCAGACAATCGCGTGAAGTGCGCAGGACTTCTCGCCGGGGATG
>CAZUKP010000287.1:0-2087 GCA_964620915.1 uncultured Hyphomicrobium sp. | reverse complement strand
CAATAATAATTGGTCCCCAGAGATCATTATATGACTCACTACTTGGATTTGTGAGCATCTCCCACGCGCCTGTCGAAAATATATCGCGGTACGTCTCCGTCATTACAATGATTAACCTGATAGGCGCCACGACAATTCCAATAGCAACTAGAATAAGCCACCCACCAATTCCTTCGAGATTTTTTTCTTCTTTCTCCACATTTCTACCTTTTTGTCGTCCAACAATGATTAAATGGGCCCGTATATGATGGCAAATTTAATCATTAAAGCAAGATTGACCCACATAAGTGGCCGTTGTAGCGGCGCGTCTAACTCGGTCAATCTAATCAAAATAATGCGCTTGCCACGAATGGAACTTCTTAGCATAGCACTTATGTGAACCCGCATAAGAACCTCCACAAACGTAATTGCTCACGCTCCCGAGAGGGTGTTGCGGTTTGGGTTGGCTGACGGTTTGGGGGTCGGTCCTGTAGATTTTTGTTGCACGGCGAAGGGGAATATGAGTCAAGATTCCTATGACTCCGCCACCCGATTTCACCAGCCTGTCGTCGTCCGAGAAGGACGCGCTGATCACCACGCTGCTGGCGCGCGTTGACGAGCTGGCGGCGCGGGTGGAGGCGCTGGAGGCCGGGAACGCGGCGTTGCGTGCCGAGAACGCGGCGTTGCGGGAGAAGCTGAAGCTGCCGCCGAAGACGCCGGACAATTCCGGCACGCCGCCGTCGCAGGGGCACAAGGCCAATGGCAGGGCCGAGACCAAGCCAAAGAGCAGGGCCCATGCGGGGGCACACCGGCCGCGGCATCCCCATCCGACGACACGGCGTGACGTGCTGGCGGAGCACTGTCCCCATTGCCTGGCCGACGTCAGCGGGGTGGCCCAGGCGGCGGTCCAGACCTACGACCGCATTGAAATTCCCGAGATCGTCCCGGACGTCACCCGGGTGACGCTGCATGGCGGCACCTGTCCCTGCTGCCACCGGCGGTTCAAGGCGGCGCCACCCGCCGGACTGGAACCCGGCTCGCCGTTCGGCCCCAATCTGCGCGCCTTCGTCCTCTACCTGCGCTTCGGCCAGGCGATCCCGTTCGAGCGACTGGAGCGGCTGATGTCCGATCTGTTCGGGCTTGCGATCAGCGAGGGCGCGCTCGCCAACATGCTCCGGGACAGTGCGCCTGCCTTCGAGGCCCAGACCAGCCGGATCCGGGAACGGCTGCTCGCCGGCACCGCCCTGCAATCCGACGAGACCAGCGCCCGCGTCGGCAAGCGGACCTTCTGGACCTGGGTCTTCCATCACGGCGATTCCGCCTGCTTTGTCATCCGCCCCTCGCGCGGCAAGAAGGTGGTCGAGGCATTCCTCGGCGACGTCCGTCCCGACTTCTGGGTTTCCGACCGCCTCGCCGCCCAGATGGGATGGGCGGCCAAGGAGCATCAGGTCTGCCTCGCCCACCTCAAGCGCGACGTCCAGTACGCCATCGACAGCGGCGACAACGCCCTGGCGCCCGCCATCATGGCCCTGCTCAAGCGGGCCATTCGCATCGGCCGCCGCCGCGACAGCCTCGCCGATTCGACGCTGGCCGCCTATCACAGCCGTCTCCAGAGGACCCTCGATGCGCTGCTCAAGATCGTGCCGGCCACCAAGCCCGGCCACAAGCTCCAGCGCATCATCAAGCGCTTCCGCCAAAACCTGTTCGTCTTCGTCATCAACCGCCATATCCCGCCGACCAACAACGGCTCCGAGCAGGCACTGCGCCCCGCCGTCGTCTTCCGCAAGATCACCAACTGCTTTCGCTCCGAGTGGGGCGCCAACCTCTACGCCGATGTCCGCTCCGTCATCGAAACCGCCCGACGACGAGGCATCGGACTCCTCACGGCCATTCGCCTCACACTCCAAGGAACACCGCTACCCCTCGTCCCGTAGCCAGCAACAGGGGGTGAGCAATTACAAAATACGCAAATTTGGCGTCATGACGCTTCTCTAAGCAGTAAAAAATTTCGAATGCCACCAAAGATTTATATTTTTGAAAATAAAGATCTAGGCCGCCGTGTTTCGGTTCTTTGTAATTAAAGAGCAATAAGATTTCAAAAGTGTTAT
>CAZUKP010000286.1:0-2093 GCA_964620915.1 uncultured Hyphomicrobium sp. | reverse complement strand
CTTCAGTCCTCCTGGTGCTTACTAGCAGGTGGACCAATTCAGTGGGGGAGGATCATCCGCTTTGGGTCACAAGCGGTAATCCCACAGCGCCAATCCTATGTCTGCTAAGGATCATAAGCAGAAATTGGACGACCTCTATCTCCCGGCAAAGACTGAACGAACGAATTCCCGATAGAGCAAGACCTGTCGAGGAAGCGCGTCAGAATCCTTCACGACTTTTGAGAGGATGATCGCACCATCGGCGACAACGGACAGCATGTCGGCCAGATCATCCAAATCAACATCAATTTGTGGCGGGTAACGCGCTGCGATGCATTCCAGACGATCACGAAATCTGCGTCGCCAATTCAGGACCGCTGACGCATTGAGATCCCGAACTTCCTTGTCAAACAGCCGGTCTTGATAGCAGTACGCGGCGACGAGGCAACCTGGATGACCACCCGGCAGGTCGGCCAGCATCTCGGACAACATTCTTAGGCCAACGAGGAAGCCATGAAGCGGGTCCTCGTTGAGTTCGTCTGCACGTTGAAACAAGTCATCGAAGAGATAGTCTTCGCGCTCGATGTAACGGACGAGCAGTGCTTTCGCCAACTCCCCCTTGTCCTTGAAGTGATAAAAAAATCCGCTCTTGGTAATGCCGACCGCTGCGATGAGCTCGTCAATCGACGTTCCCGCGAACCCCTTTTCCAGAATTGCAGTCTCTGCCGCGTCGAGAATCTTCTCGCGGGTACTGGCACCTTTGCGCTGCTGCAATTCCTCCACGGTACTGGTCTCCGGAGACGTTCGCCTGAATGACTGTACCATGAGTACACTTGACACTGCTGCGGACACCAAATCGCGCCATGCAATGGCTCGTTTTCGAAAATAGCTCGCGGATTTCTCTGGGTTTTCCCGCCTTCATCTACCGCACCATAGGTCTTCTAGAATTTGAAACCGGCCTGCCCCATCCTCGCGGGCAACGGCGGCCTGCGCCACAAGCAAACCGATTGGAAAGAAAAAATGAATGTGACCCCCACAAAGGCGAAGTACCGACATCAGCTCCCGCAACTCAATGGGGGGCTCTTTCTTACCGATGGCGGACTCGAGACGACGTTGATCTTTCATGAAGGCTGGGATCTTCCGGCCGCTGAGGCGTTCGTGCTTTTGGATGCTCCGCGAGGCTTGGCTACTCTGCGCGACTATTTTGATCGGTATGTCCCAATGGCGGTTGAGCGCGGGAACGGATTCGTTCTGGAGAGTCCGACTTGGAGGGCCAATCAGGACTGGGGCGCAAAGATCGGATATGACCGCCAGCACCTTGCCGCACTGAACCGCGCGGCGATCGACCTCATGCACGAGATGCGCAGCAAATATGAGACCGAACGTTCACCCATGGTCATCAGCGGCTGCGTCGGCCCGCGAGGCGACGGCTATGATCCTGGTACGATCATGACTCCTGAAGCGGCTCAGTCCTATCATTGCGAGCAAATTGGCATCTTTCGAGATGCCGGCGCCGACCTTGTGACTGCGATCACCATGACGAACGTCAGCGAGGCAGTGGGTATTGTGCAAGCGGCACACAAAGCCGGGATGCCCTCCGTCATTTCTTTCACGCTCGAAACGGACGGGTGCCTCCCGACGGGCGAAAAGCTCTCCGAAGCGATCAAAGCTGTTGATCAAAAAACGGGTGGTGGACCAGCATACTACATGATCAACTGCGCACACCCCACGCACTTCGACGACGTGCTGGAGGCTGGCTCAACGTGGGTCACGCGCCTGCGCGGCCTCCGTGCCAACTCGTCCAGGTGCAGTCATGCAGAACTTGATAACGCGCCTGAGTTGGATATCGGCAATCCGGAAGAACTTGGGGAGCAGTATCGCGATTTGCTCCGCCGGTTTCCACATATCAACGTGCTTGGCGGCTGCTGCGGTACGGATCACCGCCACGTTGACTGCATAAGTCGCGCCTGCCTGGAGGCCGCCTAGTCAATGTGTCGAGGGCTTGGCGAGCCCCTCACTTGGCCGTGGCTCGCCAAGCCATCAAAACCTGCCGGCGTCCGCTTTGGGTCACTAACGGACGTGCTCGATGGTGAGCCGCTGAGTCCGCTTTATCC
>CAZUKP010000285.1:0-2118 GCA_964620915.1 uncultured Hyphomicrobium sp. | reverse complement strand
CGGCAAGGTCAAAGAAATCTTGCAGACTTCTCGTCGCCTGCAACATCGCGATCGTTGCGCGTACCTCTGAGTACAGATTGCCGTTATTGAGGTTCGTATCCGGCGATAAGAGCTCGAGCTCAAGAATAAGCACGCCGTCACACCGGTGGGCGAAGATGTTTACCCCCCGCGCCGAACCGGCGAAAAACTCTCGCACCACGTGCACAGGCGTATTGTCGAGGGACATACGCTGAAGCTGTTCGAAAAAGGGAGACGCGCCAGTGCCTAGAATGTCAGCGACCTTCTGTCCGACCAGGTCTTCCGCCGCGCTGCCAAGCAGGCTTTTACAGTTGGCGCTCGCCTGAAGGATGACGTAATCCGGCTCGTCAACGATAAGCATGGCGCCATGCGGCTGAATGGCGCCCGGAAACTGTACAAGCTCGCGATCGCAATTCGAGAAATCGACGTTCTTTGCGGTGACCGGAATGTCCGTATGCGTTGCCATGATCGCGTCAGGCTCCCGGCAAAGCCTGGTCGCGATGACCTGACGATCGATCTACCGCGCGCGGTCCCGCCACGACCAGGCCCTCGTGAAACATGGCGAAGGTTTCGCTGGCGGCACGAACAGCCGCATCGCCGTCGGCGGACTCAGGGTCTAATGAGTTGATGGCCCCGACGCATTTCCGCCAAAGCTCACCGCTCTCCCGGCCGAGGCCGAAGAAAAACGTCGCGCCCCGCTCAGCATCGAAACCAAGCGCTTGCTTGATCTCGGGCAAGATCGCCCTTGCCCCTTTGGCTGACCCCTCGACCACATACAAACAGCCGAGCCCGGCGGAAACCGTATCGAGGAGCGGCGCCGCCGGCAGATCAGGACGCTGCGGCGGATCGACCGGCGCCCCGATCGTCGCGAGATCCTGCTTCAGAAGTTCCGAACGGTAGGGCGCGGGGTAGACGAAGCCGAACGGCGTAAAATTGATTTTCTGCAGCGCCTTTTCGGCTGCCACATGCAGCCGCCACAATCGCGCGAGGTGATCCGCGTAGCCCGCCCTCGACGTCAAGCGCTCAGATATATTGACGGCGCGCTCGAGATCGTCATGAAGCGAGCGGGTGGCGGCGCGGAGCCGTTCATAGAGGCTTCGCTCGGACATGGCACCTCAATTGCCTTCTCGTTAGGCCTGTATGGCAGTGAACCCGGTAAGGCGAACTGATCCTTGTGCTCGATTATTGCGCCAGCACGCCAACGGTTCAACTGTAGGCTCCGTTCGGGGCCCTGGCTACTGGTGAACATGTCCGCTACGGGTCATTTCGCAGCCATGGCCAATGATCAGCGTTTAACCGTCTGCCAATATCTCGATCATGACTTCGTTGCGACGTAGAAAAGGCAACGTCCAGGGTGGATTGTAAAAGGCGTAAATCGGTGGCGATATTGGCTTGAGCTTTTTCGCACGAATGAACTCGTCCAGTTCCTCAGTGTGGCGTTTAAGGCTCTCCTTGCCCGCCATGCCGGAAAAGTGGATCGCGGCGAAGCGCTTCGTTGGGATTTCCTTCAGTTCGACGGCGGGGTTGTTTGGCTTGGGTAACGTCTCCATCGTATAGCTGGACGGCATGACAAAGCGTACGCGCCATGTGTTGTCATCGGCTTGCTGAGTTACCGGCGCGGTCATTGCGATTTTCTCATTACCCTGTTGCGTGACTGGTGCCGTCATTGGCACTTTCTGCGCCGCCGTATTATTGCCGAAGATGTAATCGGCAATGATGCGAAAACCTTTTCCGATCGCTTCGCGCCGCTTACCCAAGACCTCCGCCTCGGCAACGATCATCGGCGCGTAATCACGGATCTCGATATTGCCGTCGCGCTCGACGACAGTGTATTTGGGCTGTTCGACATTGCTCACAATGGGGCCCCATAACGCAGCGCCGAGCAAAATGACGGCCAATATCCCTAGAATCCACCACATATATTTTCGTCTCATGATGCTAGCGCTCCGTCCGGCAAGAAGACCAGCCGGTAATGACCTGGTCTAAGGACCAGCAATTTCAAGGAGCGATTCGGCACTTAGTGGACATCGATTCCGGCGCTGAGAATGTCCGCTTCTCTAATCGGCCGGTTGGGGTCAAGCGCTTTCAGACTGTCCACTT
>CAZUKP010000284.1:0-2138 GCA_964620915.1 uncultured Hyphomicrobium sp. | reverse complement strand
ACGGCCTGGATCTTGATCTTTACCGATTTCGCGAAAGGTCGGCGCCCAGACCCAAGTTGGTGTGGTTGCGGGCTATGCACCGACTCTACGACCCGGTGCTTGCCGTCGAGGTTGTTGGAAAGCTCGTCAACCGGTTTCCAGACGTGTTGTTGTCAATGATTGGACCCGACAGGGAAGACGGCTCCTATCAAGAGGTCCAATCCGCGATCGCCCGCCTTGGCCTTTCCGAAAATATCTCGATCAAAGGGCAAATACCTAAAGTCGAGGTGCCAGAGGTGATGAATCGCAGCGATATATTCCTGAACACCTCGCGGGTGGACAACGCGCCGGTCAGCCTAATAGAGGCCGTGGCCTGTGGGTTGTGTGTCGTGACCACCGACGCGGGAGGGATTCCTGACTTGGTGACCCACGGACGTGACGCCCTCATCGTGCCTGTCGGGGATTCCGCGGCAATGGCCACGCAGGTGGTTCGAATTCTCGAGGACTCCAATTTGGCGGCGGTTTTGTCGCGGAACGCTCACGCTTCCGCCGAAAAGTACGACTGGTCAAATGTCGTTCCCAAATGGGACGCCTTGTTTCGCCAGGTGGCACCGGGTGCCTGACCTCACGTCGCTCTATCATCGATTGCCGTACTTCCCTTTCAAGATGGCTGCGGCTTCTGTGCGAGGGTCTCAGTTGCGCCGGTGGAGGTATGGAAGAGAAACTGACGGCCAGGTCGTTCGAGCATTGGAACGCGACCGCTGGCCCTCAGCGCGGCTCGAAGAGTGGCAAGGAAAACGCGTGAGAGAGCTCTTGGAACGGGTCTCTCGAGACGTCCCGTTTTACCGGCGTCTGATGGCGAATTGGGGACAAAAAACCGCTGAAAGCCCCTTCGAACTCAACGCTTGGCCCGTCCTCACGAAAGACCAGGTGCGGGAATCTGGTGTCGCCTTCGTGGCGGAAGGGGCGGACTACAAAGCGATGTTTACCCTGAATACGAGCGGGAGCTCGGGAACGCCGTTGCGGCTATGGATCACCCGGCGCGATCTTCGAGCCTGGTATGCACTGTTTGAGGCCCGCTGGAGGAACTGGCATGGAGTGAATCGACGAGATCGATGGGCGATCCTGGGTGGCCAGATGGTGACGAGGCCGGGTCGCAGCCGGCCGCCATTCTGGGTGTGGAATCAAAGCATGCGGCAGCTTTACTTGTCGTCGTACCACATATCCGAAAAGACGGTCGGTCACTACCTCTACGCGATGAAAAACCACCGGATCACTTACCTTTACGGGTACCCTTCGGCAATGTACGACCTCAGTCGAAGGGCCCTTGACGTGGGCCTCCAGGGCCCGAGTCTAAAAGTGGTATTGAGCAATGCTGAGCCTCTCTTTGACCATCAACGAGAGGCCATGACGAGGCTGTTCGGATGCCCGGTGCGAAACACCTATGGGATGGCCGAGATGGTCTGTGGGGCTGGTGAGTGCGAGCACAGCACGATGCATCTGTGGCCTGAGGCAGGGTTAGTGGAGGTTCTGGACGATAACGACAGGCCAGTCCCCCGAGGCGAAGTTGGGCGGCTTGTCTGTACGGGCTTGGTCAACACCGACATGCCATTAATCCGATACGAGGTCGGGGATCGGGGGGCGCTCGCTCCCGAAGATGAGTCATGCCCATGTGGAAGGACGCTTCCAATATTGAAAGCCATCGAAGGGCGACTCGATGACGTCGTAGTGACACCTGATGGGCGAAAGATCGGCCGACTCGACACGGTGTTCAAGGCCGATCTACCGATCCGGGCTGCGCAGATTATCCAGAACGAACCCGGCAGATTGTACGTGAGGGTCGTGGTTGATGTAGGTTTCAGCGATGACACCGAAAAGGAAGTTGCACGCCGACTGCGTGATCGCGTCGGTGACATGGAAATACAAACTGAGCAAATCGACAGGATCCCTCTTGGTCCGAATGGGAAGTTCAGGGCTGTTATCAACCGTATTCAGTAGAAAGATCAACTGAGCGTGTTCCTGGTGGCACACCTGAACGCCTCTCAAGTCGGAACCTTCGTGGCTTGAAAATCCTCTATTTCTACCAGTACTTCACAACTCCTCGGGGCTCCTGGAGCACCCGCGCCTACGAGTTTGCCCGGCGGTGGGTGGCCTCGGGT
>CAZUKP010000283.1:0-2148 GCA_964620915.1 uncultured Hyphomicrobium sp. | reverse complement strand
AATTCGCGCCAACTGAACCCTTCGTAATGAATGGAATGCCTGCTTCCCCAGAAGCATTGACACCAAACTCGATAACGATTTCCGATGGCCTAGCCTCAAGCGCGCCAACCCTAGAAACAAACGCGTCACACGTTTCCTCTATCACACCTGCGATTTCACTGAGGGACTCACGAGTAGCTTTAACAAAATTGTTTGGTGCCGTTTTGGTCCCGGGCACACGCTCAACCTCAATCAGGACAACCATGCTTCTCTCCTTGTCGTGCACTGGTTGGGCTTCCACGCACCCTACACTATCATAGCAGCAGGTTAGTAGATCTCTGTTAGAGGGTGCTTCCCATCCCAGTAATAGCGTAGGGTTTTGGCCACCTCGTCGGACCGGGTCGAGACACCATCCCAAAGTATTTTGGGCCGCCATTTCTTCTCTCATTCTCGCCCCCCATCGCTCCGTGCGCTGGGGTGTGAGACTCTCGAGATTCAGATTGGTCTCCCAATTCGGACCTAAAAAGTGTAACTTCGCATCACGTCGACGGCCTATGCCAGCTGACTTTGAGCCAAACCGTGATTTTCGTTCCCGAGACCGTTCGTAACCGTGCTGCGAGCGTCGGCAAGCAGGATTGGCTCGCCGCTCTGCCACGACTGGTCGAAACGCTCTCGGAAGAATGGAAAGTATCAATCGGCCGAGCGTTTACCGATGCCACGGAAGCCTATGTAGCAGCCGTTACGCGTTCTGATGGCACTGAGGCCGTCCTCAAACTTTCCATGTTTTACGATTTACCGGATATTCATCACGAGATCACCGTGCTGCAGCTGGCGGACGGAAACGGTTGCGCTCGGCTTTATTGCGATGACATTGGCCGTGGCGCAATGCTTTTGGAGCGGCTCGGCCGATCGCTTTCACAATTCAATTTACCGCTCGATGAAAGGCGCTCCCATCTCACCACGGCGGCCATGCACCTATGGTGCAAGGCTCCACAATGCGATTTGCCAACAGGCGCCCAAAAGGGCTGCTGGTTGAAGACAACAATCAAAGAGCGTTGGACTATGCTCGGCAAACCCTGTTCAAAGCGGGCAATCGATCACGCACTTTTCTGCGCTGACCGTCGCATTGAAGCTCATAATGACGCCCAAGCAATGCTTGTGCATGGGGACATTCACCAGTGGAATGCCTTGGACGCTGGCGACGGTACGTTTAAGCTAGTCGACCCTGAAGGCTTACTTGCAGAGCCCGAATATGACCTTGGTGTCATACTTCGCGAAGACCCCGAAGACCTCCTTTCCGGAAGCGCAAAAGAGCAATCGTGGGCCGACGCAAGAAATCTCGCAGCGCGCTCCAGTTGTGATGTTACCGCCATTTGGGAATGGGCCGTTGTCGAACGCGTTGCAGCCGGTCTTGAGTTCACACAGATCAATCTCCAGCCCGATGGCGGGCAAATGCTTGCCGCCGCTGAAGCTCTCGCCGAGGCGGTCTGACTTAAAGCGAACTCAAGACGCGCGGCCTAGGCCAGCAGCCAAAACGGGAGATGGCTATGACAGTCCGCAAACTTCTCGTGTCGACCGCGTCAACATGGGCGTTACTGGTTTGTGCTCCAGTAGTTGCACAAGACGGCGCAAAAAACGCCTATTTCGGTGAACTTCATCTCCACACGTCGCATTCGCTCGACGCCTATGGCTCCGGGAACACGCTGAACGACCCCTTCGCCGCGTACCGCTTCGCTCGAGGCGAAGAGATCGAGATGCCTGTGAGTGGGTTTAAGCAGATCATTGCGCCACTGGACTTCGCCGCCGTCACGGACCACGCCGAGGACCTGGGCGAATACGAGACCTGCACCAGTTCAGTCAGCCCGACCTACCATTCTGACGCATGTGTCGAAGTCCGGAACTTTAAACGAGAGACGTTCGAGGCTATTTTCGCCGGGCCCACCAGAGGCAAGCGGCTCGTAGATATTTGCGGGCGAGATGGCAGTATATGCACTGACCGTATCAGCGGACCTTGGCAGCGAATCCAGCAGGCAGCAAACGAGGCTTATAAGCCGGGCGAGTTCACTACTTTCATTGCCTACGAGTATTCGGACGAGGTAGCGGACTTCGCCCAGATGCACCGCAATGTGATCTTCCGGACCGACACGGTGCCTAAGGCCGTCTTCTCGG
>CAZUKP010000282.1:0-2202 GCA_964620915.1 uncultured Hyphomicrobium sp. | reverse complement strand
TCATTGATGATCCCTGTCCTACTCCCGAGCAGGTCGTAGTTACCGTCGGGGCAGTTGCAGCTAATTTTGTCGACATCCTCGTAATGGAAGGCAAGTATCAGTTTCTTCCAGAACGTCCGTTCACGCCGGGCAAATTACCGGCAGGGACGGTGTCGGCTGTTGGATCTGGGGTCACGGATGTGCGGATCGGTGATCGAGTTCTGACAATGGCCGAGCACGGAGGTTACGCTGAGAAAGTATTAATCCATGCACGAGAATGCTACAAGTTGCCGGCATCTATGTCTTTCGTCGACGCCGCCGCAATGGCGTTGGTGTATGACACGTCGTGGGTCGCCTTGCACGAACGAGCGCGCATGAAGGCTGGCGACAGTGTCCTAGTACTTGGCAGCACCGGCGGCATCGGGCTCGCCGCCATTCAACTTGCAAAAGCAGCTAACTCGCGGGTGCTTGCGGCAGTATCGCGCGCAGACAAAGCCGATCTTGCGCGGAACGCGGGCGCGGACGAGATCATTGATCTGTCACGTAACAAGTTGCGCGATAGCCTGCGCGAACAGGTCTACGCGAAGAACGGTGGCCGTGGTGTAGATATCGTCATTGACCCGATCGGTGGTGACGTTTTCGATGCCGCATTGCGCGCTGTTGCATGGCGCGGGCGCTACGTTGTCGTTGGTTTCGCGGCCGGTCGGATTCCGACCGTCAAGGTAAACTATCTGCTGCTCAAGAACATTGAACTGAGCGGTTTGCAGGTCAGCGACTACCGAAAGCGTATGCCCGACCTAATGAAAGAATGTTTTCACGAAATCTTCGCAATGTACGAAAACGGCACGATTAAGCCGGGCCCAATTACCACCTACCCGATCGAGAAATTCGCAGCAGCACTTCAGGACATCCAGCACCGGAGAATACGAGGTCGCGCTGTTCTAATCCCCGACTTCTAAGCATCGATTCACGGAGTCTGTAATGGCATTTCGATATGATGATATCGGCAATCGTCTGAAAGCGTACCGCCTAGCCTCCAATTTGAGCGCCGACGAGATCGCCAAGCAGCTGCGAATTTCAAGAACTGCGCTATACCGCTTCGAGAAAGGTGAGGTTGCGAAGATAGAAACACTCGAGCGCCTTGCTGATCTCCTTGGAATTTCAATCCCCACCCTGCTCGGTGTGGGTATCGAGTACATACCCTCAGCGGTAGCCTATTTCGAACGAATGCGACAAATTGAAGAGAAGGTGGAGCACATCAAAGTGCTTTCAGGACCGATCTCTTTCCTGCTGGCATCGGACAATTTCACGGATACGCTTGAAATCGTGCTCACTGAAAACATTAAAAAAAATACGCCAAATCAGGCCAAAGCGCTTGCCGACGTTCCGAAGATTATTGAGATATTGCGCGAGCGGAAGGCGGTATACCAGCGCCGACGACCAACCGTGGTCAATCTTATGTCACTGAGGGAGATCGAGCGATTTTTGCATCACGGCCTAGTCGGATGCGAAGGCCTCCGGCAAGATGTGCTTGCCAAACGCAAGGCGCTAGCCCGCGCCGAAATCGAGCATTTTCTGACTTTGATCGAGAGCCCGCCGATGGGGGTTCAAATTGGCGTAGTTACCGACACACTTCCGCACCTGGGCTTTCAGGTCTTCCGTCAACCTGACCGCAAGATTCTCGTACTGAGTCCTTTTCGGCTTGGTGGGGAACCAAACGTACGGGTCGGTGTTGCCATGATCACTTCCGCGCCTGATGCCCTATCATTTCACGAGGACGCGATAGAAGACATGTGGGGCCGCGCCCTAAAGGGCCACGCGGCTGCGGTTCAGATACGGGCTGCACTCGCCGGCGTCGACGACGCGGCAAGTCCGAAGGACTCCGAAGACGGCGAACAATCGAGGTCAGCCAAACCCGCGACAAGCCGGCGGCCGGCTCGCCTGATGTAACAGCTCGATTACCAAGAATCACAAAGTTAATTCGCGTCCGGACAGGCGTTCGATGCAAGCGCGCGCAATCTGCTGCAGCTAAAAGTACCGGCTCTTGTGCTGGCTGCGATTTCGGTTGCCGATAAAGTATTTGGGAGCAGCATCGATGGCGGGCGAAAACAATTGGAGTTCATGCTGCTCATACCATCGGGGTACGCGTTGATCTCGCCATTTCTGGGGCATCGATACTACGCATTATTTGTGGCACACAAAGAATAAGAGCCACGCATTAAT
>CAZUKP010000281.1:1777-2208 GCA_964620915.1 uncultured Hyphomicrobium sp. | reverse complement strand
GTGGTCATGAGCCCCGAAGACTTGGCACAGCCGGCCTCGACGAGGTTGGCAAGGAATGGGGCTGAGCTACCGCTCTCCTAGTGAGTGAATACAAGCACCAGATAAGCAATGAACAGCACGAGGTGGACGAAGCCGAGCAGGATATTGGTCGGTGCGCCTGAGAAGGTCATCTGGCAGACAAATAAAGTCACCGCGAGAAGCGCGATCTCAACATTATTGAGGCCGAGTTCGATAGGCGTCCCTGTCAGAACACTAATCGCAAGGACCACGGGCACGGTAAGGCCGATCGTCGATAGGGCCGAGCCGAGACTGAGATTGACGGCTCGTTGGAGGTTATTGCGGGCGGCTGCCTGACAAGCTGCCGTCCCTTCCGGCGCGAGAATAAGGATGGCGATCAACACGCCACCAAGCGCGATCGGGAGGCCCATCTG
>CAZUKP010000281.1:0-1767 GCA_964620915.1 uncultured Hyphomicrobium sp. | reverse complement strand
GCTTCGACAGCGGTTTCGACAGCAGCACAACGGGCAGTAGCGTCGCGAGCAGCAAGACCGCGTGATAAGGCGCCGAATGAATCGGCCCATGGGACTGCGGCTCAGGACTTGCGGGCTCCGGCAGTTGCGCGCTTTGCGCTCCCTTATTCGGCTGAATGAAGAATTTGCGGTGCCGTGTCGTCTGGATGGTGAGAAACGCGGTATAGAGAAGCGCTGTCAGCGCTCCGAACACCACGGCCTGTTGCGTGGTGAAAGTTGGGCCTGTGGTTGCTTGGGTAAATGTCGGAATGACAAGCGCAATAATGGCAAGTGGCGTAATCACTGCAAGATAAGCCATGGCACCTTGCAGATTATATTCCTGCTCTACATGGCGCAGCCCACCAATCGCCAACACGGTACCCACCATACCGTTTAAGACGATCATCAGAATTGCGAACATGGTTTCGCGCGGCAGAGTCGGGTTTGGGTCGCCGCCAAGCATCACCGTGGCGAGGATCGCCACCTCCATGCTGATGACGGCGAGGGTTAGAATCAGGGTGCCGTATGGCTCTCCCAAGAGCTCGGCCAGAGCATCGGCATGGCGCACGACGCCGAAGGCGCACCAAATCATGACCCCGAAGAGCCAAATAAACATGGCAATAAGCCAGCCAACGTCGCCGTCGAGCCTGGTCAGCCAATCTTTGCCGACGGTGAAAAAGACGATGGTAGTGACGATGCCGGCGATCAGACCCAATTCTGGGCGTATGCGGTCCATCAAGCCTGTTCCCGAAACCGTGGCCTTGACCAGCGATTTGCTTGCCGGCTTCGAGGGCGCCTTAGCGGCCCTTTTTGAGGCTCTGGTCGACGACGATCGGCTTGTGGCTTTGCGCCCTGCTGGCATGGTCGGCCCCCGGCCTGGGGTGCCTTTCGAGCACAGGACACCCCGCTTTTGCGACTCGCTGTGACGAAACTGAAGAAACCTAGTTTAGCGCGTCCGAATGCAGAGCGTTACATCTCGCCTAGATATGACGCCCATGTTCGCCTGCTGCGAGTTTCTTGAGAGAAACACGGTCCACTTTTCCAGTCGGGTTCAGCGGCATTTTATCGATGATGACGATTTCTTCCGGAGCCTTATAGCCCACCCGGTCCTTGGCAAATTTGATGAGTTCCGCAGATTTCGGCCGCTCCATATCCAACTTAACCTCGACATAGGCCCGCACGTTCTCGCCGTGCGCCTCGTCGATCACGCCAACCACGCCTGCAAGCTCGACCGCCGGATGCTCGAGCAACGCATCCTCGACCTCTTGCGGTGAAATGTTCGATCCGTCATGCACGATGATCTGCTTCTGACGGCCGCAGAACCAGTTATACCCATCACTGTCGATCTTCATTTCATCGCCCGTATCGAACCAGCCGTCGCGCAGGACCTCGGCGGTTGCTGCCTCGTCGTTCCAATAGCCGGCACATTGGGTCGGCGTCTTGACCCAAAGGCGGCCTTCCTTCTCCTTCGGCAGCTCGTGCCAATGCTCGTTACGAATCGTGAACTCGAAGCCGGGACTTGGCAGGCCAACCGACCCGAGCTTGTCGACTCCCATGGGCGGATTGAGCGCGGCGAGACCAAACTCCGTCATGCCGTAGCCTTCGCTCACGGTCTTGCCCGTCAGCGCCATGAACTCTTTCTCAAGCTCAGCCGAGACTTTATCGCCACCCGACCGGCACAGCCTGAGCGAGCTGAAATCCTCTGCCGTCATGTCATGCTCACGGATGAGATGAAGGAGCGATGTCGGC
>CAZUKP010000280.1:0-2244 GCA_964620915.1 uncultured Hyphomicrobium sp. | reverse complement strand
TTATGCTCACGGCCCGCGAAGGCGACAGCAGCGCACTTGCCGCCAAGATTGCAACGGCGAAGATACCATATGCGATAATAGTTCGTGATCCGGCCCGGATCCTCGTTAGCTACTTTCATCACATTATGGGGTGGGGCAACGATGTATTCTACGATCAATCCTTAGTGCCCGATTTGAGTACATTGATACGCTCGAAACGTTATGGACTCCCAGCCCTGTCGCATTACTACGATTCATTCCCCGAGAACGACCTTCGTTTTGTTCTCCGATACGAAGCGCTGCTCACTGACACCTCCGGACAGCTGGAAGCGATGCTGGCTCATCTTGGCGTCGCACTGGATTACTCAGCAATTGAGTACGCAGCTCGCATGGCATCGATCGAAAACCTCAAAGCTATTGAGAAGCTTCGACTAGAAGCGATCGGACTTCATATCGAGCACGACCATCGTAGATTCCGAGAGGGGCGTTTGAATGTCCCGAGCGAGCTAAGTTCCGATGACCGCTTATTCTTAAACAACTATCCGGTCTGCCCGTTGCTTAAGAGCTATCAAAGCTAAGGAACTCCTTCGCTTCCGACCGGCGCGCGCCAATGTTCAGCGCGGGGCATCCGTTTGGCCCTTCTGCTGCGCGGAGGGCATGAGTTCGTCGAGTGCTTCGTTGAGGCCTTTTCCGTCACCCAAGGTGCAAGCTTCATCCGTCTTATCCAGAAGCAGAGCTATTTCCTCGACGTCCTGTTCACTAAGTAACTTCGCGTCGAGTCTCTGATTGAATAGAGGCTCGGCATCGATGAGCCGGCGGCGACACTCGAGTTCGTTGTCGGCATGGCCGCGCTGGGCAATAGCAAGCACCTAGGACAGAGCAAGGACGGAAGGGGCTCTATTGCAGTCGGTCGTTTTGGAAAAACCAGAGAACAGGAATGAACAGGAAACCAAATAGCGGTAGCTTCAAAAAGGGTCAGAGCGGCAATCCCGGTGGAAGGCCACGGGTGCTTGCTGACGTTCAGGAGCTTGCGCGTCAGAAGTCGCCCAAGGCTATCGACACTCTCGAAGAGATCATGCTGAACGCGAAGGCTCCGCCTGCGGCTCGCGTAGCGGCAGCCAATGGATTGCTTGATAGAGGCTATGGAAGGCCAACGCAGCCAGTGGCGCAGATGCTTGCCAGGGTCCGTGCTGAAGACCTCTCCGACGATGAACTGGCAGCCATTGTTGCAGGCACTCCCAGCCAGAACGGGTCGGCAGAGGCCCACTGAAAAGCGGCCCGGCAGCGGAGAGAATTTGCTGGCTGTGGGGATAACGCATGAGATGCGCTGAGGTGAGGCCCTGAGAGCAGGCAACGTTACAAGACTCTCTGATCCTTTATCAGAGAGTTTCGGCCTAAAATATATTTGTAAATAAGGAATAATCGGTTGAACGTAGGAATAATAGGTAACGGTCTGACAGCGTAATCAGGATTAAGACGAGGAATCCGCGTGGCCTGTTCTTGCGTCATTCTCGGCACCACCCTGCAAATTAGCTATATTTGTGCATAAGCAGTTGCGGCAGCTTCGCGACATTCAAAGCGATGCGCCGAGCCTCATCGAAGGTCAGCAACTTGGCGATGTGCGGGGCGTCCATTGTCACGCGGCTTTGTTGGTCCGGCGTCTGCGAAGCGATGCCCAGATCAAAAGGAAAATGCCGCCTAGGGCAAGAAGTAGCGGGACCAGGGTAAAGACGGACGTCAGCAGCGTGATGTTGGCCGCATTCGCAGCGCCCTGGGCCACGGATGACGTGCACGCGATGCTGTCTCCGCTTTGCGTACAACCGCCGAACGTCATAGCAGCCCAGAGGGCAACAACACCGCCCACCACCAGCACCAGCGCGAGGTAGCAGGCGATACGCAGAATGAGAAACAGGCCCTTGCCCACTTTTGTCAGCATCAACGAAATCCTTGGTGCCCAACGGGGTGCGGGAAACGGCGTGATGTCATGGGAGCCACTCTGGGTCGCAGGCTTGTCTTCGACACCGCGAGCCGACATCCTTTCGGAAAGAATTGAGCACAGTCGGGAGGATAGCGAGATGCCCGATGCAAAAGAGTTTGGACAAGAGTTGAGTGCGCTAATCAAACGGTATATCGATGTGGGCTGCGATCCGCAGGATGTCGCCGACGAACTAAAGCGGGAAGCAAACTACGTCTTTGGGCACTACAACTTGGAAATCTATCTTGAGAAGCTGTCGAAAGATTAGTCTGCACAAGTAGGAAACATCA
>CAZUKP010000279.1:0-2255 GCA_964620915.1 uncultured Hyphomicrobium sp. | reverse complement strand
CGAGCCCCCGCAACCACCGACAGTTGGCTCCCCGAAGCCTCGGCTTTGGGAAGTTTTTGTTTGCGACCGGAGTTGTCGCAGAGGGCCAAGATCTGAGCCAAGTCTCCGTGGAGGGTGGCAGCGATGCCCTGACCGTCGCCCTTTGGGTGCAGCTCGATTCGGTCGATCTAGGTGCGGAGCACGTCGGCGGCCTCGGCCCTGATGGCGGGGTCGTTCAGCGCCTGTGCTGCCAGGATTTGTCGAATGCAGCTTCCTCGAGGCCGTAAAGGCGGAATATCACGAAGAAGTCCTCACCGGTCGGGATCCAATTCGCCTCGAAGCCTTTCGGCGCTGTCGGTGCAAAGTAGAGATCCACGGAGCCATCCGCGTTCTTGACCATTCCGTCAATCTTGCGCCGTGCGAGACCCACACGTTCGGCGTCCCCTATGAAGCCCTTTGTCACCATGCTGTATGCAATAGCCGACCAGAAATCGCGAGCCGGAGTCTCTTTTGGGACATTAAGCTTGTAGGTATCCTTACCGTTGAGCTGTTTGCCGTCTGCATCCCGTAGGGCAATTATGTAGAAGGATGCTGGGCCTAGCTTCTTGGCATAGTAGGTGAGGTAAAAGTAGCTTTTTGCACGCGGGTCAATGAGCGACACGCCATCATCTTCGAATGGAAAGCCAATTTTTGCTTGATCGGCGGGAGCGTTAAGCGCCATCCATTGGCTGTCACCACAGTAGTAGGGGACTAGGCCACCACCCACCGTTACAAAAGTCTCTTGCAGGTAATCGAACGCACATTTTGCATCGTCCTTGTAGATTTCTACCCACGATGGTGCCGCGTCCGGGAAACAAATACGAGCTCGTGGCGTCACTCTATTGCGAGAGGTAGTCGTCAATTGCCTGGCGGGCCTGCTCGGTGATCTCAAAACGTGCAGGCCTTCCTGTTTTGCGCTGTCTAACGGAGGCCCGATCAACGGCACGCCCATGAGATGCCACATCAGCGATTCTCAAGCTAACCAAGTTGCAACCACGAAGTTTGCTTTCTATGGCCAAGTTGAAAAGCGCAAGATCTCTGAGGCGTTCCAATAGTTGGAGCCTTGTTCTGACCGCCCAGACATGCTTCGGGCTAAGAGGCGGCTTCGCTCCGCTGAATTTGTCCTTGTTCCAGGGACGAGTGACGCGGCTATCAATCCTACTGTGAACGTAGGTATCCATCAGGCTTCTCCTTATCTAATAGGGGAGAAGCTTTTCACTCGTTTGGGCGAGCGATTTCGATGTCCACTTTCTGCCCAAAAGCAGACATCCTCGGCGTCGAAATCGATGTCCACTACGTGCGGACCTTACGGGGTTATCCTTCTCGCATGAGAATAGCGGCTGGAAACCATTTTAGGTTTTCTGCGACTGCTATCGTGGTGCCAGCATTGACAGTGGCCCCCGTAAAGGTATCGCGGAACGTCCGGTTAGCGATATTTTCGGGCAAACGGACAATGGTCTTTCCCCAGCGCTCCGGTGGCACAAAAGGCGTGTCCCGCTCGTGGAGGAGATCGAGAGCCAGCCGGGGCACAATAACAATCGCCGCCCGATCGCCAAGCACGCGCGCAAAGGCGAGCACATGCTTGGCCGCCGGTCCCTCCACCCGCAACGGCACATAGTCGCCCTTGGTAAAGAGGTCTTGGTGATCGAGGCGGAGCCTTAATCCCGTTTGCAGCACGAACATTTTGGCGGCGCCGCCTCGCCAATTGGCGAGGAGCGTTTCGGGGCTGGCGTCAAGCTTGGCTTGCAGCGCTTGGCAGCGATCGAAATCGACCGGGCGGCGATTGTCGGGATCGACCAAGCTCAAGTCCCAAAGCTCGGCCCCCTGGTAAATGTCGGGCACGCCGGGGGCCGTCAGTCTGATCGCGCTTTGCGTCAGGCTGTTAAGGGCGCCGGCAACAAAGATTGGTTCGCAAGTTGAGACAAAGTCGCTCAGGAACGCGCGCGACCTGGCCGGATCGAGAACACCCCGTGTGAAGCTTTCGATCGCCTCCTCATAAGCTGCATTCTGTCCGGTCCAGCTCGTATGCACCTTGGCCTCGCGCACGGATTTCAACATGAAGCCGGTCAAACGCTCGCTCAGAGTGGCAAGTCCTTCGGCATCGTCGGGTTTCAGGTCCGGAGGCCACACGCCGGCGAGTGCCTGGTAGAACATCCACTCCGTCTCGGGCTCAGGTACGACGATGCCCTCGACCTCCCGCCGATGATCTTTGTTCAGATCCGACCAGCGGCGAACCG
>CAZUKP010000278.1:0-2260 GCA_964620915.1 uncultured Hyphomicrobium sp. | reverse complement strand
GGAGATTCTCGCACGGCATATCGCTGTGGTCTGTGGCAGTTGCCACATGATCTTGTGGCTATTATCACTTCCGCAAAATGATCGATCGCTTGGGGTGTCGGACGCTTATGTCCGCTCGTGGCGCTCAGCGGACATGAAGCAATGTCCGCTATTGAGGCAAAACGGACATACCGAAGCGCATGTTCAAAAAGCGATACTGCCACGCGCGACTTTCTCGAAAAACGCCCATTTTGTGATGTTCATCACTACGCTTTTGGCAACGGACACCGGTCCCGTTATGTTCAGATCATCGGAAACACGAGACACACAGGCAACAGACCATGACCAAGATCTTCGCCACAGCAACCCTCGCCATCGCCCTCATCGCAACGGCTCTCGCGGCAAACTCCAGCCCAGCAAAAGCGGGCCAGAAGAGCGGTTCCCAGGGCATCACGAACACGGACCTTGGTAGCGGACGCGCAAAAGCGGACCAGAAGAGCGGTTCCCAGGGCA
Organism: uncultured Hyphomicrobium sp.; assembly: GCA_964620915.1. GTDB lineage: Bacteria > Pseudomonadota > Alphaproteobacteria > Rhizobiales > Hyphomicrobiaceae > Hyphomicrobium_A. The sequence goes on along the minus strand of CAZUKP010000278.1, from coordinate 1,768 downwards.
TCACGAACACGGACCTTGGTAGCGGCCGCTAGGACATACGGCCAACCGGTACACCTCCAATTCTCCTCCAAAGGCCTCAAGGATCGGACATTCCTCCCGCCGGGTCCTTTGTTTTGCGAGTCCGGCTCTCAGATCTTTGAGGGAAGCCTGCTGTCCCTATCGTAAATTTTATCCGATTGGCTTGAAGCGTAGAATCGGCCGATCCTGCACGGGATGCTGGATCTCTTCAGATTGATCCTTGGGGCCGTCGTCGATCTGGCTCGATCGCGGGCAGTCCTGGAAGCCGAGATCATAGTGCTGCGACAGCAGATCGTCGTGCTGCGACGGGGCGAACTGGGCGGTCATGTTCGGCGATAGACAGAATGGTGTTGGCTTGGATCTGCCATGTGTTTCGAAAAGCCCGGAATGCGCTTGCCATTGTGCGACCGGACACTGTGGTCCGGTGGCATCGCGCGGGTTTCCGGTGTTACTGGCGCTGGAAGTCGAAGCCTCGCCGGGGGCGTCCCGGCGTGCCGGCTGAGATCCGGCGGTTGATCCGTGAGATGAGTGTCGCCAATCCGTTGTGGGGGGCGCCTCGCATACACGGTGAACTGGTTAAGCTCAGCATCGACATAGGGCAGACTAGCGTCGCCAAATATATGGTGCGAGGGAGGGGGTTGCCGTCGCAGGGCTGGGGGACGTTCCTGTGCAATCATGCGGATGGTATTGCGGCGATGGACCTGTTTGTCGTTCCGACGGTGTCCTTTCGGTTGCTGTATGGACTACTGATCATGGGGCACGGCCGGAGACAAATTCTGTGGCTCGGCGTCACGGCGCACCCAACGGCGGAATGGATCGCCAATCAATTGACGGCGGCCTGTGGCTGGGAACAAGTCCCTCGCTATTTGATCCATGATCGGGATGCTTGTTACGGCAGTCTGTTCATCCGCCGAGTTCGATCGCTTGGCATCCGAGATCGTCCCACTTCTGCACGCTCGCCATGGCAGAACGGATACGCCGAGCGGCTGATCGGCTCGATACGCCGGGAATGCCTGGACCACATCGTGGTGACAGGCGAGCAGCACCTTCGGCACGTCCTCAAGTGCTACATGGAGTATTACAATGCGGTTCGCACGCACCTTAGCTTAAGGAAGGATGCGCCCATGAGAAGGCGCATTCAGCGCCACGGGCGTATCGAACTGCGGCCAGTGCTTGGAGGACTGCACCATCAATATCTGCGGACTAATTTGCGACAGGGACAACTGAGCAATGGGCGTCGCACACGGTCGCTCTAGCTCATTAGCGGGACATTGTGGAGCGGCCCAGTGATGCCCCGCTTCACTTGCTGGCGGCGATGGCGGTGGCCTCGCCAGCCAAGCGACATAAAAGGTTCCCACATGGCTCTCCCGCATGGCCAGCATGGCAACCTCGTGCTACGCCAAGAAAAAAGACCGTTTATTGTCAGCAACTTACTCTGCCCTTCATCCGAACGGATGAAGACAACGGAGGAAGCTAGTGGCGAAGGTGGAGGAGGTAATATGGCCGGAACGGCCTTCGACCCCTGAAGGTGAAATGCCGATGGAGCAGTCAACGCGCCTAAGGTTCGTCACTGATTTGCCACGCGATTAGCCGGAACCCCGAGATGGCAGGGCCCTGGGCCTTAAGTACCTGTCGTTTTTGGAGTTGGAGCAACGCCGACAGCTTTGCAGGAGGCTTCCATGCCGCGAAACCATCGAAATTTGTCGATGACCCGCATGCTTTTGCCCGCCTTGGTTCTTCTAGCCATGAC
>CAZUKP010000277.1:0-2266 GCA_964620915.1 uncultured Hyphomicrobium sp. | reverse complement strand
AGCAAAGCGTTGAAATTACGAGCCGTTTGAGCTTGGCGAATTTCTGAAGGATGCAAGTTAATAAGGCCCAAGTGGAACGAAATGCTACGGTTGAGGAAGAGACCTTCTATCTTAGGCCGTTCGAGTATCCGCGCCGCTCCTACTAGGTATCACTGATGCTCGCCGTCCTATGCCCGTAGAAGGTTCCCCGCAGACCGGCGAGCCAGCCTTTCAGCTCAGGGGTCCCAGATTGCGCATAACGCCTCAGGGCCTCGGTGAAAGCGAGTTCGGAAAGCTTCGCGAGAAGCGACCGAGACCCAGGCTTCTGATCACGAGATTCAGAAACGCCGAGGCGAAGCAGATCGCCGAGCCATCTGCCCAGCGAAATGTCGCCAAGTTCAAGTCGCAGCATCGGTGGCAGAGAACTAAAAAGGGAGCGCGATGCGTGTCGATCACAAGCGAGATATCCGCAAATAAAGCGAGTTGCCTCTCCTCCGCCGCCATGACGCAGCTCAAGCAAGCCGCCTTCTGCCGGTGGGAAACTTCCCATGCCCTCGGTCGGTAGCCTAAGATCGCTACCCAGGACGTGTAAATCGTCATTGGTGAGAAGAAGAAGGTCTCCTGCTTTCACCCGCACGACCTCCTGCCCCTTGGCAAGCCGCGCAAAGCAAGTGCCATGAGTCAGAAGATGAAAAAAGACAATATGATCTGACGTCGGCAACTCGGGCCTCGCAGTGTGAAGACCGAATTGTGTTTCGACACACCAGGGTGCCGTAAACTCGGCGTCAACGTAAATCGCGCCCTCGAGGCGAACGGCTGATAGCAGGTCAGAAAGAGGGTCCACGTTGGAATCCCAGCAGGCTAAAAGCCTTTTCAGGGGAGTGTTGCGTCGACCACCTGAACCCACCGCACTTGGCGGACACTCTGCAATAGGCGTAGTCCTATGACAGGATATGAGGTGATGCCCCTGCGGCGAGGTTAGCGCACCTGTAAATCGGCTCCCGCTATTGACCCGCAATCGGGGTCGTCATCTTCATTTGCGGCGGCGTCTGGCCATAGGCGTGGCTCCCGCCAAGTAGCCCCGCCACAATCATGGCGGAAAACAAACTGGTCATGCCCTTCATCGTCGCCTTCCTCTGCATTTCTCCGCAAACCATGCCGCGCCGCTTGGATGGACGGCGGCCCGCACAAACGATGATTGTCTGTAGCTATCGGGTCGCTTGGAGTGCCGGCGGCTGCCAGGTGCCCTTGCCGACGGGGAGCACAGACGGATCGGCAGTCTTTGGCCAGTACATCCGCAGCGCCAGATAGATCGGCCCGTCGGGCGCCGGCAGCCAATTGGACTCCTTGTCCGGGCCGGGAGAATCCTTCTGAATGTACAGAGTTAGAGAACCATCAGCATTCTTCTTCATCGACGGGAGCATCGGGGAATTGATGAGGTAGCGGTTGATCGGGTTCTCGATCAGCAGCTGCGTCTTGCCGTCATACATCGTCAATGACCAGAAAGCATTAACCGGCGGCAGCTGTGCGGCCGGAAAAGTCAGCGTGTAGTTCTGCTTGCTGCCGTCTAGTTCCTCACCGCTCGCGAGGTTCCGTCCCAGGATGTAGACGGCTTCGGCTGCGTCGTTCCCGTATATGCCCGCTGATGCACCCGCTGCTCGCTTGATCCAGTCGCCATCAAAGAACGCGGCGTCGCCCCACAAGTCGCTTATAGACCATCCGTTTGACTTGAAGAGCTTCTGCGCAAGGTATCCCTTCACCTTCGCCTCGCCATCGCGCATGCCGAGCGCTATCTCGATCCGGTGGCTGAAAGGCAAGTCTTTGAATTGGAATGATTTCCCGGGCCCGACGCCGATTTTGGCAAGCTTCGCGCGAATTTCCGCCTCGGTAGGGTCGGCGGGGGCGAACTGCAGGGCGAAATCCAGATACTCGAAGAAGTTCGTCTTAATAAGATCCTTGTCCACCTTGGGAAAGTCGATCGCTGGAGCGTCCGCGGGAGCAGGCTTACCCAGATAGTCCGAGAGCGTCCTCACCTTGTAGCCGGCCTGAACCTTTTCGACATTTGGCATGTCATCGGGGCCGAAAAGCTGGGTGCGATACACAGCGAGAGCGAATTGCGTCGACGACCGAAACACCTTCTTGATGCCGGTCGGTGTCTCGCCCTCCCAGTCGGGACCCACGACCAAGTAGTCGCCGGCGTCATTGCCCGTTGCGCGGCTCCCGATGTAGCCGAAATTGTAGGTATTGGCGTCGACCAGTTGGACTGAGTAGTAGCGCCCACTCTCCA
>CAZUKP010000276.1:0-2286 GCA_964620915.1 uncultured Hyphomicrobium sp. | reverse complement strand
CGGTAAGCACTTGCATCGTCTTCGTCACAATCGATTACTAGAAAGGGCTTGCTTGTCTCATGTTGCAGCCAAGGCGCTGCAAGGCCTGCGAGATAGAGCCGAGAAACATGGACGAGCGCATAAGGGACATCCCCTGCCCAAGACATCAGTGCATCCTGCAGAGCCGCATTGATGCCGGCCGCTATTGAGGGACGTCCATATTGGTGAAAGGCCTGAAGCCTGGCCTCAAAATCCGAAAGTCGGCTGAGAATCGAAAATTGCGTGTCGAGCATCCCCAAGGACAACACGGTGGCGCGTCGCGTACGCCGCGTTACGTAGGGCGTGATCTCGCCCGCCTCCCCCGCGACTGGCACGACAGCCAAGTCAACATCGAACATCTGAGCATAGGCGTTCAGCAGGAACCCTGCCCGCATCGCCAGGCCATTACCGCGATCACTCGGCAGAATCGGGGCCAAGACGAGAGCCGATGGCCGATCCCTGTTGCCGTGGCCTGCCATGACGTCTTTAGAGAATACGGTTGTAGTGAGCGGGATTGATATCAAGAGGATGGACAACGTCGCGAGTGGCGAGCGACTTTCGCGTCTCGCGGCTCGCTTTAAGCTCTCCCGACAGGTCTTCTAAGGCTGTCTGCCACGCGCGTGAGAGGGATAGTGTCGCTATGTTGGAGGATAGTTGTTCGGGTATATCGTCAAAGAGACGATTAAGCAGTCTAAAGGCTGCCTGCAGTTCCACCGCGACCTCTGGGTCGAAGCCGCTCGCGAAGAGCTCCGGCCTCAGAAGCGCGAAGACGAGATCCTCTCCGGAACGAGCAACGTCGCCCTTGTTTGCGTGTGGCCACGTCTCCCTGTCCCTTTCCGCAATAAGCCGTGCGTCAAAAACCTGATAACCTAAAGACTGCCCTTTCCAGCTGCCATCGGCCTGCTCTACGAGCTCGACCGTGAGTTGTGTGCCCGAGAAAAACTGTAGAACCAAGAGGCCGTCGCGTTCGATAACGGCCCAGTATTGCTCCAGTTCACCGTGCCCTTCGCCGACCACGCCAGCTTTCCGTAGCTCAAGATATCGATTCCCGCGGTTGCTTTCATAACGGAAGCGCCGCGATGCAATGAGTGCAGCCTCGGCTGCGCTGGCCCGCATCGACCTATCGGGCGAATGGAATATAGAGCCCGACCAACGATGACGGAGTTCCGCTAAGGCTTCCTCACAGTGCGCGTTGAGCTCGTCATCGATAAGCGGGACGTTTGGGCCAAAAAGATTCCATTTTGAACGCGTCCTGTGATGGACAAATGCATCGCCGTTGGCATCTCGTTGTATAAGATCGAAGTCATGCGAAAACGGTCTATACGGTAAAAGAGTGTGGTTGCTTCCGCTCAGGAGCGCAGAAAGTAAGAACGTATCCTTATCACCATGCACAAATTTGTAGGTCTCGTGCCAATGCTCGTTGAGGAGCATAGCCACGTTGAGCGGAGTCCAAGCACGTTCTTTGTCTATGGCAAGGATGCTGGAATCAACGCTGGTGCAATTGCGGGGCTCAAGGCCGAGTCTGTTCCAGATGGGATTGGTATCCCTCAAATCTACGACGTCGGGCCAAAATAGGAGCCCGGCGTTACGGTAAATATCCCAATCAAAAATCGTCTCCGGCGCGACAAGCGGCACCGTATCCGCATCAAGAAATAAAACTTCGCGGAAGCGGCTCTGCGCGATGGCGAACGGTTTCAGCGGCCAGCCACCCCCGATCTTGGCAGGGTATTGGTGTATGACTGTCTCAGCATCGATGACTTCAACGTCTTCCTTCTCCAGAATCAGCCGCATTTCGTCGCTCATCTCTGCGCGGCCGAGATGCCAGAGCTGGATGGGAAGGGTCGACTGGTGTACCCGCCTCAGCACGTAGAGCAAAACCCACGCACACGTGAAGTAGCGCTGCCCTCCAGCGCAGGTGACGATGTCACGCCCACAAAAGCGGTCCTTGGGATAGACTGGTGGATCGCAGAGCCGCTCGGCGACCGCTGCACGCAAGTCCTGCATGATGCTTTGCCCTCTCTCAGGCACTAAATGGGAGGGCTCACCGCAAGTCAAGTCTCTGAATACTATGCCAAATCACGACGCCTCTGTTCTCATTCTCACGCCGATGAAGTCCGCTCGGCGACATCTGGACAGTTATTTCGCTGCGCTTGAGACGCTCACATACCCTCACGGACTGCTTTCGCTTGGCATTCTTGAAGGCGATAGTGCCGACGGTACATTTGATGAGGTTGATCACCGCCTTGCTCAACGTTGCAGCGCCTTCAG
>CAZUKP010000275.1:0-2295 GCA_964620915.1 uncultured Hyphomicrobium sp. | reverse complement strand
GCGCCGCCGTCGACGCCTTCGGCGGCATCGACATCATGGTCAACAACGCCGGCTACACCCACAAGAACCAGTCGCTCTTCAATGTGAGCGAGGAAGAGTTCGACCGCATCTTTGCCGTCAACGTGAAGGCGATCTACCTGACGACCCTTGCCGTCGTGCCGGAGATGGAAAAGCGCGGCGGTGGCGTCATCATCACCACGGCCTCCACGGCCGGTGTGCGCCCGCGCCCGGGTCTCACCTGGTACAACGGCTCGAAGGGCGCGGCGATCACGCTCACGAAGTCGATGGCGGCCGAGCTCGCGCCCAAAAAGATCCGCGTCAATGCCATCAATCCGGTCATTGGCGAGACGGGGCTTTTGACACAGTTCATGGGCGTGCCCGACACGCCGGAGAACCGCGCAAAGTTCGTTGCGACGATTCCTTTGGGGCGCATGTCGCGCCCGACCGACATTGCCAACGCGGCGCTGTTCCTCGCCGACCCGGCTTCAGAGTTCATCACCGGCGTGGCGATCGAGGTCGACGGCGGCCGCTGCGTTTGACGCTGGCGCCTACAGCTTCTCGCTATTCCCAACTGCGCGCGACCAGACGACCACGACCGACGGCAAAAAAATAGGTGAAGGTGTTGCGAGGATGAACCGACATCAGAGCGCGCACGGAATTCGGAGGCGCGGCACCAATGTCTCACCGGCCATAGCAATCGTCGGGTTGATGATGTGCGCAACTATGGCTGCAGCAACCAAACCTTCTCAGCCGGAGCAGGTCGAGCAAAGCGAGAAGATCATCAAGCTTCAGTCTGTCATTGATCTGCCTGGCGGACCATCAGGCGCCGCTTGGTCACCCGATGGCAACAAGTTGCTTATCGACTGGCCGATCAACAAGGATGGAGTCAGTAAGGCTTACTTTGTCGATGTGGAAACCAAGGACATCAGCGAGTTTTTCTACACATTGAAGAATGGCCTGGACGACTTCTACTGGAGCCCGAATGGAAAAGTCATCGCGGTTACGCGATCAACCGTGGTGCGCTTTTTGCGATACCCGGAGCTTACGCTTATCGGCGAAGTAAGGGCTCCCAGAACTGATGCCGAATTTTGCGCCTTCAATACGGACAATGGGGCGCAATTCACGGCCGATAGCAGGGCCCTATGGGTCGCCTGCAAGGAGCGGTTTGGTCGGAAAACCAGTTCAGAGGCGAATGCTAAATACCAGGTCGCCCTGAAGATTGACGTTGCGGCCGGAACGATCACAGACAGGTTCTCGGTCCCATTGCCCGAGCCGCGAATGCCGTACGTCAGGTCTTTTCGTAGCAGCATATCTTTATCGGACGGCGAGCCCATTCTGAATATGATCTTTCGGACTGCTCTAAACCTGGTCGAACAAGGAAAGCCAAAAATAAAATATTTGGCCAATTACGGACTGCAAAGCAAAGCGCCCCTATATCCGCCCATTGACACTTCAGGGCTACAAATTGCCGGATATCCAACCAATTTTCCGCTCTATTCTAGTGGCCAGAAAACTATTACTTGCGCATTCGCCCAAGGGGGTATGAAGCGCGTTGGCGGGCGTTGGGAGGGTTTTACAGATTTTTCGACTTTGGCCGTAATCGATCCGGAACTTAAGAGTTCGACCAATACGCAAAACATACCAAAGAAATTTCGCGACTTCTCAATTAGCAGGCTAGCCTATTTTCCTGACCACACCAGCATCGTTGGATCGATCACGGATCTAAAAACGCCAGAAGGCTATACGAGTGGTCTCGGAGTTTGGCGATCCAGTGATCTCGAGCTTCTCCAAATAGAGCCTACACCAACGCAGTATTGGGGGAAATTGTCCCCCGATGGGAGGCACTATGCGGTGCTCTCCGGTCCAAAGCTTTTTCTCTATGTTATTCGTGATTAGAAGCCGGTGGGTAATGGAGCAGCCCTGAGGTTAGTCGGTGCTGCGGGAACTGATGCTGACAGTTGAGGCTGTGCTTAGCGCAGGAACGGCGCCTGCCGTCACTTCTCCCGCACCAAAGGCACGAAGCGCACCGGCACCGTCGTCCGCGTGATCGTCCGGCCGTCCGACTGCTTCGTTATGACCATCAGATCCTGCGCAAATCCACCGACCGGGATCACCATCCGCCCCCCAGGCTTTAGTTGCTCAATCAGCGGAGCCGGGATGTGGTCGGGTGCTGCCGTCACGATGATCGCATCGAACGGTGCATGCTCCGGCCAGCCTTTGTAACCGTCCCCGATCTTCGTCGCGACGTTGTCATAGCCAAGTCGGCTCAGCACTTCGGCAGCGCGCTCACCCAAT
>CAZUKP010000274.1:0-2300 GCA_964620915.1 uncultured Hyphomicrobium sp. | reverse complement strand
ATGGCACATTGCGATGCCGGCGGAGGAGCCGTCCACAGCATCATTAGCGGACATTTAAGGCCCGGTTCGGCGATGTCCGCTTTACCCCGAAAGCGGACATTCTCAGCGTGGAAACCAACGTCCGCTAAGTGCCATAAGCGGACATCTTCACTCCGCCAACCTATGTCGACTCTCGCTTAGTCGAGCCCGAAAGTTGCCGGATCGAGGGCGAATGAGGTTGGATCGAGTCCTTTTGTTCGGCCTCCTTGCGTGGCCAATTCATTTGGGATTTTCGACCCGCGTGATGTATGGCCCCAACTGCTATCGGTAATACGTCCCCAACTGCTACTAGTGATGGGTTCCCGATTGCTTGCTCCCTGGGACGGGACAATGTCGCTTGCCGTGGAGCCAAGGATGTCGCCTCCCGCGTGACCAAAGACGTCTCCGGATTCCGCTGAAGCAGAAACGCCAACAAAGGCGCACAGGACGACAGCCGATCCCATTAGGCGGTTAAATCTGCGAGTCATGGCACGCCACCTCCTTCGAGCTTTTCTTCGTGAATTTAGACGATCGGCATGATCGCTAATCGTCCATGTGACGCCCCGGGGAGGAATTGGGTTCAAAAGATCTGAAAGCTCTTTGAACCTTTTCCTTCCTCAGTCCGACCAAGGGTCATGTGATGCGGAATTCGCCGCACACTATCGTTGAAGGAGATAGTGATGGCCAAGACAACTTCGATCTGGAGAATCGCCAGCGTCGCTGCAATAGGTTCCACGCTGGCTCTTACCGCCGGAGCATCAACTCCGACGGCTGCAAAGCAACAGATGAAGCAAGCTGTGCGGGAGATGGACAGCAAGACCATCGTCGACGTACAGAAAGAACGCTTGAACAGTCGCGGAAGCCTTTCCACGCAAGGGGCAAGGCCGGACACGGGAGTACCCGACATCGACTATTCGACACTGTCCTGTCCGACCAAGTGCATATTCTCATGCTGAGCTACACGCAATTGTGACAATAACCCCCGGCGATGCCGTTGCATCCGCCGGGGGCTTCAGCCCCAAAGCCAAGCTATGAAAACTTGGAGGTTGGGATGGACTCACAAGAAGATCACTTGACATTTGCCGGTCGTTGGCTGAATGCACTGCGTCCCCCAGAGCGCATGACTGCGTTGTGTACCCCTCCTAACTGGTTCCTGTTCCTAAGTCGCGCCTACCAATCCAGCTTTCCCGCTTGCAAGAATAGAGATTCGCAAGAGCATCCCTTTGCGAGTGCGATAATCCCATTGTGCGTCGAAGCCAATCGGCTTGCTCAACTACACTTTGCAGGGTGCGCCGAAGAGATCCAGAGAACGATAGATTTACCAGGCCTGGTCGATGGTCTTGAGAGCCAATTACGCGAACGGCTCGCATCGACGGTGGCCAAATGCTTCCTTACAACGATGGCGGCCTTAGCTGAAGCCGATCAGTTGCCGGGTGGCACGCCAGAGGAACGATACGAGGTATATATAGACTGTTTGCGCGATCCGAGTTTCACCTTGGAGATATTGGAAAGATTTCCGGTTCTGTCGCGTCGCATATCTGTCATGGCATTGAATTGGCGCGATGCCGTCGTTGAATTCATTTCAAGATTCATCAGCGATAGAGACTCACTTACGAAGGCGCGCATGCTGGGCAGCGATTCCGGCAAGTTGCTTAAGGCTGAGGCAGTTGGCGATCCACATCGTGGCGGACGGCAAGGCTACCTTCTGACCTTCGAATCTGGGGATCGACTTGTTTACAAAGCGCGATCCCTCGAACCGGAAGCGCGGTTTCGCAATTTTCTAGACTGGGTCGCCGCCGGCGATTTGGGTCTGAAGCTTCGATCCTGCTGGGTGCTATCTCGTGGCGACTATGGCTGGTCAGAGTATGTTTGTCCGCAACCTTGTGCCACCGCGAAAGATGTCGAACAATTTTTCTTCTTCCAAGGGGTTAACCTCGCGCTCATTCATATCCTGCGCGGCACGGATATGCATCACGAGAATGTCATCGCTTGCGGATCTTATCCGATCCTGGTGGATCTAGAGACTCTGTTTCATCCTGTTCGTTCTCCTCAAACGAATCCCTCAACGAGCGATTATGCGCACGAACGCCTTACGGCTTCCGTCCGCCGTACCCATCTCCTTCCAATTGTAATGGGCCAACAGGATCATGAGAGTGGTCGTCTCGATGTTGGAGGGCTCGGCTTTTCAGACGATCAAAACAGGTTGGCCGAGACATTTGCGTGGGCGGGCAAAGGGTCCGATGCAATGCGCCTGGAGAAGCGCATGGTTACTCTTGACGCCA
>CAZUKP010000273.1:0-2300 GCA_964620915.1 uncultured Hyphomicrobium sp. | reverse complement strand
GGGAGAGATGGAATGTCTCGCCCTTGCTCTCCTCTACTCGTAGGAAGTTGTGGAGGTAGGATACGGCTATTGTTCTTATAAGCCTGCCGAGAAATATCGGAACCAAACCAATTTCTTGGAAACGCAAGCGCTCGCGCGGGTATCAAATTCCAGCACAAGTCTATTGGCGACCAGATGTCGCTTCGCGATCAACCAAACGTCCGACGGCGGCCATCCAAAACGCAACCGGAGCTCATTCATGTTTATGACGAATATTGTGATCCAAGTATTGCTCGTTCTTGGAGTGCTGATAGCAGTCTATCTCTTTCTTATTAGGCCTCAGCTAAAGCGGATGACTGAGCATAACCGCTTACTTTCGTCGCTGAAGTTGGGAGATCAAATCGTGACAGGAGGAGGTTTGATTGGCAGGATCGTGGAGCTTGGCGGCACAGATATATTGGAGATCGAGGTTGCTGACAGCATGCGGGTGCGGGCGTTGCGGAACAGCATAGAAGCCAAATTTACGCGAGCGCACGATGCTGACTTCAAAGAACGTGCCGTCCTACGTAACAGTTGATAACCGCGAAGGCTGACGCGAAAAACTTGGATGCCCAGCGCGGGCTAAATCTGCTGCGGATGGAATTTTCGAAAAGGACACTGATTGAAATGGCTCACGTACTGATTGTCGGAGCCTCAAAGGGCATCGGTTTTGAGGCTTTAAGGCAAGCTATTGCTGTCGGCCATCAAGTTAAAGCTTTTTCGCGTTCGGCGAACCGGATCGACGTTTTTGATGCCAACCTGGAGAAACGTCGCGGCGATGCCCTGAGTGAAGCGGATATTGACGCAGCCTTAGTCGATATAGATGTTGTCATTCAGGCCTTAGGCGTCGGAGCAGGCGACCTATTTAAGCCGGTGAGCCTGTTCTCCGATGCGACCCGTATCCTTGTCTCCGCCATGGAGAGGCGCGGCATAAAGCGCCTGATTGCGGTAACCGGCTTCGGCGCCGGCGACAGTCGCGACGCAATCAGCTGTCTGCAACTACTGCCTTTCCGCTTATTCCTTGGCCGGGCCTATGACGATAAAGATGTCCAAGAGCGTTTGATCAAGAAAAGCCGGCTCGACTGGACGATTGTGCGCCCTGGCATATTAACCAACGGGCCCCGCTCAGGTCACCACAAGGTGCTCGTTAAATCTTCGCAGTGGCACAACGGATTCATCTCTCGGGCGGACGTGGCTGCTTTTATTGTTGATTCGATCGATAGTGAAAAATACGTGCGTCAAGCACCCGTTCTGGTGTCTTGATGGGAGGCTCTAAAGCCATCGCTCGCCGGCAAGCCTATGGGTTTGCGTCACCCATAGGCCTTCGGCTCAGTATAAATGGCATTCTTTTGTCCATCTACGCCTTATAGGCCTTGAGACCGGTGTCGCGCTGAAAGCGCTGTGACCACGGCTTTGCGAAGTCCTCATATGGAAGGCGTCATCGAACCCGCTGGCTGTGTGGCGGCTAATCCCGTTGCCGCCCTTTCGATATGTAAGCCGGAGCCCCGCTAGAGGCCGTCGCATCGCCCACCCGGGGCGGCGGCCGTTCAATCTAACATTGGAACAACGATGAGAAAGAAGCTAACCGCCGCCCAGAGAAATAAGATCGAAAGAGCATATCGCGCGCGTATAAACCAAAGCACCGCAAGTGCGCCGAACAAGAGTGCGTTAGCGACAGCGAGCCAAGGAATGGCAATGGTAATAAGTTCTTCGGCCATGAGAGTCTTATGAGTGCGCGCCGATACTCTCTTTGTCACGCTTCAATGCTTTTCTAACCAGTTTAACGAAAACTCTGGCGGCTCGCCCCTGCGCGAGCTGCCGTCCCCATGTTTTGCGTAGACGGCAAGTGGAACGACCTCGGGACGCTCGGTGTCCTGGGACCGTTTCCTTCTCCGCCTGTGGCCTGAGGGCTTCAGCGGGCGATGCCTCGGAGTACTACGGTCCCGAACGGGCGGGGCTTTTCCCGAACACTCCCGCTTACCCGTTAGAGGGGCGTCGGCTTCGGTCGGCGCCTTCTTTCGTTCTGAGATCACGCGCCCGAAAATGAAAGCACCAATGCCAGCGAACCAGGACCTTGCTACTGATGAAGGCAGCGGATGAGATTCGCAGTTTTGGAACAGTGATCCCTCGACGCTACGAGAATGTCGCGGTCTTGTCTTGCGACGTGACGAATTTCACCGCCCATTGCGACAAACATGAACCAGAGGACGTGGTATCCAGGCTTGATGGTTGGAGATGGCCTCGACTTTGGTTGACGCCCAATTGGGCTGGGAGGTGCGTGT
>CAZUKP010000272.1:0-2305 GCA_964620915.1 uncultured Hyphomicrobium sp. | reverse complement strand
TCCGCCAACGCGAAAGGCTATCGAGCTCGATCTTTTGGATCCCCTGCCCGTTACCAGCCACTATAGTCTGGCGGATTTCCCTGCACGTGCTCGGGAGGCGCGGTCACCGCCCCGCCTGAAACAGAAGATAAAAGGAGAGCCGTGGCGACCCTAGCGCACAGTTTTCCGCAGTGATCTTGTTAGCTCTTCTCGTAGCATGGTCGTTTCCTCCCATCTAGCCTAATTGTCGGAGTTTACTGCGCTGGAGGTATCATCTTTTCTTCAGCCAGAGCAGAGTTCTCAGGTCGACGTCACAAACATTTTGGCAAGAATTCGAAAGTATGGCTGGATCTCGCAAATGAACCATCGAGAGACAAGAACGAGAAGTTTTTCGTGAGGCGTTGGCAGTTAGAAGCGTCAGGCAAAAAGGTGGTCCCTTGGCAGAAATCTGGAAGACTTGGGGATTGTTCGTCGCAAGACTCGCCTGAGCGCGATTGAGGAAAGTGAGCAACAGCTTCGACCCCCAGGCGCCCGGACACCGCAAGGAGCTACAAAATGACCAAGGATCAGAAATCCTCCTGCGAAAAATCTTCGGACCCAGAGGAGAAGCAAAATCTAGTCGGCAGAGGACTGTCACGTCGTGAATTACTCGGATCGACTGCGGTTGGAGCCGCCGCTGGAGCCCTTGGCGTGGTGGGACTATCCGGTGCTCTGGCGGCGCCGCCGCCGCATGCTCAAGGAAATCCACCACCCCACGCACGAGGACAGAGGATCTTGTTGAAGGGTGGCATCGTGCTTTCGATGGACCCCGAAATAGGGTCCTTTGAGAAGGCCGACATCCTGGTGGACGGGAAAACGATCGTGTCGGTGGGACCCAACCTCATCGGAAAAGGAAAGGTCGTCGACTGCACCGGCATGATCATCATGCCGGGCTTCGTCAACACGCACCACCACCAATACCAACTCTTTGCTCGCGGGATCATCGCCGATGGGATTCACATCCGTGGTTCAGAATGGCCCCTGCGGACCTACACCTCGATCGTCGGTAGCCATTGGACCTCAGGACGCGTTGTCTCTGAGACGGATGAACTCATTCTCGATCTGGGCCGCAGTCCTTACACGCCTGACGATTGCTACCTGGCTGAACTCGTCGCCTCACTCAGCGAGATCAACAATGGCGTCACCACCGGTATCGACACCTCGCAAAGCTCGCATACCCCCGAGCATACAGATGCTCTGATTCATGGTCTCATGGACTCCGGCCGGCGGACACTTTACGCCTATTCGGGCGGCAGGTCCGATCAGCCTGGATATGAGTACCCAGGGTCGATCGGTGATCCATCCACCGGCATTGGTAGGCTGCGAAACCAGTTCTTCAGCTCCGGTGATCAGCTTGTCACGCTTGGCCTCGGCGGTGGGGTGAGCGCCAATAGCCTTCAACTGGCAAGACACTACGAGGCACCGCTGATATCACACACCTTTGGCGATGCCAACGCGGCTGCGATCGCGGCGAATGAAGACATTTTGGGGCCAGATCAAACCTATATTCACACCACGCGCTTTTCTGACGATACCTATTCAATGATTGCGAGCTCTGGTGGCCACGTTTCGCTGGCCGTGCCCATCGAAATGCAGATGGCCCACGGCATGCCGCCCATTCAGCAGGCCAGAGAGCATGGCATAACGCCAAGCTTGAGTTCCGATGTGGAGACGAACATGACGGCCGACTTTTTCACCATCATGAGGTCAGCCTTTACGCTACAGCGCGCTCTGCTGAACGAGGAATTCATAGCTGGAGCGACTGGAGCAATTCCAAAGCTTCTCACCTGCGAGGAGGTGCTCAGCATGGCGACCATCGCTGGCGCTCGAGCCGCTCACCTGGGTGACAAGGTCGGATCGCTCAGCCCCGGCAAGGAAGCTGACATCATCGTGCTGGATGCGACACGCATAAACACCATACCTCTGAATAATGCACCCGGCGCGGTTGTCACCTTGATGGACACCAGCAATGTGCGGCACGTCATGATTGCTGGGGAGTTCAAGAAGTGGGACTACAAGCTTGTCGGGGTGAATGAAAAGAAACTCCGCGATGATGTTGAGAATGCCCGAGACCGCATGCTGGCTGAACTTCAGGCGGGCAACCCTGCCTACTTGGCACCGTTCCTGACGTCGTGCTGCATCGATTCCTATGCGGATCTATAGGTGTTCATATTCGGATCTCGTCGACGCTGGCATTAAGCCCGACCCGTCAATAAATTCTATCCAGTTCGAGGTTCAACTCATTCAGCCGATTCCAGCGAACGAAACGGACCTTGGCGCTGATCTC
>CAZUKP010000271.1:0-2314 GCA_964620915.1 uncultured Hyphomicrobium sp. | reverse complement strand
TCGCCGTCAATCAGACCCGGCAATATGCTCTCGTCCAAGCCCGTAAGCAGCGATCGAACGCTGATCACGGCACGATGTACCGTCGACATGAACGAGCCTTCGGAACTGACCTGTTCACCAAGGGCACGCAGGTAGCCGGCGATTTCATCGGCGTGCTTTTCGCGCAGCGCAATCATCTCCCGGAAAAATGGCGACAGGCCTTTGCCTTCTGCGTCTTCGAGCGCCTCTTCGTAGCCGTTGCGGTCATCGACGAGCGCTGTGTGCAGGCTTTTCAGAGCGTCCAACTGCTCGGTCATCCTACGCATCTCCTGAATGGGCACAGAAGCCCGGGCCTGCTCAAAACACGTGTTGAGCTTCTGTGTTCCCCGCGAACACGCGGAGCCGTCGGCGCTTGATGCAAGTGATGCCCTCTTAACCCTGCGATCGATGCGCGAAAAAGTGACGGCAGCGCTGCAGTTGCGCTGCCGGATTGAACGCACCAGGAGAGAGAGGAAAAGGCTGGGGCAGCGGAAGCCACTGCCCCAGCGAGATTTACTGCGAACTGTCGGTCGCGCCGCCCTGGAGTTCGGGGAACGTTTCCACGAGATTTGCACCCATCAGCGGCTTGTGCGCCCCTTGGTGGCAGGTGGCGCAGCTCACTTGCGGCACCTGACCATGCGGTCCAAGCCGGGAAACCGGGAACACAGGTTTGAGCGGCTCGAGATAGGTCATGTTGAGATTACGCACCATCTGGATGCCGTGCCACGCCAGAGTCCGCTTCGGGCTGCTCTGATCCCAGGCGAAGAAGGACCGGGAGTTATGGCAGAACACGCAATTAACCCCCAGTGACTTGGAGATCGTCATCATCAAACCATAAGTGTATTCGGCCTGCTTAATTGACGCTCTGTTGCCTTCGGGAAGAGCCGTCGTGCCGACCACGCGGATGCTGTTGGAATCCTCCGCGCCCTTGGCGAAGAAGCCGCTATACGGGTCCGCGGGCAAGGAGGTGGAGCCCACCGCGTCCGACGGATGGTTCTGGCCGGCAATCGTGTCGCCTCCCGGTTCGCTGAACCAGATGTTCGTCGGGACCGGATGGCCGCGGTGGCAGGTGTAGCACGTGACCCCCGTAGTGGCGACGTGAGACGTCCAATTGGAATTGATGTCCCGCGTCATCTGGATCATCCGCCGCGCAACGACCTTCGTGTACTTCGCATCGGAGGCGAGATTGTCTGGCTCGTGACAATAGGCGCAGCCTTCCTTCGGCGAGACCCAGGCGGTGATCGCCGCCATGAGGCGGAGAAACTCCGCACCCGACACGTCGTTCAGCACCTTCAGGTTCTGATATTGCTCGCCGGCAGTCGGACCGCCCTCCGGGACCGCTGGGATGGGAGCGGGCAGTTTGTCGACGTCAGGATTAGCGAGGTATTGGCGCAGATCGGTGGTCTGCACCATGCCCAGCCCTCGATAGCCCTCCTGCACGCTCTGCACAGGCGGCCAGCTCCAATTATTGGTGAAGAAGCCGATGGCGAGAATAACGCCAATGACGGCCGCTATCGGGTGCCACGCTCTCATGGTGCCCCCCCTAATGCTGGGTCGGTGACCGGTCCGAACACATGGGGATACATCGGCGCGACGTGATGCTTGACGGCCCAGAGATACCAGTTGTCCACCACGGTGCCGGTGAGGAGAATGCCGATGCCTCCGGTCAGCGGGCAAAGCACCGCGAACCACCACGCCCAGCGGTGAATCGATTCCGCCGTCGCGTTGAAGCCCATGGTCCACCGCCAGAACAGCGCGCCGCGCTCAAACGCGGTGCCTCGATCGACCACTTGCTCAATCTCGCGCTCCGCCCCGTACCGGCTTGCCGCCAGCACGGTCGCGCCGTGCATGGCGAATAGAAGCGCCGATCCGTACAGGAACGCGATCGAGAGCATGTGGAAAGGATTGTAGAATAGGTTGCCGTAGCGGATCGAAAACGCCGCGGTCCAGTCGAGATGCGGAAAGATTCCGAACGGAACGGCTTCGGCCCAGCTTCCCATCAAGAGCGGCCTGATGAAGCCGAGCACGAGGTAGAGCCAGATCGCCGAGGCAAAGGCCCAAGCGACGTGCGTGCCCATTCCGAGAGCCCGCGCGCGGCGATAGGTCCGCACCCACCACAACAAAATCGCCGTGGTGAGGCAGAAACCGGCGATTAGCCACCAGCCTCCCTCCTGCAATGGAGGAAAAATTTGCGTGCCGTATTTGGGCGCCGGGGGCTCGAGCGCCAGCCATGGAAGCTGACGAACGAATTGGACCGGATCCCAGCCCACCGAGGCCCACATGTTGAGGCCAATGA
>CAZUKP010000270.1:0-2362 GCA_964620915.1 uncultured Hyphomicrobium sp. | reverse complement strand
CGACCGGCCACCGGTCTGCCAGACTGACCGTTGACCATTCCGACAACGGACAACTCCCGCAAGCCAGATTGATTGCCGAGCACCACTGAAAAGTGGTTTCCTTCCTTGTCTTCCTTATTAGAACTTCGTTCTTCTCCTTCGGAGAACCACTTATGCCGAGTGCTTACGACATTGCTGCGAATCATTACGATCGCCCCACAAAGGACGATGGAAAACAGCAGCACGGTCTTCGCTATTCAAGGCACGCGTCGGCAATTCTGTCATTCTTCGTTCGTCATCGGATCGCCCTCCGTGCCAACATAGACGAGACAACTACCTCCTCATTTATTACTGTAGAGGGCGAGGAGGTAAACCAGGATGGCAGATCATGGAAGACATCAATCAGAACAGCCGCCCATTGCTGGCTTTGAGCGTAGCGAAAAGCCAGCAATGGGCGGCGGGCGTCCGTTGGAGGGGTCCCCAGCAGAGGCCGGGCGTCCAGATCCCGAGGTCCCGGAGAAGCCGGTCCGTCGCAGCTTCACGGCCGCCTACAAGTTGAAGATTCTCGCGGAGGCGGACCAGTGCGCGGGCCGCGGAGAACTCGGGGCGCTGCTTCGCCGGGAAGGACTTTACTCGTCGCATCTAACCACCTGGAGACAGCAGCGCGACCAGGGGGCCCTCGACGGGCTGGCGCCCAAGAAGCGGGGCCGCAAGGCAAGGCGCAAGGATCCCGTCGCTGAGGAGAACGAGCGGCTTCGTCGGAAGAATGCGCAGCTGGAGCATCAGCTCCGGCAGGCCGAGACGATCATCGACGTTCAAAAAAAACTCTGCACGATGTTGGGGCTGCCGCACGCGACCAGCGACGCGAACGAGAACGAAGAATGAAAGCGGTTGAAGACTTGGCGTCGTCAGTCGGGACGTCACGCGCCTGTCAGGCGTTGGCGGTTCCGCGGGCGTCGTATTATCGCGGCAAGGCGCCGGCAGCACAGGAAGAGCCGTCTTCCCGGCGACCGCCAGCGCGGGCCCTTTCGCCGCCTGAGCGTCAAGCGGTCCTGGACCAGTTGCACTCGGAGCGCTTCGTCGACAAAGCGCCTGCAGAGGCGTATGCGGCCCTGCTGGACGAAGGCGTCTACTTGTGCTCGATCCGCACCATGTACCGCATTCTCGCCGAAGCCGATGAAGTTCGGGAGCGGCGCAACCAGGTGCGCCGTCCCAACTACAAGAAGCCGGAGCTCCTGGCGACGGGTCCCAACCAGGTCTGGTCGTGGGACATCACCAAGCTGTTGGGCCCGGCCAAATGGACCTATTTCTACCTGTACGTCATTCTCGACATTTTCAGCCGCTACGTCGTCGGCTGGATGATCGCCTCTCGAGAAAGCGCCGACCTGGCCCAGCGCTTGATCCGGGAGACGGTCGAGAAACAGGGCGTCGCTGAGGATCAGCTGACGATCCACAGCGATCGCGGTCCGTCGATGAAATCGCACGGGGTGGCGCAGCTCTTGGCCGCTTTGGGCATTACAAAATCGCATAGCCGTCCCCATGTCTCCAACGACAACCCGTTTTCGGAAAGCCAGTTCAAGACGCTCAAGTATCGACCGGACTTCCCGAAGCGCTTTGGCTCTCAGGAAGACGCCCACGGCTTCTGTCAAGATTTTTTCGCGTGGTACAACGACGAGCACTATCATTCTGGGATTGGACTGCTGACGCCCGCGTCGGTCCATTACGGATATGCCGACGAGATCTTGATGCAACGTCAAGCGGCCCTGGAGGCGGCATACGCCCGCAACCCGGAACGATTCGTCAACAAGACGCCGGCGCCGCCCAACGGGCCGACTTCGGTTTGGATCAATCCGCCCGCAGTCGCCGACGAAGCGGCGGACGACAAGAAATCGCCCCTTATTGAGATTCAGGCGTCTTGCGGGCTCGTGGGCGCGAAAACCGAGCTCGAGATTTCGCGTCTAACGAGCGCCGAGGGGTCGGCCCGATCCCTGATGCCTGGCCCAGCGACGACGAATCTCAACAACGCTGCGCATGAAAAAGGGCTTCCCAAGATCGACGACCTCAGAAAGCCCGATGCGCCTTTGACGCACCCTCGACCTGGCTATCCCTTGCCGAGTTGCTTCCCAGCAGAGCTCGACTCCGTTTCACCAGGCGACGATGAATCTAGCGGATGCAGCATCCTCACACAACCTTTGAACACCCGAGTCATGCCTCAAAAAATCCCAGGGGGTCTGGGGGACTGGTCCGCCAGTGAAGCGGTGGATGCGCCGCCTGACGAGTTGGCGCTACACTAAATTCGAAAGGCAGTTGTCTCAAAGTCGTTGACACGCACCGTGGGTGCCTTCTCTGTCGCTCGGCCGTCGCTCGCCAACTCGCTGCGCTC
>CAZUKP010000269.1:0-2374 GCA_964620915.1 uncultured Hyphomicrobium sp. | reverse complement strand
CGGAGCCGACGATCAACTAACATTCAAACCGGACCAATCGATGGGGGCAGGTCAATCGCACATGCACGGCGCGTCCAGTTCGGTCAGGCCGGAGGGCCCGTAACGGAATATGTTGCTTGGCTTGCACTCGATAGCCGCAACATCGACGACAAAGATGTGCTGTCCATGGGCATCGAGCAGATCAATATCGCCTCACCTGGATTCTTGAAGAAGATCGACAGTGCCGGCACGACGGTCACGCCGTTGATGTTCACGAGTCCGCAAGCCATGGAAGTTGACGCCAAGAGTGTCGGCTTAGGTGGCGATCCCATTGCGCTTCTGCGCGCCTATAAACCTGGCAACACGCCGCTTGTTCTCGCTGCTCGCGTTACCGGTACGGCGAAGTCCGCATTCCCAGCCGGCCCCCCAGGCGCAGAGAGCGACTCAAAGACTGAGGGCTCGGGCGAATCCAACGGCAAACCGTCGGGCGAGGGTTCCCATCTGACCTCAGGGCCCGTGAATGTGATCGTCATCGCAGATAGCGACATCATGGCCGATCAGTTCTGGGTTTCGCGCCGCGAGATGATGGGCCAGGAAGTGGTGATGCCGATGGCGCACAATGCGGCACTCGTCATCAGCGCTCTGGAAAATCTATCGGGCAACGATGCACTCATCGCACTTAGGGGCCGTGGCGTGACCGACCGGCCTTTCACTTGGGTTGAGGATATAAGACGCGCGGCCGAGCGCCGTTTCCGCGAAAAAGAGCAGGGTCTCACGAAGAAGCTCGCCGAACTGCAAAAAGAGCTGGCCCAGGTCGAAACGTCCGGCGTGGACGCAGCGCTACTGTCGCAGGAGGAGCGACGCGCTGCCGACCAGTTCCGTGCGGACATGTTGGAGACGCGCCGTGAATTGCGCAGCGTAAAGCTCGCCTTGCGCCACGACATCGATCGGCTCGATGGCTGGCTGAAGTTTGCGAATATCGCGATGATCCCCCTAATCATCGGTGTTGGCAGCATCGGCTGGGCGCTTGCGCGCCGTCGCAGACCAAAGAGCAGGGCTCACTAGCCGGCCACGTGGGAGGACAGTGAATGACACCCAGGAGTTTTACAGGACTGGCGGTCGCGGCTCTCGTTTGCCTCGTCACGGCCGTCTTTGTTTACTCGACCTCAGTCCCGTGGTCGCGCGGGGCACCAACAGGTGCGGTCTTGTTCGAATCTCTGCAAGGCAGTGCCCCCGAGATCGCGCGCATCAAGATCCAGCAGGGAACCAACGAGCTGACATTGGAACGGACGGGCACGGACTGGCTGCTCAAACAACACCAGGACTTTCCTGCATCCACCGACAAGGTTCGCACATTTCTAGTGAGCCTGTCGGAAGCCGAACTTGTCGAACCGAAGACCCGAATGAGGGATCGCTACGCGCTTCTCGAACTGCGTGACCCTGCCGGCAAATCCACCAAAGGCCGACTTGTGCGCCTCTTCGACAAGGACGGGAACGTGGTCGCTGAGACCATCGTCGGCAAGAATCGCATCAACGCGTTTGGCTCGGGCAAGACGGGAACCTATGTCCGCAAGCCAGATGATGAGCAGACCTGGCTCGTCAACACGGAGATCTCCACCGGAATCGATCTCAAGAATTGGGTGGACCCGCGCCTGTTCGAGGCCCGCAGGAAAGATATCAAGCGGCTCTCAATCCGCGTGCCGGGCGAGGAGGAGATGGTCATTGAGCTTGCTTCCGACGGTAGCGAGCACCTGCTCAAAGACATCCCCGATGGCATGAAAGTCGGTGACGTCAATGCCGTTGACAATATCGCGGAAGCCGCCAGCAAGCTCGATTTTAACCGCGTGCGCCGCCTCGAGGAATCACCAGCCGGCGACAACGTGAGCACGGTTGCGTTGGATCTGGCCAACGGGCTTGAAGCAACTTTCACGATTCAGCGCGAGGAGGGAAGGGCTTGGGTCTCGGTCGAAGCAACCGGCGAGGGAGATGCCAAGGCCGATGCCGATCGCTTGATGGGACGCGCCAGAGGCTGGCAGTTCGAAATTCCAGGAAGCAAGGCAAGCGACATCCTCAAGAAGCGCAAGGACATTTTGGAGAAGGTCGCGTCTTAACCCGCTGGTTCAAGGGAGCAGGCAACATGATGCCGCAAGACCGTGCCCTATCCTTCACTGATCTGGTGCACGCCAAACGGCCAAACGGCCAGACGTCACAACGACAGAGGTATGCCAACGCGGCTCGCCTTAGGCCGACTTGTTTCACAGCAAACGCGAGTATTGCTGAGCCCGCCATTTTTCCCCTTTGGGTCAGAAGCGGACATGCGTCAGCGCAGATTGACGTCTGCTCTTGTCCGCTTTGCTGACATCAAGGCTCGACGTGTGGCGCGGGCCGCCGCCGA
>CAZUKP010000268.1:0-2384 GCA_964620915.1 uncultured Hyphomicrobium sp. | reverse complement strand
GTAAGCGTCCGGTCAGCGAGCCTTTGAGATTTCGCCCAATCGGCTGAAGTTACGTCGCCAATTCCGTATTTAGCGACGTAACGAGAGTGTCCGATGGCTAAGATGGAGATTTGGACGGGGTGCGAACGGCGGCGCAAGTGGTCGGACGAGCGGAAGCTGCAGATCCTTGAGGAGGTGGCTACAAGCGGTTTCAGCGTTTCGGAGATTGCCCGTCGGCATGATGTCGTTCCCCAGCAAATCTATACTTGGCGCCGCCAGCTTCTTGGCAAAGCGAAAGCCGGAGCCGTCGAGCAGGAAGAGCTGCCAGTCTTTCTTCCCGTTTCAATTGTTGCCGAACCGGGAGAACCGGAACCGGCGGGAAAGCGGCAAGCTCCTGAGGAGAAGAAACCAAGGAGCGCCGGACGGCCGGGTCGCATTGAGATCCGCTGCAAGTGTGGGCGTGCTCTGCAGGTCGATGCGAGCATTGATCCGGCACTGCTGCGCGCACTGATCCGTGCGGTGGAAGACGCATGATCGGGCCGGGACCGAATGTCCGGATCTATCTGGCCTGCGGCGCTACGGATATGCGCAAAGGGATCGGTGGTCTGGCTGCTCTGGTTGAGAGCGTGCCGCGTCAGAAGCCAACTTCCGGTGCGGTGTTCTCCATCCGCCGGGGCGGGGCGCTACGCCACACCAGCCAGCTCCGCGCCCCGCCCCGGCTATCTCTGTGCCGTGGGGACCAGAACACCATGTGTCAGGTTAAGTCTTAGCTAATGCACTTGAAACGAGAAGCTGAAGGCGCAGCTGGCCGTGCTGAGGCGCGCGCGCTTCGGGGCCTCGTCGGAGAAGATCGACCGCACGATCGTGCAGCTTGAGCTTGTCACTGGAAGATATCGAAGCGGCGGCTGCCACGACGGCGCTGCCTGTTCCGGCTGCGCGGGGCGATGATGCGCAAAAAGCCAAGCCCGCACGCCAGCCCTTGCCGGATCATTTGCCGCGCCATGAGGTGGTGCACGAGGCCGGCGATTGTACCTGCCCGACCTGCGGCGGCCGTGACTTCCTCAAGGCCGGCACGGCGGCCAGCGAGATGCTGGACTATGTGCCGGCCTCATTCCGGGTGCTGCGCCACATTCAGCCGCGGCTGATCTGCAAGGGCTGCGATACCGAGATCACCGCAGCCGTGCCATCGCCGCCGATCGAGCCCGGCAAGCCATCGCCTGGCCTGCTTGCCCTGAGTGAGCGCTTGTCGCGATGTCTTGCTGATCGCGACCAGACAAGCGTCGCTCACGATGAACGTTCGCTCGTGCTCAATGCCAAATATTGCGATCACCTGCCTTTATATCGCCAGTCTGAAATCTACGCGCGCGAAGGCATCGACCTTGCCCGCTCAACCATGGCTGATTGGGTCGGCAAGGCTAGCGCCATGCTGTCACCGTTGATTGCAGCCCTGCGCAGCCGTGTGTTCGCCGGCGACCGCCTACATGGCGACGGCACGCCGGTTCCGGTGCCGGAGCCGGGCCGCGGCAAGACGAAGACCGGGCGGTTGTGGACTTACGTTCGCGATGGACGCCCCTATGCCGATGAGATGCCGCCAGCTGTCTGCTACTTCTATAGCCCCGACCGCAAAGCCGATCATCCGCATGCGTACCTTAAAGCCTTCCGCGGCATCCTCCATGCTGACGGCTATGCCGGGTTCAAAGCCCTCATGAGGCCAAGAGACCGGGTGAAGCGCCCGCAATCCAGGAAGCCGCCTGCATGGCTCATGTCCGGCGCAAGGTCTTCGACCTGACCACGAGCCCGACGCCGATTGCAGAAGAAGCGCTGAGACGGATCGGCGAGATTTACGACATCGAGAGGACCATTCGCGGATGGCCGCCTGAGCGGCGCCTCGCGGTCCGCCAGGAGCAGACCGGGCCGCGCTTTGATGCGCTCCGCAAGTGGCTGGATGAGACCTTGCTCGAACTGCCGTGCAAATCCGGCACGGCGGAGGTCATCCGCTATGCTCTGGCGCGCTGGCAGGCGCTTGGCCGATTCATTGACGATGGCGCCGTCGGGATAGACAACAATGCCGCCGAACGCTCGATCCGGCCCATCAGCCTGGGGCGAAAAAACTGGCTGTTCGCCGGATCGGATAAGGGCGGTGAGCGCGCCGCCGACATTCTGTCGCTGATCGAGACCGCCAAACTGAACGGCATCGATCCGGAGGCCTATCTCCGGACTGTCCTGTCACGGATTGCCGACCATCCGATCACCAGGATCGGCGAGCTCCTGCCATGGAACCTCAACATCACCCCGGCAGCCGGGGTGACCGGACGCTTACTCGCGAAATCTCATCGGTGTCGTAGAGGCCGGCGATGCCACCATTGAGATAGCCTTGGCAATCTCCAACCCTTTCGGTTCTCTAG
>CAZUKP010000267.1:0-2400 GCA_964620915.1 uncultured Hyphomicrobium sp. | reverse complement strand
AGCAGCGGAATCATAATCCGCGTGTCGGGGGTTCGAGTCCCTCCTCCGCTACCAAACCAAATAGTTTTAGCCCTCTTCGAGGGCGGAGCTCTTGTATGGCGACCAGTAGCGACGATTTCCCAACAATTTCAACGAGTGCCAACAGATAAACCGCCAGAACCGCGATCGTTGCCTGAGATTTTCTCGGACTTGCGCACTCTCGCGCAGAGTGAAGGTGCCCTGCATGAGATTTCAGCAATTGTCTATCGTGATTGGGTTGTAATTGTCGATACAGAGAAAGCCCGCGTAATCGACGATCCGGAGCACAGGTGGTCCACGTCTAAACTCAACAAGAACGAACTTATGCTTCTGCTGGGGTTAGCCGTTCAGTCTCCGAGCGATCACACTCTCTCGGTCGAGGCTGTTGGCAACACCTTCGCCGAAAGTGCTGACCGGCTCCTGCGAGAGTTTCATGATCGCGTCTTAATGGATTGCGCGCCAGCGTTCGATCAGGAATCGAAGAAATTGATCGAACGCCCCGAGTCAATCGGACTGCAGGCGCGTGAAGCAATTTATTACGGCGCCGATACTATGTACCTTCACCAGGTTCCCCACTTCAGTCGGCTGCGTTACCGCGAAGATGCGACATGGTTACAGCAGAATGCTGGCCTTTCAATTCGACCTATGATTGACATCGCACGATTCGTTGCTGATCGCATAAATTATCAGATGAATGCCGTCGCACAAATGTTGAAGGAAGGACACGAACTTACCAAAGGTAATCTGACAGACAGCCTACTTATCTCCAAAGCCGATGTGCGAACGAAATTTGGCCAGAAGGCAGATGCCTTCTTTGCAAAGTTCACCACCCAACTCACTGGGGCAAACGCCGACTTCGCCGACCCCTTCGCAATCAACAAGGTCTCGATCGCGCCTCTTATTGATATTGGAGACCACGTCTATGTGCCGAGCCAACTTAGACTTTTCGAGACGATTTATGAGAGTCCGTTCTATTGGATGATCGATGATGAGTCTTACCGCAACAGAGCAGCCGAACATCGCGGTGTCTTTCTGGAGAAGACCGCCGCGCACATCCTTCGCTCAGTGTTCGGCGCAAGCAATGTTTACGAGAACGTGCTCATCCGTGACAACTCAAAGGATATTGCTGGCGAAATCGACATACTCGTCGTTTATGGTGAGTTTGTCCTCGTTGTGCAGGCAAAATCTAAACGCGTCAGTCTTAAAGCCCGAACCGGCGACACGGAGGCGCTGCAGAATGACTTCGAAGGTGCGATTCACGCCCCATACCGACAAGCACTTAAATGCGCGGAGCTGATCAGAAAGTGCGCAAAGTGTGTGACCAAAGATGGCGAGGTGCTTGCCTTTCCTCAGGTGCCGCGCATTTTTCCGGTTGTCGTCCTGAGTGATTCGTTTCCGTCGTCCACTATACTTTCCTGCAATATGCTGGACCGTGGCAACAATATCGCGCCGGTCATCTGGGACCTCGGTGTCTTAGATTGCGTCTCGCGGCTGCTGCCGACCCCAATCGAAATGATTTTCTTTCTGAAGTGCCGATCCGAAGTTTTTGACAAGGTACTCACTGACAGCGAGTATAACTTCCTTGGATATCACCTCAGGGCCAAGCTCGCGCTGCCCAGCGATGTTAATCTGATGGTGCTGGAACGAGATCTCGCAACTGTCGTTGACGACTATATGATTGCCCGAGATATGGATATTGACGTGGAGCGTCCGCAGGGAGTTCTAGAACGTTTGGAAATACCGGCGGTCGTTGATCTGTTGGCGGAACTTAAGAGTGCCGACCCGCGCGTCGCCTCAGTGGTAATCGACCTCTATGATTTTTCAGAGGCAGCATTAGAGGATTTGTCGGCTCGAATTCTTGGACTACGCAAGGAAGTCGCCACGACAGGCAAAGCCATCAAAGCATTCTCTATCAAAACTGCGGAGGGTGGCCTTACCTATGCGGTAGTGCAGAGGCGTGACGCTGATGCCGCTCGCGCTGCCGAGGCCATCGGTGCCAAACACAAGTACGACACTGGGTCCGATCGCTGGTACGTTATCGTCGATAGCATAGACACCAAGAATCCCATCGACGGCCTTCTGCCTCTTGTTTGGCCGTGGAAAGAAGACGAGCAGGAAGCAAAATATTCCAATGAAGTAGCGAAACTTTTCAAATCGCGGCAGGAACCCACGAAATTCGCTCAGTGAGAGAGGGCGCCGTGGAGTATTTTCGGTCCCGAATCGAGCCACAGGGGTGAGCTCGCGGCGATCTCAGTTTCCCGTTGCTTGCTTCACGGCCGGTGGCATCCAGGTTCCGTTTGGAGCTGCCTCCCTGAACGGATAGCGCGTCAGGCGTCTAGTTGGAAATGATCCTTTGTTTCTTTAGAATTAGGTCTCTAATTT
>CAZUKP010000266.1:0-2403 GCA_964620915.1 uncultured Hyphomicrobium sp. | reverse complement strand
GGCGAAGGTGGCGCCGGCGGGCAAGAGCGGCAAGAAGACGACGAAGCAATCTCAAACCAAGAAGACGGCCAAACCGCCGAAGGCCGTGACGACCGGCTTATTCCCCGTCAAGGTCGAGCCCTCGCTCCCCGCACTGGCCTCCGTCGAGGTCGTTTTGGACCGTCCACCACGGATCCGGATCAGCCGCGGCTTCGATGCCGAGCTGCTGCGTGATGTCGTTCGCGTGCTGGAGCAAGAGTGATGCTCGGCATTTCTCCGGCGGTGAAGATTTTCCTGTACGGGCAGGCTGCTGACCTGCGCCGCGGTTACGACGGCCTGGCCGCGATCGTCCAGGACGCGATGGGCGAAGATCCCCTATCGGGGTCGATCTGACTGCGTAGCACGTCCGTGCCACTCTTCGATCCGATTTGTACGGCACCGAAGTTACCGGGCGGCATTCCGTCTCCATTCCATTGGTAATCCGGGAAGATAGGAATCCCGTCAGGACCATATCCGTCGTTCACGGCGTTATCCCAATTGGCTCATCTAGCCTTCGTAGCCGGGATACACAGATGAATGATAAAAGACTGGTCGAGACGAGAAGCATCGCTGAAGGCTCAGGCACAATCATATATCCTGTGATGTGACTCATTCCTTTTGCGAAGATATCGTTGGTAGTCCATTGACCCATATTGCGCATGTTCATCGTGTTCTCGTCGGTATATTCGTAAGCAGCGTACATAGGTCCTGCCTTGACTACAAAGATGTCTACTACACGCGTCCCCATCGGATCGATGTAGTCCCAATGTCCTCCGATTGGCTCGTCATCGTCATTGAGAATCAGATTCGATATCCACATTCCGTCATGAGACTCGACTGGGAAATCTATCCTGGTCAACTCCTTGACTGACAAACCGAGAACTTCTGTGAGGTCAGTCTCATTGTCGTTCCCGGAAAAGACGCCCAGTGGATCGCCTTGTACTCGGCCCGCATGGCAATAGGGACTGGTCAGGCAAATCAGTCCCCCGGTGATGGCAATCAGCGACAAGACGCGAGAAAGGGTAACTCCACTTGAATTCGTCTTATGACGAGGAGGCCGAAGGTAGTTTCTGTGGCAAGACACGGGCTGACTCCTTGGATTGCTACTATGTCCTATGAGTGGCTGACCTCGTGACAGGCAATCCAGGTGCCGCAGTGAACCAATCTAGGCACTGTACCTACAGATTTGGCGTGTTGCAGTGTCATGCTGAGGACAAAACCAGTCGAGCAACGCGAATTAGCCCAAATTCGCGACTAAATCCGCCGTGATGCCGCATTAAGCCAATAGATTAGGGACGTACATACGAACCGCATAATCCGCTGATTCCCTAGAAACCATTGGGGAAGCACGTTGTGTCCAGCATGCGCCATGTTGACCGGATGCAATGGCATTTGCGTGAATGCATCACACCCAGTGTCACCGCAATACCGTGAGCGTTGCATCCGTGGCGTCTTGCTGCCGGTGATAGCTTGAAGGGTTTGTCCCTGTTCACGATTACCGCTGAGTTATCGAATCCGGGTAACAGGTGAAGTGAATGCGAGAGACCTTCAACGTATTCTCGACGTTCTTGATGGGAGGAACAATGGATGATCGCGCTGCCGGCACAGCTCCGCGTGTTCCTTCATCGACGGCCGACCGATATGCGCAAGAGCTTTAACGTATTGATTGCCTTAACCGAGTGGGAGTTGAAGCAGGATTCGTTGTCAGGAAGTTTCTTCGCTTTCGTCAATCGCCGACGCGATCGCATCAAGATTCTGTATTGGGGCCAGACCGGCTTCTGCATCTGGTACCAACAGCTTCAAAGAGGGACTTACCAACTACCCTGCCATGAGCCCCTCGATGAGCGCGACACACTGGAAGTCTCGCGTGCTCAATTGTCACTCATTCTGGACGGAATCGATCTCACTTCGGCACGGCAACGACTTCGGTTTGAGCGAAAGGATATGCCAAACACCGGCTGAGATACGAACCGCAACCAGCATGCTGCTCCGATGCGACCTGGGTATTCCACGGTCGCATCATTTTTTTTCGAAAAACAGCCAAGAGGTCTTGCGCCATTCTTTTCGGTTTGGATAATGACGGCGTCATTCACAGAAGACGGCGGAATCGCAGTCGAGAACCGATGACTTTACCTCAGCCTGAATTGCCGAAGAATATCGCCGGTTGCCACGCCTTGATCAAGCAACTGCACGCCGAGTTGCAGGTCGCATCTCAGCGGATCGAGGAGATGGCTTCTGACGGGCTGCAAGATGCGGCAACACGCCTGGCACATCTCGAGGCCTTGTTGGCCGAACACAAGGAAACAATTGCTGATCAGCAGCAGACGATCGTAAGCGTTCTGTGAACTACGTCTTAGATTTGCGGCGACTCAGGCCTTGACAGGG
>CAZUKP010000265.1:778-2437 GCA_964620915.1 uncultured Hyphomicrobium sp. | reverse complement strand
ACCGAACGCAGCGGGGACGCGCGTTCGGCAAACCGAATTGTAGAGGACATCAAGAAACATGGCGTGATGCCAAGTGTCCGAAGGCCGTTGAGCCACCCCCATTGAAATGGTCCGACTTGAAGTATGGGTTATAGCCCCTGAGGAGGACTGCTTATGCCGAAGAAGTACCACAAGCCCGAAGAGATCGTCTCGAAGCTGCGGCAGGTCGATGTGCTGACGTCGCAGGGGAGTACCGTCGCCGATGCGATCCGCCAGATTGGCGTGACGGAGATCACTTACTACCGCTGGCGCAAGGAGTACGGTGGCCTAAAGAGCGACCAGGTACGCCGGATCAAAGAGCTTGAGAAGGAGAACCTGCAGCTGCGCAGGGCTGTCTCTGATCTGACGCTCGACAAGCTCATTCTCCAGGAAGCATCGCGGGGAAATTACTAAGCCCTTCGCGTCGCCGGGCGTGCATCGATCACGTCCGGCAGACGTTGCATATTTCCGAGCGTCGCGCTTGCCGCGTGCTCGGCCAGCATCGTTCAACACAGCGCAAAGCGCCACGCGGGCGTGAAGATGAAGGGCGGCTGGTCGCCGACATCATAGAGTTGACCCGTCAGTATGGTCGCTACGGTTATCGCAAGATCGCAGCGCTGCTGAGACAAGCTGGTTGGCTGGTCAACGACAAGCGTGTTGAACGGATTTGGAGATGCGAAGGGCTAAAAGTTCCGACCAAACAACCCAAACGCGGCCGCCTATGGCTGAACGATGGATCGTGCGTGCGCCTACGCGCCGAGCGCGCGAACCATGTCTGGAGTTACGACTTTGTGGAGGATCGTACCCATGAGGGAAAGAAATACCGAATGCTCAACGTTGTTGATGAGTTCACACGTGAATGTCTGTCCATCCGCCTCAACCGTCGGCTCAACAGCACGGATGTTATCGATGTGCTCTCGGACCTATTCATCTTACGCGGCGTACCCGAGCATATTCGTTCAGATAATGGTCCTGAGTTCGTCGCCAAGGCCGTCCGGAAGTGGATTCATGCCGTCGGTGCAAAGACCGCCTACATCGCACCAGGCTCGCCGTGGGAGAACGGTTATATCGAGAGCTTTAACGCCCGACTGCGTGACGAGCTCCTCAACGGAGAGCTCTTCTACACGCTTACAGAGGCTCG
Source organism: uncultured Hyphomicrobium sp. (assembly GCA_964620915.1). Taxonomy (GTDB): domain Bacteria; phylum Pseudomonadota; class Alphaproteobacteria; order Rhizobiales; family Hyphomicrobiaceae; genus Hyphomicrobium_A. Next base: position 1,278 of record CAZUKP010000265.1, on the reverse strand, counting down.
GATCATCATCGAGAGCTGGCGGCGGCACTATAACAATGTCCGACCTCACTCATCACTCGGATACAAACCACCCGCGCCAGAAGTGTTCGTATCCAGCCACGCCGCGTGGCCGTCTTCGCTCGTTAAAGCGGCTCCGACGGCCCCACGCGCCCTAGCCTTGCGCCCAACCCTGCACTAACATTCCACCTGGACCACTCGGTGGGGGCCGATCAATCGACAGCTGCTGTGTCGTTAAACAAATGGACGCCTTAGCGTCTCGTCACGATCCGCATCGGCTTTGTTGTCGAGAAGCAGTGATGCCGGTTGGGCTAGCTTACGCTCGCCTCGCCGTTAGAGATTTCGTCATGAGTCTCCTCGACATTGTTGCTCTCGGATTGGCCTGCGAAGGCTTCGGCATCGAGAATGGGCGTTAGTTCGCTCGTACTCTTGGCTCGCTGTACGCGGCCATCGAACTCAGCTCCTTCGGCGATCGATAAAGACTGGTGCACGATGTCACCGTC
>CAZUKP010000265.1:0-768 GCA_964620915.1 uncultured Hyphomicrobium sp. | reverse complement strand
TTCGCAATCTTCAACCCCAAATACACGCTCAACTTTTGTTGAGGGTCTAGCTCATCAGGTTTGCGCGCATCAGCCAGTGCGCCAGGTGGTTCAGGAGATTGTATGAAAGTCCATGCAGGGTACGAGGTCATTCGACGTGGTTGACTTGCATACTCACACCGCGCGCTCTTCATAAGTTACCGTTATTGCAGAGCATCATATTGCAGATTAATTTGGTCGACAGCTTCCCAAGCTAAATGTCGTGGGTTCAATTCCCATCACCCGCTCCACTCCCAATTGAGTTCCCAACCTGACTCAACAGCAGCCGCCACCATCGTAGAAGTAGGTGGGGTCTGAGATCAGAATATCATTGCGCCCAAGGCTTGCGAGCGTGCCCGCGGTCTTGTCGCATATGGCCAGCGGTTGATTCTGCGCCAGCGTATGCCCTTTGCCATCGTCGAAGAACTCCCCGTCACCGTAGTAGATAGCGGTGCGCCCAGTGAAGACGCAGGGCCCATCGGCCGGCATCGGATCTTTGATTGCGCAGATTTCCACACTTTCGATCGGAATGAGATGGTCGGTGGGGTAGTGGCCCGGGTCCAGCACACGATAGGGACGCTTGGCGCGCACCTCTATGGTGCCAAAGCCGATGTCAGTCAGCCGCTTAATATAAGCGGCAAGCGGTATGGCTCCGGTGAGGCACATAGCGCGCAGGCGTTCGTCGCGCCGCAATTCCTCGGGCATCTCCACGTCGCAAACGGGATCGGAGAGGATGAGCCGTCCGCGCGG
>CAZUKP010000264.1:0-2453 GCA_964620915.1 uncultured Hyphomicrobium sp. | reverse complement strand
ACGCGAGACCAAAGTAGGCTACGAACGAACGGACGGCCTTCGCTTAAAGTCCTCTCTCGCTTCTTATCGGAGCGTAATGGAGCGACCCGTCAGGACCGTGCGCCTGGCCCAAATACGGCGCTTCATCTCCTGGTTTAATTGTGATGGCATGATCGGGGATGTTATCAATAAGGGGGCACTATGGGACAGCTACTCCACGGCAACGCCAAAGCCACTCACGCCGTCCGACGGTAGCGGAATTCATCGGCACGTTTGCGCTCGTTTTGATCGGCTGTGGTACGGCGGTCATAGCGGGCATGGGCTCCGGCATAAGTAGCATGGTTTAATCGCAGACATCGGCGGGTCATCGGACCAGGAAGCGCACCCCGGTTTGAAAGGGCCTCTTTAGCAAGAGTTTATGTGTGCGAAGCCGCCAGCTTGGCTAACTACCACTGGAAGCTCAATCCGACGACCGGTCCATGCAGGATCAAGTCGAGGTTGTTCTCCTTTGCGCCGCTACCTTGGCTATAGTCAACCGCCAGGGCCCGGTAGCCAATGAGGCCGTGTAGGTTCGACTGCCAGAAGGCGAAGCCGTAGCCGGCAAACAGCTGCCAGGTTAAATCGCTGCCGACACCAAAGCCGCCGATGTCGCCCAGGAGTTGGAGTTCACTTCCAGGGGTAAGTTCATGCCGCACGCGGGCGCCGACGAAGGGGTCTACCCAATCTAGTGTGCCGGATCGGGCGACAGCAAAAGATCGCGATCTTTCAAGACCGAGCTTGCCAAGATCGACCGAAGCATCGACCGCCAAAGAAAGATCGAGTTCCTGGTTCCAATACCGAGCGCCACCAAGCAGGTCGAGGGCCGTGCTTGAACTCGTTTCGCCCCATCTTGCAACCTCGTAAGCCAGCCCAGTCTCGGCCATCGTTATATCGTAATTTAGTCCGGCCTTGGCGCGAGCCGATGCGTTCAAATTGGCGATGGGATTTCGTTGCTTGACAGTATCGCCCGAGAAATCGAACTTGCCCCAGACGACATCGCCATAAATGCCCCACCGCCCGTTGCGAGCCTCAACGTAACCCATAAGCGCAGCAAGCGAGTCCAACTCGGCACCCGAACTGCCGGAGTCAAATAGGTCCCAGAAGGACATATCGATGTCGGCCGTTTGACCGCGTACGGTGACTTCACCATTGACGCTTGGCGCCCAGGCGTAGGGCGTAACACGGAACTCCCATCCGCTCTGTGCTACGGGCGTCACATAAGCGTAACCGTCGCCGGGCGGCAGATCGGCGGCTTGAGACGTGAAGCTCCAATTCAGCCCGCAGAAAACAACCGAGGCAGCCGCATACACTGCGGCCTTCGTCAAATCCCCGCGGCGCAACTGCATTGCGAAACAGCCTCCCCTGCATCTGCTCATCCGCCGATCAGGGAATGGCAAACCTCAAATCGCCAGATACCAGAGCATGATTTCGGCCACAACACTAGGTCGGCGGTGTGACTTAAGCGCTACACCCCGCGAAAATCCCGGTCGAGCTGCTAGAGTATCGCTCAACTACCTTGAGCCGCCTCCGGGCTTCCCGCGCATGCAGGAACCGCGTTGGGTATAGGCTTCGAGCCTCGGATTTTAGCCTACACCTCGATCTTGAGAGATGGATGATTACGGGGGATTCACTCCCCCGCTACCAATAATTTGCCCCTCAAGAATTGCTCCGGCATTCCGGCTTGGCACCTGCTTGCCGGGCTTCTAGTCTTGTTCTCGCGTACCGGGGGAGATGAATGGGCCAGCCACTGCGCAGTATCACGATCGTCGGCGGCGGCACGGCGGGCTGGCTTGCCGCCAGCTTTCTCAATCGCTTCTGCAAGTCGAAAGATCCGAAGCACCCCCTCGAGATCACACTGATCGAGTCGCCGTCGATCCCGATCGTCGGCGTCGGCGAGGCGAGCCTGCCCGGCATGGTCGTGCTGTTGAACCAACTCGGCGTGTCGGAGGCCGAATTCTTCAAGCTCACGGATGCGACCTTCAAGGTCGCGGCGCATTTCATCAACTGGAACCACGACGACAAGGGCAAGCCGGTCGAGTTCCTGAATATCCTGAACGCGCCCGGCGCGATCGACGGCCGCGCGCTCGGCGACTATTTCATCACCTTCGATCCCGCCCGCGCCGCGTCGGACGCCGGGCTCGCCTATGTGCGCGCGTTTTCTCCTGTCGCCGAGATCGTGCGCGGCAATCTCGCGCCGCGCCGGCCCGGCGAGCCGGAGTTCAGCGGCGAGGTCGGCTACACCTATCATTTCGACGCCACGAAGCTTGCCGGGTTCCTGAAGAACATCGCGACCGGCCGCGGCGTGAAGCATGTCCTGGACGATGTGGACAAGGTCAATCTGGACGAGCGCGGCTTCGTCAAATCTCTCAGCCTGCGAGAACGGGGCGAGCATGACGTCGATCTCGTCATCGACTGCACGGGGTTTCGCGGCTCGA
>CAZUKP010000263.1:0-2485 GCA_964620915.1 uncultured Hyphomicrobium sp. | reverse complement strand
GCCCGATAATGCCGCCCTTGGTCGCCGCATAAAGACCGTTGTCGGGCACGCCGGTCATGCTGCTGGTGACGGACGCCTGGTTGATGATTGCCCCGCCCCCGTTCTTCCGCATCTGCGCGACCTCGTGCTTTAGGCAGTAATAGGTGCCCTTCAGATTGGTGTCGACCACCGTGCCGAAATCCTCCGACGGCAGATCGAGCGTTGGGCCGGTGATCTCTTTGGAGGCGTTGTTGACGGCGACGTCGAGCCGCCCGAAGCGCGAAACGGTGGCCGCGATGAAACTCTCGACATCCGGCTCCTGCGAAATGTCCGCGTGCTGGTAGAAGCCTTCCCCGCCTAGGCGCTTGACCTGGACAAGCGTCTCCGCGCCTCCGTCATCGTTGATGTCGCACAAAGCGAGTTTCGCGCCCCGTTCGGCGAAAGCAGTCGCCAGCACGCGGCCGAAGCCTTGCGCGGCGCCGGTTACCAAAACGACCTTGTTATTGAAATCGAACATCTCGCTCCACTTTGGTGAGTAGGCCGATTGTAAAGATGATTTCCCTGCCGTTGCCGAACAAAATGTCCGACGGAGCGCGACGAACTGACGATTTTTCGCGGCCCTGCATCAAGACCCCGACGTAACTTTGCTAGCCGAGGCGCGCTCGCACAAATCTTCGAGAGATTGAACGAACGTTTCTCGCAGTCGGGGCTACTAGTCGATGGACGTCTCCGAGCCTGGAAGCCAGGCGATTTTCAGAAACTCAACTGAGGTTTGGCGATTGCCCGATGTCTGCTTCTCTAATCGGCCGGTTGGGGTCAAGCGCTATCAGACTGTCCACGGGTACGGGGTCGATGTCACTCGCGGGCTCGTGCTTCTCTCCGGAATCGGCGCGCCGGACCACGAGAAGCGGCTCGACCAGAAGGGCCAGATCTGGGAGCTCTCGACCAGCTCCTTGATGCACACCAAATCAACGCTTCGCAGGCCTCCGCATTCCTTGGAGCAGCACCCATTTTTTGCGGAACGGAGGTTTACACTCTATGATCGCCATGTTCTCGCAATCTCACGCCTGGGAGGCTCGCCATCTCGCTTCAGCGCTTGCTGCTCTTGGCCGTTTTCCTTGCGCCCAGCGCGCTGCCGGCGCTCGCGGCGGGCGGCGATTTCACCGGCTTGGTCGACATCGGCAGCGGCCGAAAGATGTATCTCGAATGCCGGGGCACGGGGTCTCCCACCGTCTTCATCGTGCCGGGTGGGAAGGCGGCTGCCGACGACTGGACCAAGGCGTCGCCCGTCTTCGCCGACGTCGTCAAGTTCACGCGTGTGTGCGTCTACGACCGCCCCGGAACTCCGCTTGCCGACGGCAGCGCCAGCCGCAGCGACCCGGTGCCGATGCCGATCACGGTGGCCGATTCGGTCGCTGACATCCATGCACTGGTCGCGGCCGCAAAGATCGAGACGCCTTTCGTGATCGTCGGGCACTCTTATGGCGGTCTGATCGTGCGGCTCTATGCGATGACCTATCCTACCGACGTGGACGGGATGGTTCTCGTCGATGCCCTGTCCGAGGGACTGCGGGCGGCGGAGACGTCGGAGGAATGGGTGCACCAGAAGGTCATCCTCGATGGCGACCTTACGGAAACCCTGAAAGTCTATCCCGATATCGAGCGGGCGGATGCGGATAAGAGCTTCGATGAACTTGTCGCCGCCCCGCCGCTCCAGCCGATGCCGCTGGTCGTGCTCAGCGCCGACCATCCTTGGGGGCCGCTAGTCCCCGGTTTCATTGCCGACGGTAGCCTGCCGCCCGATACCCCGCCTGACATCGGCTACGTCACCGATCGCGCCCAGAAGGACGCGCAGGCAAAGCTCGCTGCGGCCGTTCCTGGCGCGAAACACGTCGTCAAGACCAATAGCGGTCACGAGATCCACAAGGATCAGCCACAGCTCGTCCTCGACTCGATCCGCGAAGTCGTCGAAGCCGTGCGCACCGGCAAAACGGCGCTGGAGCCGTAGCGGGCTCGCCTATCCCACACCGGCTGTCACCGCTTTCATGACCTTGATGCAGGCACCGGAATATCAGCAAAGGACGGACGTCACCAGTTTCTGCTCCTGGCACACCCCCCGGAAGTGCCGCCAGCCGCGCAGGAAGACCACTTATCGCTCCAAAACGGACTCTGGCAGGCGATCCGGGTCGCGTTCATGAGTGCACGCCTTAACTGCGTTCGGAAAACATCTGAATTCCGAACACGTCTAGTCTCTCGTTTGGGCCTCGCTATTTCAGCAGCTTACGGCCGAGGGAAGTGGCACATTTTCCAAACAAGCCAGGTCAGCTTTGTGGTCGATAGCGGACGTTATGAAGGCCAGCAGTGTTGGTCCGCTTTGTGCCAACAGCGGACGTCACCTGAACAGTATCGCCGCTTTGTTTGCTCAGAGCTTTGAAGAAGACTATCGTCGCTATCGACAAAGGCAAATGAAGCGTTAGCTGCCAGGGGAGGGGGGAAATGCCAAAGT
>CAZUKP010000262.1:0-2491 GCA_964620915.1 uncultured Hyphomicrobium sp. | reverse complement strand
CTTGAGTGCCCGCAATTTGCGGTCGAGGCTGGCTCAAAGGACGAGGCGCTCTCGGCCGGCTGCCGCCGGATCGACAGGCTCCTCGCCTCCTAGCAGCGCCCAAACAAAAGCGCGTATCTCCCCAAGGCGCACACCTAGGCCTCGTCCCGCCTCAGGCGGAATGAACTCGCTTGCTGTAACGCCCGCTGAATTGTCCACAAAATCTTTGCGGCGGGGCTGCTTTATCTGCTCAACGAAACAGGCGCTCCGCAAGCCGGTCTCCGGGCGTCGCCCCCAACCGACATTTTGCTCGGGACAACCCCATGCAAAGTGGGACTAAGCACCACTTCCGATTGCACAGATGGTCAGACGTCTCCAAAGGTTCAAAAAAATTTGAAAGGTACAATCTTGGTGGTTTCGGAAACCGCCTTATACTGAGACCGCGACCAAGGAAGTGGCTGCAGACCAGCAGTCGGCCGAGGCCAACGAGAGCAGAAAACCACTGGCTCGTTTTGCCACGGTACCGGAAGCGCCAGCGTGAGGCGAAGGCTCTCCCGACAGACCAGTTGGGTGAAGCCCAAGCGCTCTTCGCAGACTGATTAGGGCCAAACGGATTCCCCTGGCGAGGCAAAACCAGCCGTCGTCAGGAGTCGCGCGTCGATCGACAGCTGGAATCCAGGCTTCAGAGCGGTCGACCCCGTAACAGCGGGCCTCGGCCGCCACACCTTCTGAAAATCCGCCCGGCATATCGCCCGGGCCTGAGATGACGTCTCGACTGGCTCGAGAGGGCCAGAGTTGGGCAGCCACTTGAGGCTGCCCGTAACCCCGAGGGCGACCGTCTAAACCGGCGCCCTTTTGAACTAAGGAGTCTGTAATGAGTAAGAATCAAAGGATCCATCGCGAAGAGCTCGATTTGGTCGAAGCGGACTTGGTCGAAGCTGAAGTCGAGGGCGCGGAGAGCGACGAGCAAGCGCTGGTCGAGGTTGAGGAAGCTTCGTCCGAAGCGCCCGAAACCCAAAAGAACGCGTTGTCACTGGTCGAAAAAATAGAGCGAGTGGCAGATGCCTATCGCCCAGCTGAAGGCCAACTCGACCTGCTGCTGGCCAATCAACTCATGTTCACCGCGGAAGGAGGCTCTAAAGACCCGGACGTAAGCATGGAGCGAGGGGCTGGAGCCATCAATCTCTACCGAAGCTTCAACCCGAGCGACGGGATGGAGTCGACTCTCGCGCGCCTCAGTGTGGCCCTGACCAGCACCTCGATCGATTGTCTCAGCAGGGTTAGCTCTTTTGGCGCTCCCTCGGCACTGCGAGAGAGCGAGATCAAGCTCGGCATCAAGGCGAGTTCGGCGGTTGTCGACATTTTGACGCTGCTCGAAAAGCATCGCCAATCAAGCCCTCTGGTGACCGTCGGGAACGTGAACGTGGCCTCCGGTGGCCAAGCCATCGTGGGACACGTTCAGTCCCGGAAGAAAAGTGAAAGCGACTCGGACCCATCGTCGGAAGAGGAGCAATGATCGGTATGGGCGATGCCGAATGATCATCAGCGCAATGTAGGCCCGATGCTGGCTAGCCCGCGATGCGGGGCCCGGACCCGGTCCGGTGCCCCGTGTCGCTCGCCGGCCGTTTCAGGCAAAGCCCGATGCCGCATGCACGGCGGCGCCAAAGGATCGGGCGCACCGCGAGGCAATCAGAACGCCTTGAAGCACGGGGGCTACACCGCAAAGGCTATCGAGCGCCGCGGCACGCTGCGCACTCTTCTTCGAGAGGCACATAATTTTATTCGCTCAAACAAACCTTAGCCCTCGCTAGGGGCGGGTAAGGAGAAACAGAAATGGAAATCGATAAGAAGCTAAGGCCGACTGAGGTCAGTTCTCGCAACCAAGCTGAGAAGCCATCTCAGATGCGGCCATCGGATAGGCTGTTAAGCCATCATGTGACTGGCTCTCTCCGCACTCACAACCTCGGCCTTGATATACGGTCAGAAGTGGCTGGCGGCAGCGTCGACCTGTACAGTCGATTCAAGCCCAGGGACGTCATCGATTCGATCCTCATCGCCTCGATCGTGGCTCTCTACAACGCCAACATGGATTCGTTCAGCGAGGCTGTTCGCACTCGGGATCCCAAGGACGAGCATCGGCGTAAGGCAATTGAAGGGACCGCTATGCTTATGCAACTGATCCAAACTCTTGAAGATCGCCGCTTCTCAAATCCGAAAGAAGATCCGAAGGGCCGGCGGGAGACGGTTGACGCAATCATGGAGCAGTTCAGCGCGATAAGTCGATAGACTCGACGCCGCCAAGCTGCTTCGCGATTGATGCGGCGTCGTTGCTCGACGACCTGCGGGTTCCACCCGGCAACCGCCTCGAAGCGCTGCGGGGAAACCGCCGAGGTCAATTTAGTATCCGTATCAATGACCAGTGGCGGATCTGCTTTGTCTGGCACGACAATGAGGCTCGGAGCGTGGAGATCGTGGATTACCACTAAGGAGCGTGTGAATGACCATCAAGCGT
>CAZUKP010000261.1:0-2501 GCA_964620915.1 uncultured Hyphomicrobium sp. | reverse complement strand
CACTGTTCTGCTTTCTGGCGTCGCTTCGGCGCAGCCTCTGTCGAACCGCATGCCCCAGGTCGAGAACGAATGCGTGGTCCTGGTCCACGGTCTCAACCGCGGGGATGCATCATTTTTTGTGATGGAGCGGCTTCTTTCGGCGGCGGGCTATCAGGTGGTGAATCTCGACTATCCCTCGCGCAGCGCGACGGTCGAAGATTTAGTCGGTCATCTTGACAATGCGGTCTCTGTCTGCGGCGACCACACGGTAAACTTCATCACCCATTCTCTCGGCGGAATACTCGTCCGCGGCTGGGTGGGACTGAAGGATAAGGCCAATATTGGGCGTGTAGTCATGCTGGCGCCTCCAAACCAAGGCTCCGAGTTGGTCGACGCATTGGCCGATCTTGCCCTCTATCGTTTCATAACCGGTCCTGCCGGCCAGCAACTTGGCAGAGACGATAAGGGCGTTCCGGCGCGGTTCGGGCCTGTCGATTTCGATCTCGGCGTGATCGCCGGGAACTGGTCTCTGAACCCGGCTTTTTCCGCCATGATCCCCGGCGAGGACGACGGGGCAGTGTCGGTTCGAAGCACTAAGATTGAGGGCATGGCTGATCACATCGTCCTGCCGGTCACGCATACCTTCCTGATGAATAATCCGCTGGTCATTTCGCAAGCGATAATATTCCTGCAGAACGGGAAATTCGATCACACATTGACCTATCGCGAACTGGTGCGTCGCTTGATCACAAGATAATTCTCGTCACCAGGATCCGCTATGCCTGGCGGCTTCAGTTTGGATCTCAGGTGCGAGCCGCTTCGAATCGTCGTCGGTCCAGTGCTCAGGTGCCGTGACGGCTCTCCATGCTTCGATGTAGTCATCCACCGCGTAATCGTGCCCGTGTCCCGGCGGCACGGCTGCAGCAAACATCATGTCGATCCCGACTTGCAACGCGGTGACGATCGGGAACCATTGCAGCAGCGGAGACACATCCTTGCCCCGCGGAGGAACCATCCATTGGGGTTGTCGATAAAACATGCTCTCGTCAAAGAAGACGATCGCGTCGCTGGGATAGACGAGATAGACGATCCGCATCTTTCCCCAATCAGAGGATGCGTTAGTGGCGCTGTCCCCGTGACCGATTACGCGGAAGTTCGAACCGCCTTCGAAGACTGGCCGCCAGGGTGGCGAGTCTTCGTCCCGATCTCGTTGGATCGTGCGCCAGATGCGGTTGCGAAAGGGCGGGCCCGCCCAGACGGCGCCATCGAACGATGCCCCGAGCCAGGCGTGCATCGGGGGCGAGGCTTCCGATCCGAGCGAGCCGAGGCTGAGGCCAAACAGATAGAGCTTCGGCCGTTCGTCCTTCGGCAGGCTCTTCCAGTAGCGGTAAATGACCCTGAACACGGCCGCAGCGGATTTTTGCGAGCGGCCGGGTTCAAGTATTAGAGACAACGGACTCTGTAAGTAAGAGTACTGAACGGCAACGGTCGCAATATCGCCGTTCTCCATAACTTCCAGCGGCGCTATGCCATTATTGTCGACCCAGCCAGTGCCCGTCGGTGTTGCAATGACCAATATGGAGCGGGAGAAAGCGCCCATTCGAATCAGATCGTCTAGCGCCTCTTTTGCTTGCTCTTCAGGTGAATCCGCAGTGCGCAATCCTGCATATACACGGATTGGCTCAAGCGCCGGACGCCCGGTGAATGCCTCGATATCCGACTTCCTCGGTCCCTCGGTGACGAACCGCTTACCGGCGCGGCCGAGATCCTGCCACGCAATCTTCGAGCTGGGCCCGCCTGATCGCGTATCCTCTGTCGGCACGGATGCGCCAGGCGGATTGGTGACGTCTGTCAGCGCCTGAGCACGGTCGATCGCGGTGATGGTGGCGCTCACGAGTGTGCCGTTCACCAGGGTCACCAAAAGTACCGCAAAGATGACGGCACCGAATAGGGCAGCTATCCTTCTCGGTACCCACCGATAGACAATACCCGATGCGGCGCTGAACCCAGCGATCACTATGCGCGCCAGCAGCATCAGGAAAATCGCCACGACGGCTGCAATTAAGGTCACGAGCAGAAGACCGGCAGGCTCCGCCGCCGGCATGTTCATGCGGTCCCGGACTTCGTTCTGCCACGCGGCGGCCTGGGGAATGTAGGCGGCTGCAGCAACCACGCAGGCAAGTGCCAACACGATGTTCGCTGCCCGCCACCAAGGCCGCGGGATTTCGGGCAGCTCGAGATAGCGCCACAGCACTACACCGCCATGCCCGATGGCATAACCAATAAAGAACGCCAAGCCGCCGAGGATACCCTGGAACATCGGAGGCCGCGGCACCAATGAAGGCGTGAAGGTCACGACGAAAAAGAGGAAGCCGAGAAAAAGCCCGGTTAAGGACGGTAGCCACCAGGGAGTGGATTGTAATTCGTCCGCGGGGCCGTTGCTCATGCCTGAGTTTCCCGAAGCGCGATATTTTAGGCAAGAGCCAAGGCAGACACCGGTAATCTAGAGAATAACTTGTGAA
>CAZUKP010000260.1:0-2508 GCA_964620915.1 uncultured Hyphomicrobium sp. | reverse complement strand
TCCAAACCGATGACAATCATTCATTGTATTTGAGGAATTACGCACACACCGCTAATCCAGACGCATGCTTGTACTTGCGCCGTGATTTGGCTCAGCGCCTCGCGCTTGACCAGCGTCGGTTTTTTATAAGTGAACTTCATTTGAGGTACCCCTTTAAATCCCTGGGCGAACTTCACAGAGCGACTCAAATTCATGAACGCAAGTTCAGTCTACTGAATAATGAAACCGTAGGCGGTAAACCGGAAGTGGTGTTACTTGGTCGCAACAACTCTTTCTCGTTTGGTCTGTAAATACGCGCCCTGCATCGTGGTTTCTAGTGCTCAGGGCTGTGGACTTTATAAGCCAAAAACCCTTTGGCACGCCGGCATCTTGACCAGCTCGCGCTCTTTTTCAGCGCACGAGACCTCGAAAGCGTTTTGGGTTTGCATAAAAGGAAAGGGCTTGCCCATGTGAGCAAGCCCATCTTGGTCGAAGAACTCGAAGATCTCAGCGAGTACTAGTAGCTGCAGCTATGTAGGCCGCTAACGGCACAGCCGCCGTCGCGCGCCGTGATCTGGCTCAGAGCTTCGCGCTTCACCAGCGTGGGCTTTTCGTATGTGGCTTTCATTGGTTTATCCCCCTGCTGCCATTTAAAAGTCGAACACAACAGAGCTACAGTGATTCGGGGGTACACTGACAAATGCGCCGCGTATGATTTGCTCAGTGTTCGGGTTGAAAATTCAGACAACGGTATTTCTGCAACATCGTCACAAGCGCGGCGTACACTGGACGATGGCCGCAAGGTGGAACTCGTCGCGAGCTCCTGAGAGCCCGCGCAGCCGCAACCGCTCGAAGCCGTGATGGGTCTTTAAGTGTGCAAAGCGCATCTCGACGCGCTTCCTCTCGTCACGCGACCTGGCAAACGCCTTCGTCTTCATCTTGCGGCGCGCAACATCGCGGGCCTCCTCATGCAGATCACGAGGGATCTTGCGCGCCTCGGCCGATGTGCAGCACTTTGCTTTGAGTGGGCAGACATCGCAGTCACGCTTGGAGGCGCGGTAGCGCAGCGTGCGCCCGTCGTGCACCGTGCTGCTGGTGCGCAGCAGCTTGCCGTTGGAACAGATGTAGTGCCCATGCCGCTTGTCCCAAAGAAAGTCCGCGCGCGAGAAGACGCCGTCGGCGCGATCGCTCTTCTCCCAGAACGGGATGTGCGCCGTGATCCTCTTGTCTTTGACCAGCCAGCCGAGGAACTTGCCCGTGCCGTTTCTGAGCCTGAGGTCCGTTGTTGGGCATCGGCGGACCAACCGTTGCCTAGATTGGCAGGTCGAAAATCAGGTTGGCGAGAGCAAATGCGGCCACCAACTTCTATTCGAACTCATAGCCGGTAACGAGACGCACAATGGCATCCTCGCTCGAGTCGGTTAGTCCGAATGCTCCGCCAATGCCAATTGTGACCTCGTTCTCAAGCTCCGCTTGAAGATTTACGCCAAGATACTGCTGGGTCTTGTTACCCCCCCACGTCAGACCAAGAACGCTATCACCCAGGCCACCATAGGCTTCGATCCCTAGCTTCAGCTCTTCGACTGACCAGCCACCATGGCTTTGAGTAGAATAGTGTCCGCCGGAAACCCCACCCTCGCCCGACTCAGGGTCGTAAAGGACGTAGTTGATGCCCGCCGCGTAGCCGAATTCCCAATCGCCGCTCTTTAGGTCTGTTTCATTGATCCAGTTGAACGCGACGTTGAATCGATCGGTGAGATCCTGCGCAAGGATGAGACGCGATTCAATTTCATGCTCTGCGCCTTCCTCTTCCTCCTCTTCGCCCTCATGCTTATCGGTTCGGCCGGTGACAGCGCGAATGTAGCGGTGTGCGGGTTTCAGATACTCGTACTCCACGTACAGAACGGGATTGAGAAAGGTTCCGTACTCGAACAACCGCACCCTGTTCTCGAAACGGAAACCGCCGAACTCGTAGTCTTCGTTCTGGATCTTGTCGCCTTCAAAATAGAACGCCGTGGTCCAATAGTCGGTTACGCCGTATTCGATCTCAAATAGCTGTGCCGCATAGTCGGCGTCATTGCCGCCCGTGTTGGAAAAGTCGCTGAAGAGTTTGACTTCGGTCTCGCCTTGCTCCTCGGTGTGCTGGTTATAGAGGACAAAGTTTGCGCCGTTTCCGGCCTGCGCGGGAGAAGCAAGGAGGAAGGCGCCCGCCAATGCCAGTGCAAAGCTGGCACGGCAAAGTGTTGGTGCCGAAATTCTCGCCATGAGCTGCTCCTATTGGCGAGAACCTGTCGCTTGACGGTCCTTCGGTGTTGAAACTGCCGGTAGCAGCCGTATGTCATAGAGCTGTCTATGTTGAAGAACGACGTCAAGAATTCCAAGCGCTATTTTGGGGCGTTTCAGCAGGTTTGGATGCCACCGTGACCTGGAAACAACGTATGGAGAGTATCTTCTACAGCTAATGCCGTCGGCGAATAGTGACCTGCCCCCATCGATTGGTCCGGTTTGAATGTTAGTTGATCGTCGGCT
>CAZUKP010000259.1:0-2509 GCA_964620915.1 uncultured Hyphomicrobium sp. | reverse complement strand
CCGAAGCAATAACCGTAATCGCGGAACACTTTGAATGTAGAGCTTGGGATGTTTTTCTCGGCCAGACCAATTTGGAAGAACTCGCCCATTAGCGAAACATAAGTGAGGCCCACGCGCTCAGACAGAGCCCGCAAGATGGCATCCAGCAGCACAGAGCCGGCCTTCGGTAGAGAGAAGGCGTACACACTCTGAGCCTCTGGGTTCTTCGTCGGCGGCAACGTGAAGATCGTTTTCAGCACGCCCGCATCGTCGTAGTCGATCGTAATCTGGTCTTCCATCGTCCCCGCCGTCACTGAGCCCGCTTCGCGCCCTTGCGGTTTCCGCCACGCGCCGGGGGATCGATCGCCTGATAGTCGTCCGACTCGTAAAATTCGAGCGCTGACCCGATGTCGCCGTCGAACACCACCGTGCCATTCTTGAGTACGAGGCCGCGGCTGCAAAGCTCCTCGAGTGTCTGAGGGCTATGACTCGCGAACACCAGGATCTCGCTCGCTTCGATGTGGCTCAAGAGACGCTCCTTGGAACGCTCCACGAAGAAGCGGTCGCCGGCGCTGATCCACTCGTCCAGCAGCAAGATTTCCGGCTTCACCGACGTCGCCACGGCAAAGGCAAGCCTCAACCGCATGCCCGAGGAGTATGTGCGCACGGGATCCTCGATCACCGAATCGAGTTGAGCAAACTCGACAATCTCCGGGATCCGGCATTTGATCTCCTCTCCAGAAAGCCCCGCGCTGTAGCCACGCAGGTAAATATTTTCGATCCCCGTTGCATCGTCCTGCATGCCCATAGAGACGTTAAGAAGGTTCTGCGTGGTCCCTTGAACTTCGAGCTGCCCCGCTGTTGGCATCAGCACACCTGCTAGGAGGCGCAGCAGCGTAGTTTTCCCTGCCCCATTCTGGCCGATCAGGCCGAGGCGGTCACCCCCTCGGAGATCAAAGCTGATGCCGCGGATCAAGGGACGAAACTTTCTTGTCTTGCCGGTTCCCGAGAGCCTTCTGAGAGCCGCCATGGGATTGGCACGCAGCGACTGCCCCAGCCGTGTCGTCACCGGCATGCTGAAGTGCACGTTCTGCGCCCGGATAAGGCTCTGCGTAATCATATGCCGCGCTCCCTCAAATCCACAGGGGGATGTACGGCTTCGCGCGGGCGTAAGCGAGCGCGCCCGCAAGCCAGATCAGAGGGATCGCGCCGGCCACCACGCCGATCTCGAGCCACGGAACGTGGTTGTAGACAAGGGGGCCGCGGATGATCTCGATCAGGTAGTAGAAGGGATTAAGGTAGATATACGCGCCGACAACGGCGCCCTTGCCCATGGTTGGCATCCAAATGATCGGCGTGACGAAAAAGAAGAGACGCAGCACGGTGCGCATCAGTTCGGCGATGTCAGTGTAGCGCGCCGCAACCACACTCAAGAAGAAGCACACCCCGAGAATTGCCACCATGAACAGCGGGACCGTCAGAAGCAGCACAAGGTCGGCGGCACTGAGGTGCACGGGGGTGAGCAAGACGACGCCAACGACGATCAGAAGGTTATAGGCGAGGCTGATAAGATGACTGCTGAACATCCGAAGCACGTAGTCGACATACTTCACGTAGCCATTCTGGATCATACTCTTGTTCTTGTTGAACACCCCCGTGCTCTGCTGCAGAGACTGCTGAATGAATATCCACAACACGAAGCCAACGGCGATATGCGCGTAGTATATCTTGGTATCTGACCCAGGCCGCAGAAGCACCTGGGAGTAGAGCGTGCCGAGCATGAGCACGAATGCCAGCGTGCCAGCCACCATCCAGAAGGCGCCGAGTGCCTGCGAGCGGTGGCGCAGACTTGTGTCGATCCACGCGCCGTAGAGCCAGAAGCCAGGCGCCTTGATCGCGGCCACGAGATCTTGGAACAGCGCTAGGATCGAAGGACGCCCCCGGATCGCGCCGGTATCACCGGCGTCTTTTTTGGGAGCTACGACCGAGCGTTCCCCCTCCCCGGGCACGGGACTATCCACTAGCGTTTCCATTGGCAGGTATGGTCCGGCACGAGAGCCCAATGAGGACGGCGCCCCCTCTTGTAAGGCGCGTGGTCTAACGCAGCTCTTGCATCATAGCAAGGCGTCGGAAACGAGGCAAAACAAGGCTCCGGCCGCCTCTGGTTGCGAGTCTGAGGCGTGTTGAAGTGCCGAACCGAATACGATAGCCAGTTCCAACATTAGACGGGCGGCTTGAGTATAGGCTCCGATGACATCGCAGTTCGAGATCCCGGGAAAAAACATCTTTGTCGCAGGCCACCGGGGGCTGGTCGGACGCGCGGTCACGAAGCATCTGACCGAAGAAGGCGCGAACGTCTTAACTGCTTCGCGGACCGAGCTGGACCTGCGCGACCAGGCCGCGACAAAAAGGTTTCTCAAGAACACCGCCCCCGAGGCAGTCATCGTCGCCGCGGCAACCGTCGGCGGCATCCTTGCCAACTCCACCTATCCGGTCGACTTCCTCAACGACAATCTCCTGATCGAGTCGA
>CAZUKP010000258.1:0-2542 GCA_964620915.1 uncultured Hyphomicrobium sp. | reverse complement strand
AATCCATGGCGCTCACGCGCCGGTGGAGGAGCCGTCCACAGCATCAAAACCGGACTTTAGGCGCATGAGCCGCCCTCACGGCTGGGGTTCTATCTCACCCGGTCGCCAGGAGCCGTTGAACCACGGTTCGAGAGGGCCGTAGAGCCGCAGGATCATGAACCAGCCTTTATCAGGAATGGTCTGCACCCAGTTGTTCTCCATACCCTGCGGCGCCTTCGGGGCCGAACCATACGTCGACCAACCCGTCAGCATTGACCTTTACGTCCTTGTCCTGACTGGACACGCTCGGAAATTGCTGGTCGGTCTGCAGCATGGAACGAGTCTGGGTGTCATAGACGATGACCGACCAGAAGTCCTTCACCGGGATGTTCGGGGGCAGATGTAGCTTGTAGGTCTTTTACCCGTCGAAGGGGTTGCCCTCGGCGTCGAGAGCCGCCCAGGGATACTGTGATCCCTTGCCGACCATCTTCTCAGCCATCGCCGGCGTGACGCCGGTGGCGATGTAGTAAAAGAACTCGCGCCATCGAGATTGCTGACCCCCGGCGACGCCTCGAACTTGTAGCCGCCGAAAAAGGGCTTGCGCCAGTAGCTGTCAGGATAGATGAAGCCGTCCTTGTCACGGAGCTTGAAGGCGATGGTGCGCGCGGTGACGGCGCCGATATTGGCGGCGTCAGTGAGGATCTTCATCATCCGCTCATCGGGAGCGAAGGGCTTGCCTTTCTCGATGCCGATGGACGCGAACAGCCCAAGAGTCGTCGGGTTGGAACCCTCCGGCGGCTCTTCCTGGATCGCCTCGTTCAACAGGCTCCAAAACGAATAATCCGCAGGGGCGACGAAGTTTGACGGGACTCCGGACAGATTGACGTACTTTATTGGCTGGGGACTGCCCTGCTCCCCCAGGGGATAGATCTTGAGGTGCTCTTTGACGAGATCCACGCCGGGCTTGGGCGAGCCATCTACCAGGAAGGAGCGGAACGGCATCCAGTTGCCAAAGGTGCTGGTCCGCACCACGTAGTACCCGTCCGGCACATCGCCCTTATAGCCGGGGGGCAGGACGAGGTACTTGCCGCCCTTGCCGCGATCGGCGCCGGTGATGCCGACATCGGCTACCCAGCGATACCACATGTCGTCGATCAGTCCGAGCACCTTGGGCGGAATCTCGACGACCAGCGGCCCCTTGCTCGTGTCGAGCCAAATGAAGCTGTACACCGTGTTGTCGTTGGCCGTCAGCTCGACAGTCTTCGAGTCGACGAGATCCTCCCAGATCACGTCCGTCGTGTTGACCGGCCCGTGTTCGCGCAGGGCATTTCGCATAGCGACTTGGTTGACGATGGGAATGCCGAGCAGATAGGCCTGAAGCGCCCGCGACCGGTCGAGATTGTCATAGATCGTTTCGGTGGTCTCGGCTGAAGGTACGCCATCGCGCAGCTTCAGTGTTCCTATCGATGTCTCGACCATATCCGGGGTCGCGACTCCCGGCGCGATTGGCGTCGTCATCCTGTATGTTTCTGCTGTTGCCGGCGCGGCGATAGCGGTGGTGAGCAGCAGGTACGCAACAAAAACCAGCGTTCTCATGTCATCTCTCCTCGGCGCCGGCGCGGTTGTGCATCCCATAGGCTGCTGTTTCGGATCAAGGCAGACCGTCTTTGGGTCATCCACGACCGTCAAGCTGGCGTGACCGCAACGGTCGGTCTGCCCTCGACTGCGGACACGCCGTTGCAGCGCACCGAATTGGCGAAGAGTGCCAATTTCGAACCTCGCGCCGTGATCCGACGCCGCGAACAGTCGAAAAGTGCTTCATGGTTGATCTAGAATTCCTGCACCTAGCGCTAATACGGCTAGCGGCACTGGGGAAACAGCTATCATTATCGTAGCGAGAAATGCAGGAGTCGAAAATAGTCGACTTACGCCCGCAAACAATGCAATACCACCACCTCCCCCGACCAAAAAGTTCCCCGGAAGATTCAAAGCAGCAGCTAATGCAACATAGCGGTGTCTCAGAAGAAATGGTAAAATTCGTGTAGGGGTTTTCTCAATAAGAGCCGCTAAACGTTGTTGCTCATTCAGGGGTTCAATAGATTTGAGCAGCGACGTTATGCGCTTCAATCCAAGTTCTTGAACAAGTCGGATCAGCATCGTAAGCGGGATGAGCCGCCCCAGAAGGAAGCTTATCGTAAGGCCAACAACGGTACAGATGTAAACTAACAATACGATGGGGGGGCCAAGCATCGCAATGAGCGCAAGTCCTATCTCTGCGCCGGGAACAAACGGTATTGCCAGAAGAACAATGTACAGTGCAGCGGCTGATAAAATCGTCCTATGAACTATATCCTCGTTGCTCGGCCGGATTTCAAAATCCATTGCATTCGTGATGATGTGAGTAAGGTAGTTACCTCCAACAACCAGACAGAGAAACAACGTGAGGCTCAGAAAGATGCGCCAACGCGAGTTGGCCAGCGCGGATCGTTCTAGCATCCTATTGCCTAGCTAGCGGACTCGGCGACTGCTCTAACTCGCCCGCAAACTCAAACTGCTTCTTAAT
>CAZUKP010000257.1:0-2549 GCA_964620915.1 uncultured Hyphomicrobium sp. | reverse complement strand
TGTCGTTGCGCTTTCATCTCGAGCGGCGCACGGGCGGGCTTTCACGCGTCATTGAACGGGCCACACGCGGCATCGAACTCATCATTCGCATGGGGATATTGAATGTTGTCCCCACGACGCTGGAGCTCTTCCTCGTTTCCGGTGTTCTGCTCTATTTCTTTGATTGGCACTACGTATTGATCGTCGTGGCAACGGTTGCCACCTACATGTGGTTCACGTTCTGGGCCAGTGAGCGGCGCATTGTCATCCGCCGCGAAATGAACGAAAGCGACACCGACGCCAACACCAAGGCAATCGACAGCCTGCTCAACTTTGAGACCGTGAAATACTTCGGCAACGAGGGGCTGGAGGCGAAGCGGTTCGATGCCTCGATGGGTCGTTATGAAAAAGCTGCGATTAAGACCTATCGTTCGCTTGCCATCCTGAACTCGGGGCAATCACTGATATTCACGGCGGGCATGACGGCGGCCATGCTGCTAGCCGCGCGCGGCGTGTTGAACGGGACCCAAACGATCGGTGAGTTTGTGATGGTCAACGCGTTGATGATCCAGCTCTACATGCCGCTGAATTTCATGGGCATGGTCTATCGTGAGATCAAGCAGGGGCTGGTCGATCTCGAGGCGATGTTCGGGCTGCTTGAGGAACACCCTGAGGTTCAAGACATTCCCGAGGCCAAGCCGCTTGTCGTGCGCCAGGGCGAAATCCGGTTCGAGCACGTGAACTTTGCCTACGAGCCCGAACGCCAGATTTTGAAGGACCTGTCTTTTGAAGTGCCGGCCGGAAAGATGGTGGCGATTGTGGGCCCGTCGGGTGCCGGCAAGTCAACGATTAGCCGCATCCTTTTTCGGTTCTATGATTTGGAGTCCGGCCGCGTGATGATCGACGGCCAGAACATCCAAGACGTCACGCAAAAGAGCCTGCGCGAGGTGATCGGTGTCGTGCCTCAAGACACTGTTCTGTTCAATGACACTATTTTTTACAACATCAAATACGGCCGGCCCGATGCGACAGACGCGGAGGTTTATGAGGCGGCGAAACTTGCACAGATCGATGCTTTTATTCGGGCGTTGCCGCAAGGCTATCAGACGATGGTGGGTGAGCGAGGGCTCAAGTTGTCGGGCGGAGAAAAGCAACGTGTCGCGATCGCGCGCACGATCCTCAAGGGGCCGCCGATCCTGGTTCTCGATGAGGCGACGAGCGCGCTCGATAGCCATACGGAAAAGGAAATTCAGGACGCCCTCGATCGCGTTTCCAAGGACCGAACGACGCTCGTCATTGCGCATCGGCTGTCGACGATCGTGCATGCCGACAACATCCTCGTGCTTGAGAAGGGGCGGCTCGTCGAGCAGGGCACGCATGCAGAGCTGATTGCTAAGGACGGGCTTTATGCCAGCTTGTGGCAGCGCCAACGGCAAGCCGAGAAGGCGCGCGAAGAGCTTGCGCACGCGCTTGAGGAGGCTGAACGGGTGGGAGCGTTGAATGCAGAGGACGTTAGGTTGGCGAGGGGTGAATCGCCACCGGACTGACGGCCGGCTCGTGAACGGTGAAGATAGTGTGGGGGAGCAGCCTCCGTGGTGACGCAGCTCGTTGATGGTCTGAGGCGGATTTTCCGGCGAATGTTGGAGGCATTCAGGGCCTTCGTGGCGGTGGCTGCGCCGATTGCACGACGGCTGTGGGCCGTGTTGCGCGTGCCATTGATGGCCGTGCTCAATGTTCTCGCCGCCCTCATTCTGCTGTTTGAGGAGTGGGGCTGGCGTCCGCTTTCAAGTTTGCTTGGTCAGCTCACGCGGTTTCGGCCGTGGGCGCTGATGGAGCTTTGGATCGCGGGGCTTCCCCCATATGGAGCGCTTGTCGCGCTAGGAGTTCCGAGCGTCATTTTGATCCCTGCGAAGTTTGTGGGTGTCTATTTTCTTGCATTGGGGCATGTCGTGAGCGCTGCCGTCGTGCTGGGTCTGGCAAAGATTGCCAGTACGGCGTTTATCTCGCGAATCTTCATTCTCACCAAGCCCGCCCTGATGCAGATCGGCTGGTTTTCACAGGCCTACAACGCCTTTGTGCCGTGGCAAGAGGCGCTGTTTGATTGGATACGCTCCTCGTGGATCTGGCGGTATGGACGCGTGTTGAAATGGCGCGCAAAGAATTTTGCTCGCCGCGCCTGGGGGCGACTGCGCCCGCGCCTCATCGCTGCCTGGGCCATGCTCCGGCCAAGAGCGGCTGCCGTTTTGTTGCGGGCGAGGTTGGAGGTCCGCAACGCTGGACGGCGGGCTATCGTTGAAGGCAAGCGGCTATTTCAGCGATTGCGCGATCGCGGCGCCTAAGCCGCCGGCCAGAGTGACCAGAGATACGCCGCGTAGCACGCGAGCAGCACAAGCCCTTCCAGGCGGACGATCCGGTAACCCGTGCGCGCGAATGTGAGGAGCAGCAGGGCCGCACCCAACATCACGAAATTGTCGTACCAGACGATCTGCTCTGGCACCGGAGTGGGTGAGATCAAGGCCGTTGCTCCGCCGATGGCGAGCAGGTTGTAGATGTTTGAGCCCAGGATATTG
>CAZUKP010000256.1:2128-2551 GCA_964620915.1 uncultured Hyphomicrobium sp. | reverse complement strand
TCGACTCGGTGCGGGCGGTCGCCAGGCTGCGAGCCCGATCAAGGCGTATATGCAAAGCGCTGCTCCGAGGAGGGCCGTTCCATACTTCGCGCTCGCACCCGTCATTAGGCCGAAGCCAGCCCACGTGCCCAAGCAAATGGCGAGCATCAGGGGCCAAAGTCGGCGGCATACGACGGCGAGCGTCGGTCCGGCGAGCGTTTGCCACACGTTCGTTACGAACGATGGCAGCAAGAGGATGGTCGCCGCCTGGACCGGTGACATCATGGTCGCTAGTAGCCCCATGGAAACCGTCGGTAAACCAAGGCCGACCACGCCCTTCACGATTCCTGCAACAAGGAATACCAAGCCGACCAGGATGAGACTTGAATCGATCATGCCGCAGACGCTGGCTTATTGGTGCGCCCGTGACAATGCGGAGGTTCC
>CAZUKP010000256.1:0-2118 GCA_964620915.1 uncultured Hyphomicrobium sp. | reverse complement strand
AAGCTAGACTTCGGATTTTCGATAGTCAGAGACACGCCGTCATGCGCTTCGATCTTGTTGACCTACGGATATTCCTTCGCGTTGCCGACGAAGGCAGCATCACCCGAGGTGCAGAGCGGTCCAATATCGCGCTGGCTTCGGCCAGCGCGCGGATTCGTGGCATGGAGGCTGCGCTCGGCGTGCCGCTCATGGTGCGCAATCGGCGCGGTGTCGAATTGACACCCGCCGGTCAATGCCTTCTGGAGCATGCCCGTCTGATCACGCTTCAGATCGAGCGCATGCGTGGCGAGCTTGGGTCGTTTGCACGTGGACTGTCCGGTAGTGTTCGGTTGCTCTCCAATTCCGCGGCACTCAGCGAGCACCTGCCAAAAGTGCTCGCGGCGTTTTTGGCTGCAAATCCAACAATTGGTCTCGACATAGAAGAGCGCGAGAGCGCCGACATCGCAGCCGCCCTGGCCTCGGGAATGGCCGATGTCGGCATTGCCTCGGTTGCGGCGCTTCCGGACACGCTCGAGAAACATCCATTCCGCGATGACGTGCTTGTGCTCGTCGTGCCTCGACGTGACCCTCTCGCCGGTAAACGCATCGTTTCTTTGGGCGACGTTCTCGACAGAGCGTTCATCGGTCTCCCGCGCGAAAGTGCTCTTCAGCGGCACATTGCAAGACATGCGTCTCAGCTCGGCGCTGTCTTGGACGTCCGGGCGCGTGTGACCGGCTTTGACGCCGTCTGCCGAATGGTCGAGGCGGGAGCAGGCGTTGGCATCGTGCCGTTGGTGACGGCTCGGCGCCTGCGGCAAAGCACTAAGATCAAGACCGTGATGTTGAGCGACCCGTGGGCGAGGCGCAGTCTGGCGATAGCTGTCAGAAGGTGTGCAAATCTTCCTGCCGGAGCACAACGATTGGTTGAGCACCTCCGTCAGGCGGCCGCGGCCTGAAGTGTTGCCAGTTCTGGACGACAGGGCAGTTCTTCGCCACCGCCACGCGCGCTAGGTGTGAACTTTCAGGAGGTTGTTCATTGCTGCCGGATGCCATTGTCCATCCGGCCCGATCCGGTGAGGCTGGAGTCGCCAGACAAACAGCGATTCGCCGGGGGACCGAATGAACACGCACGACAATGCCCGCCTGACGCGGCGAGGTCGAGAGCAGATGGTGCGCGCGGTTGTTGATGACGGCCATTCGAAGGCTGCCGTTGCGCGCCGCTTCAATACCTCATGGAGGACGGTCGCCAAGTGGGTGTGCCGTTTCAACGAGCACGGCGTCGATGGTTTGCGCGACCGCTCTTCAAGACCGTTTTCATCGCCAAGCCAAACTCCGCCCGCCACGTGCGATGCGGTTGAGGATCTGCGCCGTCAGCGCCGCACCCAGGCGACCATCGCCGCCGAACTCGGCATCTCGCCCGCCACCGTCAGCCGTATCCTGAAGCGGCGCGGCCTCAGTTTGCTCTCATCTCTTGAGCCAGCCGAGCCGAGGCCGCGCTATGAGCGCGCAACGCCCGGTGAGATCATCCACATCGATATCAAGAAGCTCGGCCGTTTCAATGCCGTAGGCCACCGCATCACCGGCGATCGGCGCAGACAATCCAACCAGCGCAACAACGGCACGGCGCCTGGCTGGGAGTACGTCCACGTCGCTATCGACGACCACTCGCGGATGGCCTTCAGTCAGATCAAGGCAAGCGAAAAGAAGGAGCCAGCTGTCGAGCACCTGAAGGCGGCCGTCGCATACTATCGCCGCCTCGGCGTCAGGGTCGAGCGCGTCATGACCGACAATGGGTCTTGCTACAAATCGAAATTGTGGGCCCGAACCTGCCGCGACCTCGGCATCAAACACATTCGGACAAAGCCGTACACGCCGCAGACAAACGGAAAGGCGGAACGCTTCATCCAGACCGCGCTACGCGAATGGGCCTACGCCACAGCCTTCGAGACATCTGATCAGCGCCACGATGAACTGCCGAGATGGCTTCACCGCTATAACTGGCACCGACCACATGCTAGCCTCGGCGGAAAGCCGCCCATCAGTCGACTAGGCCTGACCGGGAACAACCTCTTGAGGCACCACATCTAAGGAACCTCTGAACAGGACGGCTTCAATCACTCAGGCAGGTGATGTGGCGGG
>CAZUKP010000255.1:0-2555 GCA_964620915.1 uncultured Hyphomicrobium sp. | reverse complement strand
GCAATACGCTCGTTGAAAGCCTGCGATGCCTCTCGCAACGGCGCCCGATACTGCTCGCAGTCGTCACTGGGATCGACGGGTACCAATTTGCCAAGATTGTTGCTTCGGTCATGTGCACACGCAGCCAAAACGAACGCCGTCATCGACGCTAGAGCCAGGGCCACGACGCTCTTGTTTAAGCGCTGCATGACGATGCTCCTAATCAGCCTGAGATCAACAACACTTCACTTTGGTGGCGCGAGCGAAGTTTCTTCGATCTGTTTTCGCCATCCAACCTTTGCCTTTTCTGTTACCGCAAAGCCTAGCTGACGCACCTCTTCGACATGCCTTAGAGCAAGCGTTTGAAACCCCTTCACACCATCGTTTCCTTCAGTCACAAACTGCTTTTGAACCTTGGCTGCAGCCGCACCTACGTTTTTCGGGTCTGTGCTGGCCAGCTCGATAGCCGTGTCCACGTAGTATCGGAAGTTTGCTTCATTTGAACGCGTCATCCAAGTCGAAGCACTCTTCATATCAGCGATATCTTCCCGTAGTTTGGATCGGGCGGCTTCGTCTTCGGCCTTTGGCAACCACTTTTCCCTAATCAGATCGATCACAGAGTCGGTATAGCGAATATGCTTTTGATACGCCTGAAAATTCATGGATGCCAATACGAGTGAACGAATACGTTCGACGAGAAGCTGAGCCTCGCGCTCGTTGATAGCGGCCGAACTCCGATTCAGATTGGCCTGTATTGACTGCAGATCGTCTTGCAGTTTTTCCGTAAGTCTGCGCCACGCATCGGCATTGGCGCGTTGCCTCTCCAGATCTTTGCGTTCGTTGCGAAGATCATCCTGAAGTTTCTTTACCTGCTCATTAGCTGCGTCGCGGTCAGCTCCCCCAGCCCCCGCGGGAGTTTGAATGCTGTCGTAGGCCTCAGCTATCTGCTGGTTGAGCCACTCATTTCCGACGACCTCATCCCAGTTTGCGTCACGCTCATTGACGAGAAACGGGACCGCGACGACTAGCCGAAAGCCAGTCACCGGAGACCTTACTGCTCCGCCCATATTAAAAGGCTGTACCTCACGTCGCGCCCCAACAGCAAGTGATCCTTCTTTTTGCTGCGCGTTTCCTCCCATCGCGATTATGCCCCCTGGCGGACCAAGCTGGTGATCTGGACGCGCGGCATGGAACAAATCAAATACCATTTCATCGGCATTGCCGACCATGTCATAGAGTTGCAACAAGTTTGGCGCCTTACGGCCAATGTAGTGAACCTCAGACCCCTCCGGGCTTGGCGTCTGATCCGTATTCCAAGAGGCGATACTCTCGAGAGGTGTGTCGCGGGCCTCCTGCACTTGTCCGTTTACCCTAATCGCATATGTGCGTTGGCTCTGTGAAGCTCTCGCAACATCGCCGGCGCGAGCTGCGAATTCCCATTCCGCTGAAGTCGGGAGGCGAAGGTAACCCGGCGCGCTTTCTTGCCATGGTAAGTTACTCGCTTGCTTCTTTTGATTGATTTCCGCGCGATCACGCTCCAACAACCAGTCAGTATAGGCGCGTGCAAAATCCGTGGCTTCGAACCACGTCATGTTTGTAGCTGGCAAGACTTTGGTCCCGACTGCTGCCTCTATTTGCTTAAAAAAATCACGACACTCTCGACTTTCTTTTTCCGCACTTATACGGGCATCCAAAAGGCCGCGTTTGTACAGATCGAACTGAAGAATCGTAACCTCGTATTTGCCTATATAGAACCCACGCTTCACAATGTCAGTGCTTTCTACCCTCGCTGGCGTCATAGCCAGACTACCTGAAACGAACGTCTCTAGTGGCCCATCCACAACCACCTGCCTCGCCTGTGACGTCGCCGACCCGGCGCCAGCGTCCGAAAGAACACCCAGATAGGCTTTCTTTCGATCCAGAATGTTCCGGAGGTCCAGCTCTACCTTACGAAAAACCATTGCCCTGCCGCACGGCATCGGCAAAACAAGTTGGTCTGGTCGCGACTGCGGATTTTCGCGTGGAGAGCAGTTCAGCGTGGCAAGGCCCTCATTGTTCAGTTTGCGTTGTCTCCTCTCTTGCTCACTCCAGCCCGGGTCATCGAGGCGACACCAGGGATCGCCACCGAAAGCAGCTCCCCCCTGGGCATTAGCCGTACCATGGATCATTGTCCAGAAAGAGGGTAGCAGAACACAAGAACCCATGGCGGCGAGTCTTCTCCATTTCTTATTCATGGCGCAAACCCTCGGCGGGTGAGAATTTCGCGGCGCGTATTCCGGCGAGACATGATGCGCCCACAGCAAGTATCACAGTCGACAGGCCAGCCAGCCCAAAGCCAATCGGAGGCAAACGGCAGACGACTTGGGCAGCCGTTAGCCCTTCGGCGAATAGCGCATTGATTAGCGGAGCGGCGCAGGCATAGAGAGCGACAGCAAGCACACAGCCGCCTAGCGCCGTTAGCAGAGCCTGCACGACCGGGAAAAATGCGAGCGATGCAGACGTGAAACCGAGTAGTCGGAGCACGCTCAGTTCATAACGTTTTCGTTCGACGGGTCCCCAAAGACTAATTGTGAGGC
>CAZUKP010000254.1:0-2559 GCA_964620915.1 uncultured Hyphomicrobium sp. | reverse complement strand
AGATCCATTTCGTGTGCTCGGCGACATATTTGCTGTTGCCGTCAAACGACGCCCAGGCGTCGAACACTTCGCTCGTTATCGGGCCGTTGCCCACCCTGGTCCACAGCTTGAACTTGGCGGGTCCTGCTTTGCTCGTGTTCACGCGCACGAGGATGCGGCCCTTCTTGCAGGTCGTCGCCGGGTTCGGCTGGGTCGTGGCACCCGAGAAGGTCGACAGGAACAGGTCAATGCCCGTCGTCTTGAAGTCGCCTTCCTCCATTTTCAGGCCATCGGCCGTCGTGCCCGGAATATACGGATCGCAAACCACGTTGAACGTGAACTCTCCGCTCTTCGCATGGTCGATTTCCTCTGGATAGAAGAATTGGTCTCCTTGTGCTTGCGCAAGATCCAGAGGCGCGAGATCCCGTTTGTCGGTATCGGCGACGAATGTCGTCGTCAGGCTGCTTTGAAACTCATGCTTCGTCGTCGGGCCCCGCGGTGTCAGGTGCTGGTTACAGGTGTCGATGATGTTCTGTCGCGCAAGCGCCAGACCCGCAGTTCCATTCTCCAGCAGGCTGGCGCCGACGGAGAAGTTGCGCTGATGGTTGTAATCTCGCTCTCCTACAGAATCGCTCCACAGCAAGGGAAATGACTTGCAACTCTCACCTGAGCAATTGCCCAGCACGACGCCCACATGTTCGACGGCGCCGGGCCATTTCGTGTCGATCTTCATTTGCGCCCAGAATTGCAGGTGCCCGGATTTCAGGTCATCCCACTCAGTGCCATCGCTCGACGTGACATGCATTGTGGTCCACGCGCTCTGGACGTCGTAGACGTAGTCCTTGATCTTCGACTTACCGTCATTTCCAGCAAACGCACCTGTCGAACCGAGTGCTATCACCGAGGCCGTAACAATGGCGGTGTTCATGAGATCCTTGAACATTTCGCTCTCCTTGGGTTCGTATGGATCGGAGGGCGGGTCGAAAGGCTCGTAGTCGATGTCGGGTGTTGCTCTCATCCCGCCGCACTAGGTTCGTCGCGGTGGGAAGAAAAAAGGTTCAATTCAAAGGTTGGGGAGAGGTTTCGTTGACTTGCCAGGCCGAGAGGGTCTGACCGTATGTCGGTAATCTGCTGTGTAGTCGAAGGCGCCTCGCACGCTCTCGACTGCAGGTGCAGACTCAATTTGGTTCAAACAAAATTTCGAAGAGCAGCGCGGGGCAGATCGCGCGCTCTGAGATCGGGCGGAAGTGACGTCGCTTTTATTGTCTAAGGCGTTGAATTAGGATGCAGACAGAGGCAGGCGGAGCCTCGGCAGGACGCGACCGCGGAGCTATTTTTGCCGATCTATCCGGCAAATTTACCACTTCTCGCCTTGAACCTTTTGATCTGGCGCGGCGTCCAAGGTTTCGCAACCGGCAGTGACGCCAATGCAATCGCATGCCGAAGAGCGAGCTCTGTTGAAGGCCATCGCGGCCGGCGACGCAAAGGCGTTGGAGCGCCTATTTGCTCAAGCGCAGAAACGCGTCTTCCGCTTCCTCGTGCGAATGGTGAGAAACGAAGCAGTCGCCGAGGAACTCTTGAACGAGGTATTTCTAAGCGTCTGGCAAAATGCGCGCCGCTACGAAGGACGTTCTGAACCGATGACCTGGATGCTATCGATTGCCCATAACAAGGCCGTCAGTGCGATACGCAAGAAGACCGAGGTCCTTGGCGTCGACGACGAAGTCGGAAAGAATCTTGTGGCTGGAGAGGATACTCCCGACATTGCCGCGCAGAAGCACGACAAGAGCGCCAAGATTCGCGCCTGCATGATGGAGCTGTCCCCCGACCACCGGGCGATCCTCGATCTGGTCTATTATCAGGAACAGTCTGTCGCCGAGGTCGCCGAAGTGTTGGACATCCCCGAAAGCACGGTGAAGACGCGCATGTTCTACGCCAGGAAGAAGTTGTCCGAACTGCTGCGAAAGCGCGGCATCGACCGTGGGTGGCCGTAATGAGCAACGGAGAGCATGAGATGCTTAGCGAGCGCGACGAAATCGAGGCGCTGATGCCCTGGTATCTCTCCGGCAAGCTCGATGCGAATTCACGCGCGCGTGTAGAGCGCTACCTTGAAATGCATCCCGAGCAACATTCGCATTTGGCTCTCATTCGGGAAGAGAGCGATGCGACGGTCGCCGCGAACGAGGCGATAGCCGCACCGGGTACGGAGTCGCTCGATCGACTGAGAGCGAGCATCGGCACCGCGCCGCGCCGCCGATCCTTATGGGCCCAGCTCTCCGAGCGGTTGGCGGATTGGATATCGGATCTCGCACCGTCACAGTTGGTGTTGGCCACCGCAGCGGCAGCACTGGTTGTGATGCTGCAAGCCGCCATGATCGGGGGCCTAATCATGGAACGTGCTGCGACGCCCACATATCAGACAGCGTCCGGCGAGGAGAGTACGGGCAACGGGGTTGAGCTCCTTGTGGGTTTCGCAGAAAGCGCCACAGCGGGCGAAATTTCAGCCTTGCTGGAGCAGCTCGATGCGGTCCTGGTGGATGGGCCGCGCGCCGGCCTTTATCGCCTGCGGCTGCCGGAACA
>CAZUKP010000253.1:0-2613 GCA_964620915.1 uncultured Hyphomicrobium sp. | reverse complement strand
ACGTTAGGTGATTCCTTCAGCCGATCAAATGCGGATGAGGTTTTCGGTACACACAGCCAACAGCCGATGTCAGAGATTGGGCCAGGGATGTCCGATAGAAAGCAACTACATACCTTCAACGGGTGGAATCACCTACTTTGCGCCACGCTGAAATGCCGCCATGGAGGTGTCGCCCACTTTTAAGCCCGGCCTCCTGCGCAAGCTGGACCGCCATGGCGGAGCGCTCGCCGAAGGCGCAATAAAAAAGAAGCGGCTTCGTGGCACCAAGCTCGCGCAAGACGCCGCCAGGTTTGAGCGCGTCGGCGATACTGGCATAGGGGACATGCAATGATCCCGGGATCTCCCCGTGCTTGGCACGTTCGCGGTCCTCGCGGAGATCGACAATGGCTACGTCGCGTCGACCAAGTAGAGCGTTGAGTTCGGATGCCTGCACAGCCCAGCCACGCTTGGCGATCTCGTCTTGCGCCAGTCCCACCCGCGCATTAGCCGGGACAGCGGTATCCATCATCTTGGGATTGGGCAGATGGAGGTTACTCATCAGCTCCACATACTCGTCGACTGTATTTACCTGGAGTCGGGGGTTGAAGGCGCGCTCTTCGGCGATTGTGCTGACGGTCTCGCCCTTGTAGTCGTGCGCGGGATAGACAAGCGTGTCGTCGGGCAGCTTGAGCAGCCGATCGAAGATGGAATCATATTGCTGCCGCGCGTCGCCGTTCTGGAAATCGGTACGGCCGGTGCCGCGGATAAGTAGCGTGTCGCCGGTGAACACCCGGTCGTCCATGCAATAGGAATAGGAATCATCGGTGTGCCCCGGCGTATATATCACGCTGAGCTGTAGGCCCTCGATGTCAACTGTCTCGCCGTCGCCGACACGCATGGAGACGACGTCGGCCTTGGTCTGCTCTCCCATCACGGTAACGCACAGGGTGCGGTCGCGCAGCGCCCCAAGCCCTGTGACGTGGTCAGCGTGGAGGTGGGTGTCGATCGCCTTAACGAGCCTTAAGTCGAGCTCGTTCAGAAGCTGGATGTAGCGGTCGACTTTCTCCAGCACGGGATCGATGATCAGCGCCTCGCCGCCTTTCCTGCTAGCGAGGATATAGCTGTACGTGCTGGAGACGGAATCAAACAGCTGGCGGAAGATCATGCCGTGCCTCCGGTGGCTTCAAAGTGCTTGGGCGCGCGCGCTTGCGTGACGAACCGCGCTACACCGATACCGACGAGCATAGCTGGCACGAAAATGAGGGTGCCCTCGGCCAGAATCGACAGCGAGGTGATGGCGGGACCGGGGCAAAAACCAGACAGCCCCCACCCGATGCCGAAGAGGGCAGGTCCGATCACGACACGTGCATTAAGATCTTTCGCTGTGGGCAAATGGAACCGCTCAGCAAACACGGGCGAGCGCTCACGGAAGGTCAGCCGATAGCCGATAAACGTCACCACCACGGCACCTCCCATGACGAAAGCGAGGCTCGGGTCGAAAGTGCCGGCGACATCCAGAAAGTTCTGCACCTTGGCCGGATCGGCCATGCCTCCGATTACAAGTCCGAGCCCGAAGATGAGCCCCGCGATCAAGCTAAGAGCGAGACGGAGCATCGCGTTCAGCCTCCGATCACATGGCGCACCACGAATACCGTGGCAAAACCCATCGCCATGAATATGGCAGTGGCGATCAGCGAGCGGCGCGAGAGGCGTGCGAGCCCGCACACGCCATGCCCACTCGTGCACCCGCCGCCATAGACGGTGCCAAATCCGACCAGGAGGCCTGCGACCGCCATCAAAACCGTATTCGTCGACACGGTTTGGACCACGGGTGCACCGATTACCGCCGAGTAGAAAAGCGGCGCTGCCATCAGCCCCACCACGAAAGCTACGGCGCTTGCCAAATCCGTATCGCGATAAGGGGGAAATAGGCGCGCCAATATTCCGCTGATGCCAGCGATGCGCCCGTTGAACAGCATCAGCAATACCGCCGAAAGCCCGATTAACGTGCCGCCGATGGTGGAAGCGACTGGCGTGAAGGTTGTGATGGTCGTCATGGAGCCATGCTACGCTGTCTGTCATCCTTGTTCAAAGGCACGCTCGGCCGCAAGAAGCATGACGGTGGAAAGCGATCACAAAATGAAGCCATTGCCACATCTGTACGAAGTCAGCCTTTCCGGTGGTCCAACAGGTCATGCAACGCTATCTGCCGCAGGACTCCTCCCTTTAAGCTCGGCGCCGCCGAAGGAGTTTGACGGCCCTGGCGACGTCTGGAGCCCTGAACAATTCCTGCTCGCCGCCGTGGATACATGCTTCTTGTTCACATTCCGGGCGGTCGCGCGGGCTTCAAAATTCGACTACGTGTCGCTCGATCTATCAGGCAGCGGGACGGTCGACCGCGTGGAAGGCACCACCCGCTTCACAGAAATTGTTCTCAAGCCGCGGCTCACACTTCCCAACGGCGGAGATCCTGAGCGCGCAAATCGGATGCTTGAGAAGGGGAAGAATGCCTGCCTTGTAACCGCGTCGCTTTCGGTCCCAGTTCGTCTGGAAAGCGAAATCGTTGTTGAGTCCGCTTAGGGTCGATGCTGTCGATAAAGGCGTTGAGAGCTGCGCCGAACGGTGATTCCGTCT
>CAZUKP010000252.1:0-2631 GCA_964620915.1 uncultured Hyphomicrobium sp. | reverse complement strand
TTCAAAGGCTTAAATAGCAAACTACGACGCGTCTGCTGCTCGAAAAATAAGCGCCACGGGGTCAAGACGGTCGGCTAAGCACGCTTTCAAAATCGGGGAATCTCTTGCGAGGGAGGGGATTACTCGGTCGAAAAAAAACCGCCAATTTTCGCGGAATTTGAGCGTGCAACTACGTAAGCCCCCGTATTCTCACGGGTGGATTAAAGTGGTGGCTAACGCTTATATAATTGTGGCGCTTCTTAGAATTGACCGGCCGACCGAGGGGAACCCGGAGGACGGTGGTCGTGGCCGAAAACTTTCGTATAGGGAGATCACCAATGAAAAAGCTTATACTAGGTCACCTAGTGTACCTTTATACCCCGTTAGGGGTGCTGGCCTGCACCCTTGGTATTCTGAAGGGTGGGAGTTGGGTCTGGTTCGGCGTCGCCATCTTTGGCGCCAATATCGTCATCGACACTCTGACTGCACCTTTGCATCTGCGCGGGGCCGCCTCAACTAAGGATGGTGCCCCGGCGGGCAATGCAACAGTTCTGAACCTGATGATGTATGCACAGCTGCTCTCGTTCGTCGCGCTGCAGCTGGCTCTTGCTTGGCGTGTTTACGAGTATGTCGCAGGTGTGCCGATTACCTCGGCTCAGTTTGCCGGCTTCGATTACACGAGCGGCATCACGACTTGGGGCCTCGTCGGCGCAACTCTTGGCGCTGGCATGCACCAGGGTCTCGGCATCATGTTCGGTCATGAGCTTGCTCACACCAAGGGAATCGGCTTCCTGATTTCCCGTTGGATGATGGCTCTTTCGGGCACGGCGCATTTCTGCTTCGCGCATGTCTATAACCATCACCTCGAGCTCGGGCGCGCATGGCTCGGCCCAGAGAACAATCCGATGGGCGACGACACCGACCCGGCTACCGCTCCGCGTGGCCGCTCGCTGTACAAGCACTTCCTGATCTCTCACGCCGGCCAGTCCTATTTCGGCATCCTGACGGAGAGCAAGCGTCTGAAGCGTATGGGTAAGCCCTTCGTTTCTCTCTCCAACCGCTGGATCCGGGGCTACCTGATGAGCCTGCCGACCATCGCGCTGTTCCTTGGTGTCGGTTTTGCGGGCGGTGGCGTCTCCGGTCTGCTGATCGGTCTGCTGGTGATGCTGGTGGTTTGGGTTATCTCGAACTTCGAGCTCGAGGCCCTGAACTACATGGAGCATTACGGCCTTATTCGCGTGAAGGGCGAGCCGATCGAGTATCGCCACTCCTGGGATAACGACAATGCGTTCACCAGCTGGGCATTCATTGAGATCGGACGTCAGGCTGACCATCACGACCGTGGTGAGACGCACTTCTGGGAGCTCACCGGCGTTGGTGGTCCTCCGACCGGGGCACCGAATGCCCGTATCGGCTACTACACCGAGTTCGCCATGTGCCTCATCCCGCCGCTTTGGCACTATGTGATGCGGCGTAAGCTGGCGATCTGGGACCGTGACTTTGCCTCCCCCGAGGAGCGCAAGATCGCAGCCGAGATCAACAAGAAGGTGGGCTACGAGCTCGATCCTCAGGAAATCGAGGGTAAGACGCTCGAAGTCAGCTACGTCGCTTAAGGCTGGCGTCTGCGTACTGAAATCCTAGAATAATGGCGGTCCGCTTCGGCGGGCCGCCAATCACAATAAACCGGGAGGATTTTTGAATGGCTGAGCAAGCGAACGGGGACGCTACCCTCTACGAGCGTCTGGGCAAGCGGCCCGGGATCGAGAAGATCGTCGAAGAGATCTGGGCGAACCACACTTCGAACCCCACCATCAAGCAGCGGTATGTCGCAAGTGACGGCGAGGACGTTAAGCGGCTTGTCACCGAGATGTGTTGTGCGGGTTTCGGAGGACCGGAAACTTATACGGGCAAGGACATGGTCACCGCCCATACCGGAATGAATATCAACGAAGCCGAGTTCATCGCCGTGTGCGACGACGTTCTCGATGCTTTGGATAAGTGCAACGTCGGAAAACGCGAAAAGGATGAAGTATTGTGCATCCTCTATTCGCTCAAACCCGAAGTTGTGCACCTCTAATATCCTGAAGGGATGCCCCTAGGGCGTCCCTTCTAGCTTCCCCCCTCCTGTTACCTAGCGAGACGTGTGAATGTTCGGTTTGTTCAAAAAGAAAAATAAGGGGCCTTTTACAGCGAAGATTGAGCCTCTTGGAACGAGCATCACGATCATGGGGGAGCCATCCCAGAACCTATTGAAGGTGGCGCTTGAGAACGGCATTCCCTGGCCCCATAACTGTCGGGTCGGCAGTTGCGGTACGTGCCGGTGCAAACTCAAGAGCGGCCAGATCAAAGAGCTGAATGATTTCAGCTATGTCCTCTCGGGCGAGGAGCTCGACGAAGGCTACATCCTCGCTTGCCAGACAATGGTTAGGAGCGACATTGAGGTCGAGGTCAAGCTTGATGAATCCGCCGCCGAACTTGCCAAGAGCAGAGAGCTCCAGGGTAAAATCATCCGCACGGAACAACTGACCCACGACATTCTCGATGTGGGGATCGAGCTTGACGGAGAGCTCAACGACTATCTCCCCGGCCAATATGCCGAGGTGATGATCCCGGGAGTCGTCCAACAGGTGCGTTCTTATTCCTTCTCCAACG
>CAZUKP010000251.1:0-2648 GCA_964620915.1 uncultured Hyphomicrobium sp. | reverse complement strand
CTAAGAGGCAAGCGCCTGAAGGCCACACTCCGGCTTGTTTTTCTTGCCTCTTTCCTGGCGCAATCGGCCGATGCGCCCATAGAGCCGTTTCTTCCTCTACCTCTCTTCCGCGCCCCTCCTGCAGAAAGGGGACCTCATCAAAGTCGGCTAGTCGGGTTCTGGTTTTTCTTGCGAACCCTGCTGGAGGGCTTTTGCAAAAAGGTTTGTGTATTCCTCATAATGCCACATCAACTTCCTAATCAGATCGACCAACGCCCAGGTTTTCGTACATGTGTACAAAAGCAGACCGAGTTCCACGTAGAATAGCAGCCACAACAGCCTATCAAGGTCAGCCGCAACAGCGATAAGCGCCAACGCAGCATTTGAAAAAATGAAAACCAACTGAATCGTTAGAACCAGTTGTGGATACATCAAGAACATATCAAACACTGACAGTCCCTTCAGATAGTCAGAAAAAGGGTACGTCGATACAGTCTTTTGTATTTGAGCCATTGAAGAGATTGAAACGGAACCGAGAAACCCTCCGACAACTGCGAATGCCGAAAACACTCCTATAAGAACTCTGACATCGGGGGTGCCGCAAGGTGCCCAGAGTCTATAGGCTCCTATTGGGACAAGAATGCAGATAAGCACCCACCATGGGACGAATGCAAAGAAGCCCCTCTTGCCCGCTGACTGTCTGAGTCCCTCTGCAAAGCTCTCCGAGAAACGTGGCGCAGGCATCACTCGCCTGCCTGCTTGGAAAGTTCGCTAAACTGACGTGCGATCGTCCGAATTTCGGTTACGTGAGACTGAGTGAAAGGATACTGCGTCTTTAGCCCAGGGAAAATGATCCGCACGTCGACGTTCTCGCCTGTCACTGTCTCCTCTGAACTTGAAGAGAGCATGCGGGGCTTCGAGGGTTTCGGAACTCGGACCTCCGCCTTTCCGTCGTGCGTAACGCCTGTAAAGCCAACGCGGCTGTGACCGCTTTCCTGCAATTGCTGGACTGCAGTGAGAAACCCTCCATCGAGCTGCATCGGATTCGACGGTGTAGCATGCGCGGTACCTATAATCTTGGAGATGTGGTCTTTCTTTCTGCTCTCGTCCAATGCCAATCCCAAGTCTTTTGTGTGAGGATTCACGGGGAGAATTTCGAATGTCACCTCAGTCAGTCGAAACCTTCTTACGGCTTTCCTGAGATCAAACGGCTCCGTTACCGCCTGTACCACCAACATGACGCCTTGGCGGAATATCAGAATTGCGTGTAAACGCATCATTGCCGCATCGGCCTTGATTTGTCCGCTGTCAACGCAAGCGATCATTCCGAGTCGCGGCATGCATATGAACGGCGCATTAGGATAATCGTCATCGCCAACAACGCGCTTGCGGGTTTCGTCTTCCCTCTCGTCGTAGGACGTTACTTCGCGATCTGTTGAATGTCGTCCAATTAACCCAGTGAAATCCGACCCATATTTTCGGACGTACATTAGAACCGTGTCTTTTTTTCCTCGATACTCCGCGTACTCGTTATATGCATTGCTCCCCACTGATTCCTCGAAGAGTTTGTAGTGCTTGCTAGGGCCAATTGGCCTCCCTTCTTCATCGTCAATCCTGTAGTGGTTACAGCTTGTAGTACATTTCGATGCCCCGCTTGAAATTGCGATGAGCATCTTAGTTGTGCTAATCAAATAGTAAAAGTGTGAGTTGAGCAGGCGGACCGAGGCCCTATACCGCTGACATGGCTACGCGATCACGAGAAGCTCAAGCTGCGGCTTTGGCGGCTTTGCCGTTGAACAGGAGCCCGTCCTTGCCGGCCGTGATCTCGACCCTCTCGCCGTCATGGATCGTGCCTTCGAGCAGCTGCTCGGCCAGCGGGTCTTGCACATATTTCTGGATCACGCGCTTCAGGGGGCGCGCGCCATAGGCCGGTTCGTAGCCCCTCTTGCCGAGCCAGTCCGTGGCGGCATCGTCGAGCTCGATGGTGATCTTGCGCTCGGCAAGCAGCTTCTGCAGACGGGCGATCTGGATATCGACGATCTTGCCCATCTGCTCGCGCTTCAAGCGGTGGAACAGGATGATCTCGTCAACTCGGTTCAAGAACTCCGGTCTGAAATGGCCGCGCACCACGTTCATCACCTGGTCGCGCACGGCGTCGGAATCCTCGCCTTCCGGCTGATTGACCAGAAATTCCGAGCCGAGATTCGAGGTCATGATGATCAGCGTGTTGCGGAAATCGACGGTGCGGCCCTGGCCGTCGGTCAGCCTGCCGTCGTCGAGCACTTGCAGCAGGACGTTGAACACGTCCGGGTGCGCCTTCTCGATCTCGTCGAACAGAATGACTTGATAAGGTCTGCGCCGCACGGCTTCGGTCAGCGCCCCGCCCTCTTCATAGCCGACATAGCCGGGGGGCGCGCCGATCAGCCGGGCGACCGAGTGCTTCTCCATATATTCCGACATGTCGATGCGGATCATGGCGTGCTCGTCGTCGAACAGGAATTCGGCAAGCGCACGGCTTAGCTCGGTCTTGCCGACGCCGGTCGGGCCTAAGAACATGAACGAGCCCATCGGCCGGTT
Source organism: uncultured Hyphomicrobium sp. (assembly GCA_964620915.1). Taxonomy (GTDB): domain Bacteria; phylum Pseudomonadota; class Alphaproteobacteria; order Rhizobiales; family Hyphomicrobiaceae; genus Hyphomicrobium_A. The sequence goes on along the minus strand of CAZUKP010000251.1, from coordinate 92 downwards.
GGGATCCTGCAAACCGGCACGCGAGCGCCGCACCGCAGTCGAGACCGCCGTGACCGCCTCTTCTTGGCCGATCACGCGTTTGGCGATCTGCG
>CAZUKP010000250.1:0-2729 GCA_964620915.1 uncultured Hyphomicrobium sp. | reverse complement strand
CCGACTTTCGGATAACGTCGCATGGATCGTCGAATTTTAATTCTGTCCCCAAGGGACAAGCCGAACGAAAAAGACAGCACTCATCGTTGCTCCCATGATAATAACGATACCTCGGATAACACTTCGGCCCAGCGCTCTGGCAAGCGGGGCACCGGCGTATCCTCCCAGTACCGCAGCAAGCATCATGATGAGGGCTTGTTGCCACGCGACGATGCCGGCAACCGCGAAGGTCGCCACGGAGATGGCAGAGAGCACAAGAGACAGCGCATTCTTCAAGCCGTTCATGAGGTTGATGTCCTGCATACCCCAAAGCGAGAACAAGGCGAGCAGAACGATCCCGAGCCCGCCATTGAAATATCCGCCGTAGATCGAGACCAGAATGATGCCGAGCGCTCCGTTGTGACGAACGCCAAACCGGCTGTTGCGGGCCCATTCCTGAATCCGCTCGTCAAATGCGAAGGCGAGGGTGGCCAGAAGTAGCAGAAAGGGTACGATTGCGGAAAACGCGTCGTTCGACGAAAAGAGCAGCAGCAGGGAGCCGATGAGCCCCCCGATCAAAGTCAAGCAAACAGCTTTGATCAGGTTGCGTTGGTCGAAGCAATCGAGCTCACGCCGAAACCCGGCTGCTCCTCCCAGATAACCCGGAAAAACGGCCACAGCACTGGTCGCATTTGCGGCCACCGGCGCAATGCCTGTGTAGACAAGGGCGGGAAAGGTGAGGAAGGTCCCGCCACCGGCAATCGTGTTGAGTATTCCGGCAAGGAACGCTGCAGAGATGAGAACCAGATAGTCAATCATGAGGGGTAGCTTTAGCTGCGGCCGGCCGGAGGAACCCGAGCTGCGCGAACGATACGGGTATCGGGAACGCTTTTGGAAGGCGCAGTAGCGTTATTCACCCGCTCTCAGTCTAAGGGTTTGCCGTTTGCCCCGGCCTTTATCACGGCAACCAAGGCATCCTTGAGCGCCGCTATCGGCTCCCTGGCCTCGGGGTGACGCGAGCGCGTCGTGTTGAGGAGCACATCGAGGTTTACAGCTGAAGCCCAAACGATACCTTCTTGGTCTTCATAAAGGGTAATGCGACAGGGCATGTAGGGAATAAGCGCCGGGTTAAAGGCAAACAGCCGATCCCGTGTCTTAACGTCGCAGAAATTCAATATCGCAAGTTTAGGCCTTTTGTTGGAAGGAACACCTTCAGCGACGAGCTTGAGCTCATGGCGAGTCGCCTCGCGTTTCATGGCTTTTATCGCCTGCTGTAGGTTTACACTGCCCTCAAGGGGAATTTTGAAGATGCCAGCGGTGGCGAGATCGCTTGTCAGCGCGTGAGTAGCGAATTTCTCCAAGGCCGCTGCTGCCTCGGGCTCGAGTTCGTGGGTCACGCTCCACCCGCGTGCATAGAGCACCAGGAGAATGAGCAAGAACACCACGCCGAGGGTGGCGAACAGATTCTTGATGAGGCTCAACATGGTGGGTGCTCAAGGTAGCCGTGTGGCCCTACCCCCTCCGGGTCACCGCTGAGGTGCTTAGAGCTCGAACGGTAGGGGCAATGAACTCACGAGGGACATCAATTGGATCTAACGCTGTTGTCGCTGCCAAGAGTAGCTCGGGCTTGTGAGATCCTATCGGCCACGGCGGCCAACGGTTGATGGTTGATGACAAACGCTGCCTCGGATCACAGTCGGGATCAATCGGCCCGACAAGCTCGACCGCATGAAGCAAACTTCCCGTTTCGATTCAAGCCCCACGCTCACATGAATCGGTAGGTCGTCGCCGTAAAAATAGAGCCGGTCAAAGGGGGTGTTGGCTTCAATCCATGCCGCCACCTCCAGCATGCTCTCGTCATGGATAATAAAGTCCACGGCTGCCCCCATGCGAGGGCAGATGGGACGACCCCGCGTGTTGAGCTCATGCGAGGCGTGCTGGTCGAGTTTCGGTGCGATCCGGTGCGGAATGGCTTTCGCGAGCTCCCTCGAACAAAATCCGTATGTCAGTTCAATGCCGCCGAAGTAATCGATGACCGGGTCGAGTACGGTCGCGGCGAGCATCGTGAGTGCATTGTACGTTTTCGGATTCTTTGGCACGTTGGCGATGCTTGTCGCGTTCTGCGTCTCGCCGCACTCCACGAAATCTCGGAAAGTGAAGAAGCGCCCGCAGGGGGCGTCAAGTTCGGGAATTGAGCGCGCCGGCACGAGGGCATAGCCTTCGATCTCAAGCCGCGTCTCGGCAAGTCGTGCAGCCAATTGCGCCGGCGAGGGCCCGTAGCCGTGAAAATCTTCGCCGAGGAACGCTTCGAGTTGCTCGTCAAAGCGTTTCTGATCGATATACCGGGGATAGTCCCTATCGAAGAAGCGTGACTTGAAATAGAGATAGGGCGGTTCGTACTTGTCTCCGTACTCGAAATACTCGATGTCCTGCGTACGGAACCGAAGCTTGATCCGCTCGCTCATTCGAGGCAAGGGGTTGTCGTCGAAGTCTTTAAACGACATCATGGTGAGCTTCGAGGAGGCAATGTGAATCTTGACCAAATCGGCGCTCGTTACGTCGCCGTAAAGCATCGCGCCGCAGCCGATATAAGTCCGCAAGACCGCTGGCAAACGCTCGACGTTGCGCGTGAGGCACGTAAAAGCCTCCTCCTGCAGCCAACCGAGGCCCTCCGCCCGCGCCCGCTCACACGCCTCGCGAATGACCGACGGCTCGCCGAGCGAGAAAAGCAACGTTTTTCCCGCCTCGGC
>CAZUKP010000249.1:0-2733 GCA_964620915.1 uncultured Hyphomicrobium sp. | reverse complement strand
GTTGGTAGTGTATAGAGCAGGTGCGGTCTTTTTGGTAAAGAAGAGGCTCTGATCTGCAATGAGCGGCAAGCTCGGGAGAGGTATCTCCCTCTTGTGTGGCCGCCTGTGTGAAGATGGGGTAGTTTGGCCGGTTTGAAAATGCGTTGACGCATGATATGACTACCCGTCGATTTTGTCCTTCATTCGATAGCTCGGTCCCTCGATGGTTACCGTTTCGGCATGATGCAGCAGCCTGTCCAGGACGGCAGAGGTAAGGGTGCTGTCGTTGTTGAAGGTCTCCGGCCACTTTTTGAACGCCTTGTTCGTCGTAAGGATGATCGAGCCGCGTTCGTAGCGTTGGCTGATGACCTGGAAGAGCAGATCCGCGCCTTTCTTATCGATGGGAAGGTATCCCAGTTCGTCGATGAGCAGGACCGACGGCTTGAGATACTTGCGCAGGTCGGCCTTGAAGCGCCCGGCGTTCTGTGCGGCGGTGAGGGTGTTGATGATATCGATTGCGGAGGCGAAGAGGACGCTGTGGCCCTTGAGGCATGCCTGGTAGGCCAGAGCGGTGCTCAGATGGGTCTTGCCCAGTCCTACCCCGCCCAGGAAGATGACGTTGGCCTTCTGTTCCAGGAAGCCGAGGCGGAAGAGGTCCTGCACCTGGAGGCGGTTTATCTTCTTGGGCCAGTTCCAGTCGAACTCGTCAAGGGTCTTCAGGACGGGGAAGCGAGCCAGCTTGATCCGCCGTTGGATACTCCGATCTTGCCGCGCCCCCACTTCGGCTTCGGTGAGTTGCCCCAGGTAGTGGATGTGGCTCCATTGGTGCTTGGCAGCCTGCCTGGCGATCACGTCGTAGTCTTGCAGAAAAGCGGATAGCTTGAGATACTGCAGGTCTTGACGCAGGCGATTCTCATCATGCGCTGATGTCTTTGTGCGTACTGTCTTGGTCATTGCTGTCTCCAGTGTCATAGATCGAGAGGTTGGGTTCCGGGATATCCAGTTCGAGCAAGTCCTGGCGGCGGGTAACATGCAGCGCGCCAGTCGCGGGCTGCATACGCCGGCGCTGTTCGAGGATATTGGCGATATACTCACAACTGAACGCCTGGTAGGTGAAGGCATCCTCGATGGCGCGGGCAAGCTTTTCGCGGCCATAGATCTCGCTGAGCGCCACGATCTGTCGGATGTGGTGGCGAGGGTTCATGCGGCGGCGTGCCAGCTCCTCGTGGTAAGCCTCTGCTTTGGGTGATAGGGTGAGGAAGTGCATGAGCAGACGTTGCTCGCGGGCTTTCTTGCGCTGCAGCAGCAGCGCACGGGGATGATCGGGATGCTCGAAGTCCTGATTGCGGTCATAGCTGCGGGGGTGCCGTGCGACAAGGTCGCTGTCGTGGTAGAGGCAGACGGTATCGATTGCGGCCTTCATGGTGAGCTGAGCGCCGGCATATTCGGCGGGCACGGAGTAGCGGTTGCTGTCCAGCGCTACACGGAAGCGGCTGTTGGCGCGTACCGGCTTGATGGTTGCGGTATCATAGGGCATGGCCGGGAGGCGGCCCATGGCAGGCCTCTCAGTCTTGAACAGCTCGACGGGTTGCTTGCGAGTGGTTCCGTGGACCCGTACGTTGGCGATCTCCTCCAGCCACGCCTTGGCCGCCGGACTCACCGTGCGGAAGTCCGGGATATCCAGACCGGCAAGGAAGTTCTTCTTCACATAGCCCACGGCGTTTTCCACCCGCCCTTTCTCGTTGCCCTTGCCCACGCCGCAGGCACGGATCTGGAACCCATAGTGATTGGCGAAGTCCTGATACCGCGGATTGAACACCGGGGCTTGGCCGACATGGCGCTTGATGACCGCACACTTGAGGTTGTCCACCATAATCGCGCCGGGAACGGCGCCGAAGTACTCAAAGGCATGCTGATGGCAGGCCAGGAAGTGCTCCATCGCCTCAAGGACGGTGAACTCCAGGTACATCATACGGCTGTAGCACAGCACCATCACAAAGAAGCTCAGCCGCCGTTGCGTCGAGCCCACCGTCACGGTCCCGTACTGGCCCCAGTCAACCTGGGCACATTCTCCGGGGGCAAAGGAGAGAGTCAGGAAGGCGTTAACTTTCCGGGGACGTATCCTGGCAACGTAGTCCTTGAGGATGGAGATCCCGCCCCGGTAGCCCAGTTCCCGTAGCCGCTGCAGGATTTGTACGCTGCTGTAGGGGTGGGTCTCAAGCGACCGCACGATCTGCGATTTGTAGGGATCGAGCTTGCTGGGCCGCGGGGCGGTCTTTCTCTGGCGATAGTGCCCTTCCTCGATCCAGTACTGTACCGTTCGTTCGTCGTGACCCACCGTGGCGGCGATCTGGGAGACACGAAGGCCGTCCCTATGGAGGCGCTTGATCCAGCAGTACGTTTCGTAGTTGATCATTGCCTACCCCCAAGCGCTTGACGGAGTACATTACCAAGGGAGGTGAGCTCGCCACCGGACCGGGAGACGGGCGCCTCACAAAGGACTGCCGGTGAACGGTATGAGGATCGTTCCAAAGAGAGCACCTGATAGAGTGGTCGGCGGTAGGCGATCAAACCGGCTTTGCAGAGCTCTGCTCGCGCTCGACCCGTCGTCGAGGCGTCCAGATCAAGGTAGCGCTCGATCGCGCCATCGGAGTAGTAGCTCATCCCATCCGCATCGCCAACCGTCACCAGGAACAGATACAACGCCAGCGACTGGTGGCTCAGACCACAGAGGTGCTTATCTCGCACCAGGCG
>CAZUKP010000248.1:0-2733 GCA_964620915.1 uncultured Hyphomicrobium sp. | reverse complement strand
TTGCCATTTCGTGCCAAGGGTTCTGCATCATCGTTCTGACACACCCGATAGCTTTAGGTCCACCGACACAATTTCGGCTGTGGCGCATGAGGTACCTTCCGAAATGAACCACAGGGCGGCGATCACCCTCCGCTCCACCAACAGCCGACACCGCCAGGTCATAACACGATCGCCACTCAGCGGAATCAGTTCTTAAACCATGATCGCGATGCGCTGGACAAACCACACTGCTGCGAGCGAGCCGATGCCGTAGCCGGCGACAGCGCGCGCCCATGGCACTTTCAACGTCAACGCACGGTCGATGACAGCCTTCAGCCCAAGCACCGCAAAGACGAAGAGAAGTTGGCCTGCCTCGACGCCCAAATTGAAGGTGAGCAGCGCGAGCGGCACATCGGATTGCGGCAGGCCGATTTCCTTGAGCGCGCCGCCAAAACCAATTCCGTGTAACAGGCCAAAGGCAAAGGCGATGACCCAGGGCGCTCTACTCACAAGATCGTCCTCGTCGCGCCTCGGCCGAAGCGTCTCCGCCGCCACGAACATGATGCTTAGCGCGATCACGGCCTCCACCGGGGCTTGCGGAATCTGGGCCCACCCAAGCGCGGCCACCGCGAGCGTGATACTGTGAGCCACGGTGAAGGCGGTGATGACCTTTACCAGCATCCATGTGTTTCGGACGAGAAGGAGGAGCGCCATCACGAACAATAGATGGTCTAGGCCTAGCACAATGTGCTCGACGCCGAGCAGGAAATAGGTGCGCGCCGTGTCGAGCCAGGTTGGCGCCGCGGCGACGGTGAAGGACGGTTGATCTGGCGTGAGTCGGGTTGCTTGAACCGCACCATCAGAAGATTCCACTCTTACGACGACGTCCGTGAAGGTGCCGGAGAGCCCATTGATCGAGACTTGGTGTCCGGCGAGTTCGCCAGAGCAACTCACCGAAAGACGTTCCACGAACGCGCTTCCCACGCTCTCGGTGCGCGGCGGCGTCTTGTTGGCGCAGCTATCTGGCAGTTCGACATAGATACCAAGACGCATGTCGCCGCGCGCGGGCACCTTGAAGCGTATGTCGTAGGTCTCGCCGCCGGCCTGCTTGATCTCCAAGAAGCCTGGGCGTAGCTCGTGCGTGTGCCCGGCGCCGAGCATCGCGAGCAGAAACACAAGCATAAAGAGGACGCGGATCATGGCGCGGCCTCCGTCTGTCCAGGCGAATCTCTGGCGCCAGGGAGGAGGACCTCGTATCGGGCGAGGAGATCGTCATAGGCCTGCGCTTGGAACGCGTCGCGTGTCTCTGTCCGCCATTTTTGCAGAACCGCGTCGCGGATATCGTCGAGGTCTGGATCGTAGCCCTCCACACGCTCGGTCACGCGCACGAGATGCAAGCCGTAAGGCGACTTGATCGGCCCCGACCATTCGTTCTCGGAGAGATCGGTGAGGTTGGCGGCGAAGGCGTCGCCGAAAGTGCGAGCGACGCCGCTGAGCGAAGACAACGGCAGTCGAGCTGGCAACAAGGTGGGATCGCCAACGTCCGAGGGGCTCTCTCCGGGCTGAGCCATCTTCAGAATTTCGAGCGCCTGCTCGGCCCGAACGGGCGCCTCCTGGCCCGGCTTGTTGGGATTGAAGAACACCTGGTCGAAGGCGATCTTCGGTTCGATCCGGAAATCGGTCTTGTTCGCGTCGAGATAGTTTTGCAGCGTCGCGTCGTCGGCCTGCAGCAGCGCGTCGCTGGGTTCGGTGACGAACTCCATCTTCTGCTGCATGCGCCGCCGGATCAGCGTGTCGTCGCGATCGAGACCAAGCTTCAGCGCTTCGCGGTAATAGACCTCTTCCTTGACGTAGGAATCCACCAGTCCGCGCAGTTCCTCCGGCGTGGGCGGACGCTGCCAGGTCTTGGCGAAGACCTGCGCCAATTGCTGCACCCGTCCTCCGGTGACGACGATCGTGTCCCGCGCAGCTTCTGGCTCGTCGCCCGAGACCAGCGCGTACAAGCCGAACACGCCTGCGCCGATCAGCACGAAATGGACCAGCGGTTCCCGGATGAGTTTCAACAGGGCGGTCATATGCGTTAGGCAGGCACCCCGTCCGAATTCGGCGCGGGCGACGTGGCCGAACTGCGTTTGACAGAAAAGCCTGCCAAGGCCGAGCGAATTCCAGCCTGCCGACCAGCCGGGCCGTAAAGACGAAAGAGCCCGTAAGCCTCCGCAACGGAAGCATCGAGCGAGCCGTTGAGCGCCGCAACCGGCTGCGCCACGCCGGCATCGACGTTGAGGCGGCGGAGCGGAACGGTCAGCTCGAAGTATCGGCCTGGGACGAGATCTATCTGCCCGGAGGCAGCTTTGATCCCGACGCCGTGCTCGGGCACGTGCAAGAGACCATCAACAAAGGGCGTCAACTCGGCTTCAAGCGGACGCGCGGCTGGGCGAACATGGAGTGGGCGCTGCGGGACGCGCCCGGCGTGGAGTTGCTGGCGATCTACGAAAGCCGGCTCAACCATATCTTGCCCCTCTATGGTGAGGCGCTGGTTTGCGCTTACGATGTCACGCGCTTCCCGGCCGGCGTGCTGGAGGATGTCGTGCGGGCCCACCCGGACCTTTGCGCCGACGGCTGGGCGGGCGTCCATCCACACTACGCGCCGCCGGACCAGCTTGCCGAGCTTCAGAGCAAGCTTGCGTAGATTCTACTCGCCGGGTGCGGGCGAGGGCTCCATGGCCGTAGATTTGCTGCCCGCCTTTTGCCTAT
>CAZUKP010000247.1:0-2750 GCA_964620915.1 uncultured Hyphomicrobium sp. | reverse complement strand
GCGCTTCCGCGCCGCGACAAGGCGCTGGTGATGAGCGTTGACGAATATGCGCTCGATCTCGCGAGCTACTACGTGCGGCAACTCAGCCGTTACATCGACGTATTCAACAAGCACCCGGAAAACTTTACCGTGTTCCGCTATGAGGACGTTATTTTCGAGAAGCGCACTTGGGTCGCGGACATCTGCAAGGCGCTCGATTGGGACGTGAGCGAGCGGGTCAGGAACAAGATCGCGGACAAGAATGATGTTGTTCCAAAATCCGAGAACGAAGCCAAGCACATCCGCCAGGTCACCCCGGGCGACGGCATGCGGAAGCTTCAGCCCGCGACAATCGACAAGCTAGGCGAGCTATTCAGGGAGCAACTGAGCTACTTTGGCTACGACCGATTCGGGCCGGTCGTTTAGAAGGGCGTAAGCCTTGTCAGTATGAGCGACGGATGAAGAAAAAGCTGTAGGCAGCAAAACCAATCAGAATTCCGAGGACGGCTAGAGGTCCAATGACCAACACCCCAAGGTGAGCTATACCAAGAAGCTTGGGGACAACAAGCGCACCGAGTCCTGCTCCTGCGCCGGCGAATATACCAAGGCGCCAATCTCTGTCTGGTGTCTGGATGTTTCGCATGGTGAGTCCGAGACTGATCGAACTGGGGAATAATAACTCAGGGTTGTGAAAAGTTCAATATGCGCGGGTGTTGCACTGCCGCATTTGGCATTTGGCCGTCTAACTTAGGTTGGCCCTTATTCTCGCCACCAATCGGGATCGGTCTCGTAACCGAATTCCATCAGGAGTTCGGTGGCGCCCGTTTCGTGGAACGCCCGCTTGGCGGCGGCGTCCCAAGCCTGGCGCCAGCTGGAGCCCTGCCGGTTAAGCGACCATTCGTGAAACATGCTGTCCGGCGTGAATGTCTGTCCGAAACCCCATTGGGCGTTGACGTCCGGCCGTGACTTGATGCGCTCGGCGACCATCTCCCGGGCGTTGAACAATTGGGAGAGGTGAGCGCGCGGCAGCATGTTCCCGGGATCGAAGAAATCCACGATGCCGATGAATGTCTCCTCGCTCGTGACCAAGTCCTCGTATCGGACCAAGAGCTTGTCCGGGTCCGCGAGGAGCTGCATCAAATTTCTAGCATGCGTGGCCCAGTCGCCGAAGACGTACGACTGGGGCACCCAGCGAATGAAGTTCGCGAGTTCGGACTTGTCGGCGAAGCTGTGCAGTCTGTTCTGCGACGTCATGTATGCAAGCGAGATAACGGTGTCGCGCCCGTCGCGCACGACGAGGATGCAGCGGTCATTCCTGTAGTGCGGATGCGCAACGTGATCTTTGATCAGCCGCGGCAGCGGATAGCTTCTCGGGTAGATGCGCTTGGAGAAGGGGGCGTATCCTTCCGTCATCGCGCTAAACACCTGACCTTGTGTCGCCTTTGCCGTGAGGCGCGTCGCCAGTGTGTTACCGCTGCGCGGGTAGCTTACAAAATAGGCGAGGGGCGCGGAGGAAACCGTGCGCGCTTCGAGGTCGTTCTCGCCGCGCTGGTAAATCTTCCTAAGCACAGGGCCTAACTTCTGATGCAGACGCTGGCCGGTGGTCTCGTCGAGAAATTTGTAAGACAGATGCAGCAGGCCGAGCAGGTATTCGAGGCGTGCAACGTCGCCCTGCGCCATCGCCGCATCGAGTTCGAGCAGGGCTTGACGCACAAGCCGGTTCTGGCGGCCGAGGCTCACGGCTTGGCTCGTGGGGTTGATGTTCTTCAGCATTCCCAGCGAGCGGCGGGCTGCTCTCAGCAACCGATCCGTCACTTGTGTCTTGAGCAAGGGTCTCTCTCCGGCGCGCGCAGCTTAAAGCAGGCTTATCGAGCGCTCTGGCGTTGCGTGTCAAATCTCCTTCGGAACGCGTGTGTTAACCTCTGCGAGCCCATTGTAAAAGCGTGATTGACATTACCGCGCCCCCCGGGGATGACTCGCCTCTTCCGGTGATGGTCTCTTGCGGTCAAAGCTTCGATGTGGCAGCGGATAGCGCCGCGCGTGAGCCTTCGCCGGCCACTATTGGGACGCGAGGACGAGATTGATGGCACCGCTCTGCATTCCCGTGATCATGTGCGGCGGGGCCGGAACCCGCGTCTGGCCGGAATCCCGCGAGACCTTACCGAAGCAATTCATCCCGCTGGTCGGCGAGCAGTCGACGTTCCAGCGCATCGTGTCGTTGATTTCGGATAGCAGCGTTTTTGCGGCGCCGATCATCCTCACCAATCGCGACTATCGCTTCCTGGTGGCGGAGCAACTCGCCGAGCTCGGGGTCACGGGGACCATCGTGCTAGAGCCGGAGCGGCGAGATTCTGGGCCTGCTGTCGCCGCAGCGGCCACGCTCGCCGCCCAGAACGGGCCCGACACCGTCGTCGCCATGTTCGCCGCCGACCACATCTACGAGAAGCCCGAAGCGTTCCTGGAACGATGCCGTGAGGCCGCCAAGACGGCCTCGCGCGGGCACATCGTCAGCTTCGGCATCAAGCCGTCCCATCCGGCGACCAATTTCGGCTATATCCGGCCGGGCGCGCCGATTGCCGGCACGGCAGCCCGCAAGGTCGAGGCGTTCGTCGAGAAACCCGACGCCTTCACCGCGGAGCAATATATCGGCGAAGGCTATCTGTGGAACTCAGGCAACTTCGTGTTTCCCGCCGAGGTCATGCGCTCGGAGGTGGCGACATTCGAGCCGGAGATGGCTTCCGCCGTTGAGGAGGCCGTGGCTAAGGCGAAGA
>CAZUKP010000246.1:0-2755 GCA_964620915.1 uncultured Hyphomicrobium sp. | reverse complement strand
TTCGATGCTTCTTCATACTGCCCCCTTGGTTTTTTCGGGTGTTTGGAAGAGGTTGGGAGGGGGCGTAGGGACTTGTATTCTCAGCCCTTTTCTGCGTCCGCAGCGGACATGGACGGCTTTGAGTTCGCCGCGCTTTACACGCTGCAAGATGGTTTGGCGCGTCACGCCGAGAAGGTTCACGGCTTTGAGCATTGTGACATATCCTTCTGGCTGTTCTTCAACAAAGCGCGCGCGCAGCTCGTCGGTGAGACGAATGCGCCACGGCGCGCCGGGGGTGATCTGCTCGCCGGGGATAAAACCGTCATTAAGCCAACGATGCAAGGTGGACGGCGCGAGGCCGAGTTCGCGCGCGGTTTGGTCGATGGTCAGGCATGGACCGTCTACGGACTCTTTGGGCGGCTTGAAGCACGGGATTTTCCAGTGAGTGCGCAGGCTGGCGACCCGGTTGGCGGTGAACGACAGGCTGGTGGCGGTCTTGCGCCCCTGGCGGTTGAGGATGCCGGCGATGACGGTGTCGGGATAATGGGCCGCCAAACGGCGCAGGAGATCGACGGTGTCCTCGGCGGTGCGGATGGTCGCCGGGCGCGAGCGCGGCAAGAGGATATCGATCTCGCTGAGCAAGCCGCCGCGCCAGCGCAGCGTCACATGCGCTCTCGCCTTCTCACGGTCGACGGTCAGGATCGCTTCTTCCAGCAAGGCATGCAGCAGCTCCTTGCGGTCCCGATCGGTGGTCGCGGGCGCCGACCAAACACGCTCGAGATCGCCGCCGAGGGCGAGGATGGCAGCGCGCTCTTCGCTAGTCAGCGGCCGGGGCCGGTGCGCTTCGCGCCGCTCAAGTTCCGCCTCGGCGGTCTTGAGGTCGCACAGGCTTTCCTCCCACTCGGCTTCAAGACCGCGGGCGACCAGCCGGTTTTCCGGATCGACAGCGCGATAGCGTCGCTCCGCACGCTGAGCGGCGTGGCGTGCGCGCTCGACATCGCGCCGGAACTGGGCGAGCGTTGTCTCGTGATCGGCTTCGAGCTGTTCGGTAGCTGCGAGCGAGGCTGCAAGCCCCGCCGGCGTCAAGGCGGTGAGCAAGGTTTCCGCAACGGCTTTATCAATCTGCACACCGCCGATATTCAAGCAATATTCGCCGCGGCCATTGACGATGTTTTTGCCTGCGCAGTGATAGCCGGGCGCCGCGTATCGGCCGCTGTAATGCACGGACAATCGACGTCCGCAATGCCCGCACAGCGCAAGACCTTGCAGCAAGGCCGCTCCTTCTCTCACAGCGCCGCCTCCTTGATGCGGGCGCGGACGGGTGTTTTGCGCAAGACGCTTCTGGTTCGCCTCAAACGTCGCCCAGTCGATGAAGCCTTGATGATGGTTGTGAATGAACACCGACCACTCATCGCGCGGCAGCTTTTTAATCCGTTTACGAACCCGTCCCGCATCATCGACAAACCGCTCTTGGCGTGTTTTGCCGTAAACGTAAACGCCCGCATAAATCGGGTTGGTCAGCACTTGATGAATCTTCGTGTAAGTGGGCACGACCCATCGTACTTCCTCAAGATTCGCACTCGGCTGCGGGAATCGCAATGCCTGGGAGCGGAACCACAGCCACACGCGTCGCGCCGATCCCATTTCGGCGAAGCGCTCGAACACGGCGCGGATCGCGGCGGTGACGGATTCATCGGGATGCATCAGCACCTCGCCGTCGCACTCGCCACGCACAAAGCCGACCGGCAGTCCACGGTAGAGTTCGCCGCGCGCCGCCTTGTTGCGAATGCCGCCATTGAGCCGCGCTCGCAGTACGTGAAGCTCCGCCTCCGACATGGTTCCTTTCAGGCCGAGCACCAGCCGATCATTAAAGAGCGCCGGATGATAAATGCCGTCGGCATCGCCGATCAACGTGTCCGTGACGCCGCACAAATCGAGCAGCCGATACCAGTCGGAGTTATTGCGGGCGAGGCGCGAGACTTCAAGCCCGAGCACGAGGCCAACCTGGCGCAACGCCACTTCAGCGGTCATGCGCGCAAAGCCCGCGCGCTCGACAAGGCCCGCGCCTGAAACGCCGAGATCCTCGTCAAACACCTTCACCTGCGCGAGTGGCCAACCGAGCTCCACGGCGCGATCGGCCAACCGATATTGGCGTTCGGTCGATTCGCGGTTCTGCTCCACCTGCCCACTCGTCGATTGGCGCACATAGATGATGGCGCTGCGGTGCAAATGGTCGGCGGTGATTTTGGCAGGCTCATTCATTGTGGGTCTCCTCATCGGCGGGGGCGACAGTTTTGGCGATCAGCTCCGCCAGTTTCGTCACGACGGCGGCTTGTTGCTTTTCGTCAAGCGTCGTCCAGATCGGCGCGACGGCGGCGGCCGGCCGGGGTTCGAACAGATGTAGCTGCTGCATCGGGGTTCTCCTTCGCTTCGGGCGAAGCAGAACTATGCGCGGCTTCGTCGTGGCGCATGAGGCCGTCGACAATGACGCGCGCGTCAAGCAACTGGGCGCAGGAGGCGAGCAATGGCGGCTGAATGTACGTCTCGTCATGCTTCGCCGCGCTGGCGTCCGCCTGGTCCGTCCAAGACGCGGGAACCAAAGAGCGCGTGCCGTCCGGCAAAACCAAATTTAGATGCAACTCGCCGCAGCGGCGAGACCGGCCCAGCACTTGCAGCTTTAAGCCTTCAAAGGCGTGACGTGAACGGACGATCTTTACGCGCTCAGGCGTGCTCTCACAACGGTGGTGGTGGGCAGTCTGTTGGGTGGTCTTTCGAC
>CAZUKP010000245.1:0-2768 GCA_964620915.1 uncultured Hyphomicrobium sp. | reverse complement strand
CTCCGCAGGCGCGGGCTCCTGATGCAACGCCATGAGGAACCTAGCTCGCGGGGCGACCCCGCGAGCTAGGTACCGGTCAACCTTCCGCGCCGACGAGACTGTTACCATCCGTTGTGATGACGTCATCGCCTTGGGCCATCCATGAAAAGCCCCAGGGACCAGTCACACCACACCCATCCGGACAGTCGAATTTCAGTGACTTGTTGGCTCCAATTTCTTTCACCTCTTCCTTGGCGCCATAGTCGATGCCAATCGTGATTGCGTCCGCACTTTTGTTTTCGACTGTCACCGCATAGGCGGGAGCCGTGAACATTATTGCTGCAGCTAAGGCTGTAAGAGATTTGATCGTCGTCATCAGATCCTCCTTGTCAGGCGCATTACCGTCGCCGTGACTGAGCTGGGGATCCGCGCCCATAGTTTCCAATAGATTTTCGAGCATTTCTCGATCGATTTTGTCAATGAGGCGTGTGGAGCCCTTGCCTAGCAATCTCTACAACGTGCGCGACGGAGCGACGTGCTGATCGCGCTTCTCTGTTGCACCGTTTCAGACCAGTCGAGCGTGAGGCCGATCCATGACAAGCGCGGCGAGGAGACGGAATTCGAGGCATGGGTACCGATGTGGACTCCGAAGAACACGGTGAAGGCGAAACCGCGGATTCCCATGGTGCCAAAACCGTAGAGCGTAGGCGCGGGCACGAAAGTCATCCCCGACGCGATATCAGCTGCGACGGGGGTTCGTTGACCGATAGATCAGCCAGCTTCGCCATTGGCTTTTGGAAGCGGCGTAAGTTATCGCTGATGCCCGTCAAACGCGACCGTATCATCGGAAGGATATCGGACGAGCGTCACGGCACCCACGTCCTGTGTCGGACGGGACCTAGAGCCAAGGAAGCCGAACTTGCCAATCGCCATGATGATGGGTAGCTCGGCGTATTGCGCGTGGAAATCGACGCTTTTGACATGGTTGAGCGTCTTGTTTTCCGTCCGCGGCCGGCACACGTTCGGCTCGTATTTCCAGCGAGCTGCAGGCTGCTGCTCTCTCAATCATCAGGCGACGCGACTGGCATTAAATGCGCGTCGGTCAACTCGGGTCACGTGCACCCAGGGACAAACCCGTTCGATCTCCTCGAGAACCGCCAAAAGACCAACATAAAATTGCTCGCGCGTGCCCGCATAACGCAATCGGACTCGACGAAGCGAGCGCACTTTCTGCGTAGAGTCGTCGAGTTGGCATGCCAAACGCTTCTCGGCCGCTATGCTGTCAATATGGAAATCGAATGATCTTGCAACTTCCTGGATGCATTCGACGAGATACGTTGGAGCGGCGCGCCACACAACGTACACATCAACTCCATCTGGCATAGGAATGACCTCCAACGGCAATCGCGCTGGGCGCGCCGATCGCAGACGCTGGGGGTACAACACATTCTGCATGGTCATGAGACTCCTGTGTGCGGGCACGCGCCCGTTGAACCTGTGTCAAGTAGGCTAGCCACGCTCATTCATAGAAGCCAATTGAAAAATGGCCCTCCAGGTATAGATTGTCTCTATGAGCCCCAAGGACTTCCAATGCCGACGTTAAAGCAGCTGCGGTATCTGGCCGCCATCGCCGAGGCACATCAATTCGACCGTGCCGCAAAGATGTGTCACGTCACCCAACCGACGTTGAGCGCCCAGCTTGCCGCGCTCGAACAGCGATTGGGCGTTTCCTTGGTGGAGCGCGGCCGACATGGGGCTGGGCTGACCCCGGTGGGCCGTCAGATTCTCGATCGCGCAATCATCGCACTCAAAAGTGTGGAGGAGATTTGGGAGATCGCTCGGTCAGGCAAGCACGGTGTGGCGGGCACGGTCCGGATTGGGGTTCTGCCGACGCTCGGACCCTACCTGCTCGCGGAGCTGCTACCCGATATTCGTAAGCGCTATCCCAAGCTCAAGCTCTATGTGCGTGAGGAGCTGGGCATTGATCTGCTCAGCAACCTCCGTCACGGAAAGCACGATGCGGTTATTACGTCTTTGCCTATTCGAGACGGCGACCTGCAGGTCCGACCACTTTTCTGGGAGCCAATTCTCTTGGCGGTGCCTAAGGACCACCCACTAGCATCGAAGCAATCGCTGTCGAGCGCAGATCTCAAGGGGCAGGCGGTCCTAACGTTGGAACCCGGCCACATCTTGCATCGACAGGTACGTGAGCTTTGCGAAAAATTTCACATGGAGCTCCAGTTCGATTACGAGGGCACAAGCCTTGATACGCTGCGTATTATGGTCGGACTTGGCATGGGCGTCGCCCTCCTGCCCGCGCTTTACGTGCGGTCGGAAATGCCCAAGGTGACCAACGTGAAAGTGGCCAAGTTACCCGACTCAAAATCCGGACGGACAAATGCTCTCGTCTGGAGAAGGAGTTCGCCGCGGGCATCAGACTACGAATCACTGGCGCAGGTTCTGAAGCAATGCATCGGCAGGAATTTCGCGAACGTGGTGAAGGCTGCGTCTTAGTGAGGCGCATTCTACACACTGCATGACCGAACTGCAGGGCTTGCTACCTTGATAATCCCCGGCACGGGCTGACGGCCCCTTACGTGGGGCGCCCCGGGAGAGCACTCCGAGCGCTCATGGCCCCTACCGGACGTGTCCGAGCGCTTGGGAACCGTCAGCTTTCGTGGGAAAACAGACTCAGCGACTTACCATCGAGCACGTCCGTTACTGGCCCGTTGCCGACATCGGATTGGCGCAGTGGGATGTCTGCTTGCGAGGGTAAAGCGGACTCAGCG
>CAZUKP010000244.1:0-2793 GCA_964620915.1 uncultured Hyphomicrobium sp. | reverse complement strand
GTCGATGTCACGAACTACATCAGTCAGGATCGCGGACGCCCGCTGCATGTCTATGATGCCGACAAGCTGTGGGGCCCCGTGCGGGCGCGACTTGGCGCGCCAGACGAAAAGCTGCAAGCGCTCGACGGCAAGGAATACGAGATCGACGAGACGATGTGCGTCATCGCCGATGACAACGGCCCTTTGGGGCTTGGTGGTGTCATTGGCGGCGAGACGTCGGGCTCAACAGATGAGACAACCAACGTTCTCATCGAGTGCGCGTACTTCGATCCGTTGCGAACGGCCGTGACGGGACGCAAGACCGGACTCGTTACGGATGCGCGCTACCGGTTCGAGCGCGGCGTCGATCCGGCCTCGGTTCGCCCTGGTCTCGACCTTGCGACCGATATGATCCTCAAGTTCGCTGGTGGTGAGCCCTCGAAGGCAAAGGTTGCGGGCAAGGCTCCCGTGAAGGAGCGCGTCCTTGCGTTTGACTTTGCGCGCGTTGAGAAGTTGACCGGCCTGAAGCTCAAGGACTCCGAGATCAAGGGCATTCTGGAGCGTCTTGGTTGCACCGTCGATGCCAAGGGCAAGACGACCAAAGTCAAAGTGCCGACGTGGCGTCCTGATATTCATGGAGCCGCCGACCTGGTCGAGGAGGTTGTGCGCATCGCCGGCCTTGACCGCGTTCCGGCGACACCGCTGCCGCGCATGGCAGGCATCGCGCAAGCCGTGCTGACCGATCGGCAGAAACGCGCGCGGCGTGCGCGGCGCATGCTCGCGGCGCGCGGTCTCGTTGAGGCGGTGACGTGGTCGTTCATCCCGCGCAGCGAGGCCGAGCGGTTCGGCGGAGGCGCGAGCGCTCTGGAGCTTGCCAATCCGATCTCTGTTGAGATGTCGGTGATGCGGCCAAGTATGCTGCCCAGTCTTCTGGCGGCCGTCCAACGCAACCGCAAC
Organism: uncultured Hyphomicrobium sp.; assembly: GCA_964620915.1. GTDB lineage: Bacteria > Pseudomonadota > Alphaproteobacteria > Rhizobiales > Hyphomicrobiaceae > Hyphomicrobium_A. The sequence goes on along the minus strand of CAZUKP010000244.1, from coordinate 1,857 downwards.
CGCGGCTTTGCCGACGTGGCGCTGTTTGAGCTGGGTCAGGCCTACCGCGGCGATGGGCCCGAGGATCAATATCTAGCCGCTTCGGGTGCGCGCGCGGGCAGCGCGAAGCTCGCCGGCAGCGGCCGGCATTGGGAGGGTGCGGCGGGCGAGGTCGACGCATTTGATGCTAAGGCTGACGTGTTTGCGGTGCTCGACTCGCTCGGGTTCGATCCCAACAAGGCACAGATCACACGCGATGCGCCTGCCTGGTTCCACCCCGGCCGTTCAGGCACGGTGCGTCTGGGACCGAAGGTGGTGCTTGCGCACTTCGGGGCGCTTCACCCGGAGACCTTGAGCGCGCTCGACGTTTCTCCACCTGTGGTTGGTTTTGAGATCTTTCTCGATGCCTTGCCGCCGGAGAAAAAGAAAAGTCGGGCCAAAGCGCCGCTCGGAGCGGCTGATTTGATGCCGGTCAGGCGCGATTTCGCGTTCGTCGTTGAAGCGTCGGTCGCGGCGGGCGACGTCGTGCGCGCGGCAGCCGGTGCCGACAAGACGCTCATCCAGGACGTCTCTGTTTTCGATGTATTCGAGGGCGGCAGTCTCGCCGGGGAAGGAAAGAAGTCGCTAGCGATCGAAGTGACGCTGCAACCGACGACGGAGACGTTGACGGACAAGGACATCGAGGCGGTGGCCGAGAAGGTCATCGCGCAAGTGAAAAAAGCAACGGGAGGTGAAATCCGCGGTTAGTGGAAATCGTCCCTTCGTTTCTGTCTGAACCGACGCATTCGCTGTTGTTGACCGCCTAAGCTATCCTGACAACCCCGCCAAGATCACGGAGCACCGTCTCATGTTGGATTCGCGAAAGTTCATTATCGTTGGCTTTGTCTTGTGTCTGATCGCAGCCCTGGCCTATGTCTTCATCTTTGCGGACGCTCAGTTCGTGGAGGAGCCCGTTCAAGTTGACGGGTATGTCGGTGAGCCGGGACAGACGAAGTAACACGATCGCGTTGCTCCATGTGTGCAGCCGCACGCCGGCAGTTCGGTGCGGACCTCAATAAGGCTTTGCCATGAACGATACGACCCAAAAGACCGCACCGGTCTTTCCCCTTGGGGACGATAGCGCCCTCCATAACTTCATCATCGTTGGCGGGGGCGCGGGTGGATTGGAGCTCGCGACGCGGCTTGGCGATAAGCTCGGCAAGAAGGGTAAGGCGAAAGTCTCGCTCATTGAACGGTCGCGCACGCACATCTGGAAGCCGCTGCTGCACGAGATTGCGGCGGGCAGCATGGACGTGGGCCGCCACGAGCTCAATTACATGGCGCACGGTTACTGGCACGGATTTCAGTTCCGCTACGGCGAGATGACGGGTATCGATCGCAAGAAGAAGCTGGTGAATCTGGCAGCGACCTACGATGAGGACGGCCGCGAGATCACGCCGGTTCGCTCGTTTAAGTACGACACCTTGGTGATATCCATCGGCTGCGTGGGTAACGCGTTCGAGACGCCCGGCGTCAAGGAGCATGCGATTATGCTCGACACGCCCGAGCAGGCCGAGCGCTTCAACAGGCGCTTGATCAATGCTTGCGTGCGCGCATTTGCCCAACCTGGGCCCGTGCGCCCGGGCCAGCTTCATGTGGCAATCATCGGGGCGGGCGCCACGGGCACGGAGCTGGCTGCCGAGCTGCATCACACCGCGCGCGGCGTTGTGGCGTTCGGCCTCGACAAGATCGATCCGGAAAAGGACATCAAGATCACGCTGGTCGAGGCGGCCGATCACATTGTTCCGGCGCTGCCCAAGACGATCTCCGATGGCGTCGCCGATATTCTACGTGGGTTAAACGTCGACATTAGAACCGGCTCGCGCGTGGTCGAAGTGA
>CAZUKP010000243.1:0-2799 GCA_964620915.1 uncultured Hyphomicrobium sp. | reverse complement strand
ATTGATTCCAGTGGGTTTGCTTTCTCAAAAAAGCCAATAAATCCAAAGCCGAACACAAAGACCAGCCCCGCAATTGATGAATCGCAACGAAGTTCGGTCGAAAAAGGAGTAGCTCGTAACCAAGTATCGTCTTGGAGGTGTCAGAGATGGAAAAGACAGACAGCCTCGACAACCGTCCCCTGAACTTGAACAGCGCGCCAAGAGAAAAAGTCCTCGCGGAACTATGGATGATCGGCGCCAAGCGCGCGAGAGCGCTCATCCTCCATCGGCCATATCGAAGCTGGGACGAGATTGAACAGATCCCAGGCTTCGATTGGCACATCGCGCATCGCTGCAGGCGAGGGGCGCTTATCTCGGCGTCTCTCCGAGGCACTGGCAGGGGAAGTAGCGGCGCGGACATCCGCTAAGGATCGCTGAGGACCGAGCGCATCGCCGTAAAGCCGCCAATAGCGCCTTTGCGAGTTCACGCGCTCGCTGGGGGGGCGAATGTCGTCTCTAACGACAAATGTTTATTTAGTGCCGCGGAGCTTGTCGCCGGACTTTCTGGCAGCCGCGTTGATTGGCGCATTGGCGCACCGCTTCACGAAAGTGTCGGACTCAGCCTTTGTGAGCTTTTGAGTCTTGGCATAAGTCTTACATGCCCGATGGAGCTCCCGGGCCGTATCACCCCCTCCACCCTGACCGCCTTCTTCTTCGGCAGCTCCAGCTCCAGCGGCGTCTACTAAGGCCACTGTCAGCACTAAGGCGAGCGCAGTGAGAAGTTGTGTGAGCATCGATTGACGGTACATTTTTCGTTTCCTCTGGCATAGGGTAGCTTTAACGGTATCACAGAGAATAGCCAAAGAACTAGGAAGTGATCCGATGAAAATACAATGGTTTGCGGTTTTAGTGATCGTGGGTTTGCGGTTTTAGTGATCGTGGCCGGCGTCGCCGCGCTCACGCCTTCGAAAGCCATGGCATATTACTGTGTAGCCAAGAGCGCGACAGGCTCATGGGGCTGGGGAACGGCGGGATCACTATCACGTGCCAAGAGCATCGCTCTATATCAGTGTGCAGCCAGGACGCCTCGCACGTATTATTGTTACATCACCTACTGCCGGTAAGAATCGCGCCACGCGCGGCTGCAATTTGTCGAACTTCATCGAATTTCAGGACCTCATCGCTGAGGCTTGCTTCTGAGCCTCGCGAACTTACACTCGACCGGCGCGAAACGGAGAATTATGGCCGCTTACGATATCGATGTTCACGCCTTGGCCGGACTACGTAGCGACGAGGTCGCCCATACCGTGCTCGACGTCCGTGAACCCTCCGAGGTCGCGATATGCGCCATCGAAGGCAGCGTCTCGATCCCGATGCAGCAGATTCCGCAACAGCTTGAAATGTTGCCGCCCGAGCGGCCACTCATCGTTGTCTGTCATCACGGGATGCGCAGTGCCGCGGTCACGAGCTTCCTCCGCAAGAACGGCTTTGACAATGCCTGGAATCTGGCTGGCGGAATCGACGCTTGGTCTCGGCTGATAGACCCGAACATGCGGCGCTATTGAGGGAGCGACCTACGTTAGCCGCTCTAATGTGCCGAAGCCCATAGTGCTCGTCGCCCTTGGCATGGCGGTGAAGCGCGTTTAGCCGGGCGCATAGGCCAATCGCCGGTTTGATCCGCTTATAAGGGCCGCTCAATCAGTCCCCGAGCCGCTTGTCTAGCTGTTCGGCCGGCAGTGGACGACCGAGCAGGTAGCCCTGCGCAAGATCACACCCAATCTCGGTCAGAAATTGACACTGTGCCTGGGTCTCGACGCCCTCGCTTATCGTACTTAGGCCGAGCTTGCCTGCGAGCGCGATAACGTTTTCATAGATGATCCGGCTCCTCTCATCGTTTTCGAAGCCGTGCAACAAGCTGCGGTCGATCTTTAGAATCGAAACGGGATGGAAGCGTAGCTGTGCGAGATTGGAGTATTCGGAGCCAAAATCGTCCGGTGCGAAGAAACACCGGCCTCCGTAAGCTGTGCGATGGTTTGCGCCTCTAGTGGACTTTCTGCCAAGAAGGCGCGTTCGGTGATCTCAAGCGTTAGATGTTCGGGCCGCAAGCCGGAATCGTCGAGCAATTTCGAGCGTCTCCGCACAAATCAGCGGGTCCTGCAATTGAACGGCCGACAAATTGACGGCAAATCGCTGCACCTTCCCCTTTTCAATCCACGACTTCGCTTCCTGGCACGACTTGGCGAGCACCTGCCCGCCGAGGGCTTGGACGCAGCCGTAACGTTCCGCAAGAGGTATGAAGACGTCAGGCCCGATGAAAGTGCCGGTACCGTCCTGCAGCCGTGCAAGCGCTTCGACGCTCTCGATCGCCCCTGTGCGCATACTCACGATCGGCTGATACCAGACTTGGATAGACCCGGTCTCTATAGCCCGGCATAGCTCTTCCTCACGCTTCCTGCGGTTCTCAAAGTCCACAAGCATGGAGTATTCGAAGAATGCCAACCCGCCGCGTTGTGTCGACTTGACTTCTAGAGAGCGCTCATCGCTGCACCCATGATCTGCTTATTACCGTTCCCAAATTTCGTGCAGTTGATCGGACAATGTGAGCGGGTCAAAGGGTTTGGGAATAACCGCTGCCGCGCCCAGGGATAGATAGTGTTTGACTTCGTCGTCCATGGCCTTCGCCGTCATGAAAATGACAGGCGTCGACGCGGCCTCCGGAATTTCCTTCAAGCGCTCGAATGTTTCGATGCCGTCCATTCCGGGCATCATCATGTCGAGGAGGATAAGGTTGGGCTTGAACGACGCGACACGCTCGATGGC
>CAZUKP010000242.1:0-2804 GCA_964620915.1 uncultured Hyphomicrobium sp. | reverse complement strand
TGGAATGAAAGAGGTGCCAATAATAAAAGCGATGGTGATGATGTCGAAGACGAGCAGGCCATAGCGGAAGTGGTGCGCTGCGCGGCTCTTGCCGAAATAAAGACGGCGCAAGCCCTCGCGCAGCGTCTGTCCGCTTATGTCCTCAGAGTCTTCGGCCGCGGATGCAGAGGCCCGCTTCTTGCCCGTGCTTGCCTTTCTCTGTCCTGCTGAACGCGCCATCTCATCGACTTCGCTGTGGCCCGGCGCTTCGATGCTCGATAGCCACCGTGATAAGCGGAAACCCTACGCTTTGGAAGATTTGGAGCGGGCGATGGGGATCGAACCCACGACCCGTAGCTTGGGAAGCTACTGCTCTACCACTGAGCTACACCCGCGATCCTAGGAGTCTTAGCATAACGCCCAACCGGATTTGGTGGAATTTCCGCGTAATGCGTCCCGGCGGAGCAAGCCGCCCCGCTTCACGAGGCGCCCTGTGGCGCAGGCCGCGGCCTTTGCTGTGCCAAACGCCAGGTATTGAAGGCGTGATCAATGCGGCTGAAATCTATTGTGTTTTCGCAGTACTGGGCCGGAGCGTTGCTCATCGTCTCGTTTATGGGGGGAAAGAAGCCAGGCTCCGGATCGGAACACTCTTTGAGGAATGAGCGCCTTTCGAGATCCGACGACCAAAACGTACCCTTGCCAATCTCGGACAGGACATCCGCGGCATAGTCAGACTTCGCGAAAACAATGCGCTGCCTGTCCAGGTCCTCAGAATCGGCTTCCGCTCGACGCTTATCAACCCAACGCACCAGCGGCCCGGCCGGAGTGATTTTTTCCCGCCGCCCCAGCCCCGTCGGAGGCACCGGAATTCCGGCCCAATCGCAGAAGGCCGGCACCAGGTTATTCTTAAGCGCATCGAACGAAGTGAATTGGACGTTATCAAACATGGAACGAAACGCTTCGAGCTGTCTGCGGTAGTCGAAGAGCGGTTTACTACGAGACCTGAAATCTTCGAAGGACCCTCGAAACCGTCCATTCAGCAATTTGGTCGCGTAAAGCGAAGCCGCGTACTCAACCTGACGGCGAAAACATATGAGAACGATTATCTCTTCGAAATCGGACAGCGCCGCGCGCACTCGTTTCAGATACTCGACCCTCCGTTGCCAATAATCTGGGCGGCAATATTCGTTCCAATCTTCATCATTCCGGGTCATTCCCCAGAACTCCTCGGCACTGAGAATCAGTGTATGACCAGAAACCTGTCCCAGGGCGGACCGCACATCATCTGTCTGCCCATTGAGCGCCAACCGCTGCGCAATCACATTGTGATGGTGCAATCGGCCGAGGCTTGGATACACATAGCCGCGCTCCTGCAACCAGTTGCGGTTCTGCTCCAGGGCCTTCTGTATCGACGTCGTGCCGGTCTTATGGGTGCCGACATGAAGGATCACACGCAACCGTCACCTCTCAGTTGGATCGCGAGAGCGTTGGAATATGGTCGGCTGGCAGCATTCGTGGACGATTGGGCGTGTTTTGCAAGTCCGCTTATTCCAAGTAACCGACACGCCGCTATTGTGTCGATGGCTCTATCGCGCGCCTTTTGCGGACGCCTCAAAGTAGTCGAGCTCTTGAGGAGAGGGCAACAGTCGAGCCACGCGCTGAATCGATACCGCCGGATAGAGAGGATAGGCACGGATCCTTTTCCTCAGCTTCCAAAGGTAACCTTCGAAGACATTGCGGCAAAAATCCTCGTCTTTTTCTGAAAGATGACGGCGGAGAATCGCTTCCTCAGTAGACCGATCGAATGAGGCAAAAGGCGGGTCGGGCAACGTCAGGTATCGAGCCTGGCAGCTCAAATAAGCCAGGAGCCTGAGGCGGATGGGCAAGTCACCTGATCGAATCTTATCCAGTGCAAGAGCGAGATCCGAACTCTTAGACTCCTTGATCCGGTTGTTGAACGTCTTAAGCAAGCAGTCGCGAAAGCCGCGGGACCAGTAATGAATCAGAACACAGCCAAAAGTTCCGGCAGGAATCGAAGAGTCCCGTGGATCTGCTCTCGTAGAATCGATTCGAAACCCGTGCTCCTGAGCAATACTCGCGATCCGTTCGGACCGTGCGACCGGCTTTCCAGTCTGCCCCCAGAATCCAGCGCTTTCGGAATTGTTGTCCCCTAAGACAGGACACATTGCCCAGGGGATATAGAACTGGCCGGCATCGGGAAAAATTGCAAAAAGGTCCTGGATCGAAACGCCAGGATTCAGCGTATGAAAATACTCATCGCAATCCACCATCATGGTGTAGGGAGCACGGCCAACGACAGAGGTCACGTCCAGGCTACGAAGCGCCGCGGCGTTATCGAGATCGTCTGGCAAAAGGTGAACAACGAGTTCCGCGGATGACGGGAACGGCGATTCAAGCAGATCCCGGCGATCATCCTGACCTTGCACACAGGCATGGATAAATTTCACACCGGAACGCACATAGTGATCAACGAATGCATCCCAATAAGGCCGTTCTCTCGAGCAATATCGCGTAAGGATCTGAACGCCATCGAGACATGCCTTAACGGGGCCTTCTCGCCCGTCAGGGTCGGGTGGCACCAATGAGCGCGTCAGATACTTGGCCCCGAATCCGTTCCCAGGGTCAGCATCGATATATTTGCTTCTGATTTCCTGCGGCGAGTTACTCAAGACACTATCCTCAGGAGGCTCACGCTCTTTAGCCAGTTTCCTTGGCAGAGATTACTCTACCACCGAGCGACACCCGCGATCCGGCTGCTTTTATCATGGCCGAGTTTTAGCGAAAAGCGGCGCCTCACAGAGTGG
>CAZUKP010000241.1:0-2824 GCA_964620915.1 uncultured Hyphomicrobium sp. | reverse complement strand
ACAGCGAGGTCCGCTCCGTGCCAGAAGCTGACAATCTGCTGGCCCGCTTTAGGTCTGCTTCTGACCCATAGCAGGTGTTGCAGTTTGATGTGAGCGTACGTCGGCGTACAGTGGCTTTCTGGGGGCATAGGCCCCCAAACTTGAACCTCTGCTCACGCGGCGGCCTTCGTGTGCAAGCGTTCTGAGATGCAGCCGACGTGCCGATGATCGGTGCCACAGCAACCGCCCAAACACGTAGGTTCGACAGCAATCCGATGAGTTCGGAATGAAGCGCGCCAAACTCTTCAGAGCCACCGTCGTCGAGAGGCTCGGCCACGTCGAGTTCCGCGTGGCTCAGGCGAGACGCGTTCGCACGCAGCCCACCTATCCGACAAACCCAGTCCTCCCCCGAATGTAGAGCATCACGGAAATGATCGGGGTGAGCGCAGTTCACCATGTAGTAGATCGGCGCTTCGCAGGTAGCCGCGTCGACTCGGCTGATCGCTGCGCCTAAGGCTCATCTTAACGTTGGCCAATCCTTATTGTCGCAAGAAAGCGGCCGCCCGCGAGGTCGCGAGCGGCCATGAGGTGGGGTGGTGTCGGGGGAATTAGGACGAAGGCGGTACGATCACCGCATCAATTCCGTGGATCATCCCGTTCTCCGCGGGGATGTTCTTGGTTACGATGCGGGCATCACCGACGACGAAGGGGCTGTTCGTCGCGTCGATCACGATCTCGTCGCCGCCCTTGGTCTTGAGCGTGACCTTCTCATTGGCCCACGTGCTGGCGAAGATTCGGCCAGGGACAATGTGGTGCTTGAGCAGAGACGCCAGCTCGTCCTTGTTGGCCGGCTCCAGCAGCCGATCCAGTTTGCCTTCGGGCAGCTTGGCGAAGGCCTCATCGGTGGGCGCCAGGATCGTCAGGCTGTCATCGCCCTTGAGCGCGTTGGCCAAGTCCGCAGCTTGCACGGCCGCAAGAAAGGTTGAGAACGAAGCATTGTTCTCGACGCGTTCATAAAGATTGGCTTGCTTGTCACTCGCCTGAGCGGGTCCCGCGACCAGCACGCCAAGCACGGCGGCCGCGGCAATCGATTTCCACATCTTCATCTCTAGCATCCTCCTAATTGTCGAAGTTCACCGGGTCCGATCGATCTCGGATGATGAAAAAGTGGTGCTCGAAACACTGGACGACCAATCGGAAGCTCACCTTCGTTTGATTGGTGGCTCCTATCGTTCTTGGCGTCCTCCATCGGAATCCCCCCAACCCTGATCGGAATTTCCTATTGAGATTGCTTCCCGGCGTGGGCCTCTTATATGTGCTCTCGACAGGTGAAGCTCATGCCGACATTGCGTCAGTTGGAATACTTGCTGGCGGTCGCCGATACGGGACATTTCGGCCGCGCGGCGGAACGCGTGCACGTGACCCAGCCGACCCTTAGCGAGCAACTTCGGGCGCTCGAAGAGCGCTTAGGGGCGCAGCTCGTGGAGCGCTCGCGCTCAAACGTACTGGTGACCCCGCTCGGCTTCGAAGTCGTCGAGATCGCGCGGCGCATTTTGCGCGACGCACAGCGGATCCGGGACATCACCGGCCAGCTCGGTGCGGGCATGGGCGGCATCGTCCGCCTCGGCCTTCCATCGACAATCGGTCCATATCTTCTGCCGCGCGTCGTTCCGCATCTGCACGCACTCTACCCGCACCTCAAGCTCTATGTGCGAGAAGACCTACCCCACGTCTTGCCGCGAGGGTTGGCCGAGGGCCTGCACGACGTCATCGTCACGCCGCTGCCGGTCAGCCAAAGCGGGCTGGAAGAGGCGGTCCTGTTCGAGGAGCCGCTCCACCTCGCGGTTCCGCTCGACCACGAGCTTGCCCAGCTCGAGCGCATCACGATCCGTGATCTGGAAGGCGTGGACCTTCTGGCACTGGGTCCCGGACACCAGCTGCGCGATCTTGTCGTAAACCTCGCGGCGGAATCGGGTGCGAATATTCGATTCGATTACGAGGGTACCAGTTTGGACACCTTACGCGAGATGATGGCGACGGGTCTCGGAGTCAGCCTCCTGCCGGGGCTCTATGTCCGGAGTGTCGTTCGAAATGACCCGCGCTTTAAGACCTTCGATATCGGGCGGCGCGGCCTCACCCGAACGATCGGCATGCTTTGGCGAAAGACGAAAGCGTCGCGACCCAACTTCGCGCAGCTTGCGTCCCTGTTCCGCGACACCGTGGCGCAGGAGTTCAAGGACGCCCTTGTTTAGCCGATAGCTCCTGCCATCCGTGTTGCGCTGGCTCGCATCTTGGCAGAGACGGCGGTTGGCGATGTCATCGCAAGCGTTAGCTTCTGCCTACCCTGCCTTGATAGGAAATTTCGATGACTTGGCAGATCTCTTCCTATTGGTAAGGAGCCTTCAGCGACTACAGATACCACGCCGAGCCGCCGTGTTGTTGCCTGGCAGACGAATTCACATTCGCCTGTGGGAAAGGATTGGTTGAGGACAGTCCTGGCAAGTGAGCCAATTCTAGTTGACAGCCGTCCGTAGAGCCCTCTGCCGGCAACGTCGTGGGCATGGGGATTTGACTAATGTTGATGGAGGAAACCCAATGAAACGAAGCCCAACCTTCTGGCTGCTTTGTGCGGCCATGGCATCGGCCGCGACTTTCAGTCTACCTGCACCTGCGTCCGCGGACACGGCACCGAAACTGACTCACACCGAGGTGCTGTCTGGACTTGAGAACCCTTGGGACATGGCATTTCTGCCCGATGGCACGATGTTCTTTACGGAAAAGTGCAAAGGCCTGTCGGTTCGGCTTCCCTCCGGCGACGTCAACAAGCTCCTGGGAATGAAGGACA
>CAZUKP010000240.1:0-2829 GCA_964620915.1 uncultured Hyphomicrobium sp. | reverse complement strand
TAGCCATCTGCGCGAGTGCGTCGAGCGAGACACCTTTCTCGTAGAGGGACTGCGCAAAAATTCGAAACAATTCGGGAGTTTTTGGGCTGAATGGCTGGCCGGAATCTGTCGCTATGATTGCCCTAACCGGAGTAACAGCGTCGATTGCTTCCTTGAACTGCTCTGGCGTGACGCAGTGAAACGTCGGCATGCAATTCACAGCACAATATTCCATGAAGCAGCCTTGTTCAGCCAATTCGACCTGGGTTTTGATTTCGAGATTAGGAACGTACATCTCAGGGTGAGTAATAATAATTTTTTGGATCCCTCTATGGAGCGCGTACTCCACCAGTTTCATGATTTCTTTCGCCTCGAGATGACCGGTTGCCAGTACCGCCTTGTGGTCGGCAATAATGTCGACAACGTCCTTGGCCGCAACCGTAAGGCTGTTGCCGTTCAATACGGTGTAGCCATCCGATGAATATTTCGATGGCGTGCCGTAACTGAGGCTTCCCACCGATCCAAACGCGCCTTCGGTACCGAAAACTCGCCGATGGTTGGCGGAGTCCAAAGTAGGCATCCACACGAAACGCGCGTCCTGCTTTAGCGCTTGTTCCACAGCTCCAGGGTTAATGCCGCCGACCCCAATATTGAGGGCGATGCCAGCGAATACCGGAAGCTCAGGAACCTCCTTCCTGGCGTGATATACCTTCGCGATCGTCGCCTCGAAGTGGCTCTTTATAACGATGCCGGCCATACCGGCCTCGACGCACCACCTTGCAACATCAATGGTATCGCCGATGCGCCGAAACGGCGCTGGACCAGTGTGGACATGAGTGTCTACGAAACCCTCGACCGACAGTGCAACCATGATCAACGCCTTCTTTCTTCGAGCAACAGACGGTCTTGCTGATTGGTTGTTTCACTTGCGCCCGAAACCTCTATTGACAAAGTTATGTAGTACTCTCCAAGACTGTCAAGTTGATTGCTAACAATCACCGTGACATCCGTATGCGAATCCTCGTTATCAAGCGCGCCGCCACCGAGATCTGTGCTCAGATCGCAAAATGCCTGCCAGGCAGCGTCGTTGAGCATTGCGGCTCCTCAGCCGCACTCGCTTCGACACTTTTGGCGTTTCGGCCAGATGTCGCATTCGTCTTCAAGCTAGGTTCGGACCCAATGCCTACGCAGGTGCTCCTGAACTGCCCCTCGCTAAAATGGATTCACGCCGCGACTACTGGGGTCGATCACCTTGTCCCTTGGGATCCTCGAATCCGGGTCACCAATTCGGCGGGAGTGCACGATGAAGTTCTTGCCAACTACGTGCTCGGCGCCATTCTCATGGTGAACACGCATTTTTTGGCATTTCGCGACCAGCAAAATCGGCGTGAATGGAAATCCCGTGAGCTAATTCCTACAAGCGGTCAAAGGCTTACAGTCGTTGGCTACGGCCGCATAGGCAGCCGGATTGGCCGTATGGCAAAGACTTTCGGGATGAGGGTGACGGGCATACGCACTCAATCCGGCACCGACAAAGACGCCAACCGTATCCTGGGCTTGAGCAGCCTGCTCGAAGCGGTTGCAGACGCGGACTTCGTGGCAGTCACTCTCCCCCTAACGCCGGCTACGGCTGGCATGGTCGATCAGTCAGTGATTAACGCCATGCGCCGCGGCACCTGGCTGATAAATATTTCTCGCGGGGGCATCGTGAATGAAGAGGCGCTGAGGTCAGCATTAGAACGCGGCCATTTGGGCGGCGCATTCATGGATGTATTTTCCACTGAACCCCTTCCCCCATCCAGCGAGAATTGGTCAACAAAAAATCTTTTCGTTACCCCGCACACGGGCGATGCAGCGGGATGGGAAAACACCGTCTGCGAACTCTTCTGCGAAAATCTTCGCCGATTTGTGAATAGCAAACAGCTCCTAAACTTAGTCGAGGCTGAACGTGGCTATTGAGCGCTGGCAAAAACTCAATTCATTGAATACGTCGACCATTACTTTAACCGTTGACGCGCTCAATCCCATTCTATGAGAGCATAGCTCTAGTGAAGGATCGCACAGTCCTGTTCGATCTATGACTTCATCCAGCTTCGTGTTCGCGCCGCGAGCTTACCTCGCGTTCATTACTCGAGCATGGCACCGGGCTTCAGGCCGAAAGCTTGCATTACGACAATAATGTAATCGCTCCTTTCATAAATCTGCTTGTCTTTACGCAGAAACTCGATTTTGTTACCGGCGATCGCTAACGGAGACATGTATGCCGATAATGGCGAAGGCAATCGCGGTTCTCATGGGCGGGACCTCGCAGGAGCGCGAAGTTTCGCTGGTTAGCGGCCGTGAATGCGCAGCTGCGTTGCGCGAGGCAGGATTTACGCACGTCGTCGAGATCGATGTGACGGCCACTATCGCGGCCGATCTCGATAGCAGCGGCGCCGAGATCTGCTTCAATGCCTTGCATGGCCCGCTCGGCGAAGACGGCTCGATTCAGGGGCTGCTAAACATTCTCGGCGTCCCCTACACGCATTCGGGTGTCCGCGCGTCGGCGATCGCGATGCATAAGGAGCTGACAAAGAAAATCGCCGAGTCGATCGGTATCCAGTGTCCGCGCGGCGCCCGCGTAGATCAGGCCGCGTTCGCTGCCATGCGTTTCGATCGTCCTTACGTAGTCAAGCCGATCAACGATGGGTCGAGCATTCACACCTATGTCGTACGCAACCCGCTGCAGCCGCCGCTTGCCGTCGGGGAGTGGCCCTATCACGAGCCGGCGCTGGTCGAGGACTATATCGCAGGCAAGGAGCTGACGGTGACCGTGCTTGACGGCGCCGCGTTGACGATAACCGAGATCGT
>CAZUKP010000239.1:0-2842 GCA_964620915.1 uncultured Hyphomicrobium sp. | reverse complement strand
CGCGGCGCATCGGCGTTCCAACGGCAAGAAACACGATTTCGGCCTGCTTTACCGGCTCGGCAAGAGACGGCGAAAAATGCAGACGGCCTGCCTCAATGTTGCGCTCCAGCAGATCATCGAGGCCGGGCTCGTAGATCGGAACCATGCCCCGTTTTAGCGCTGCGATTCGCTCTGCATCCTTATCGACGCAAGTAACGGTCGAGCCGAACTCGGCAAAGCAGGCGGCCGACACCAGCCCCACATAGCCTGCCCCTACCATGCAAATCTTCACGCTAAACCTCCCGCTTTTGCGCTCTGTCCGGAGTCAAAGCCATGCCCTGTCAGCTTACCCCTTCACATACCACACATTTTTCCGACGACATACCGAAGTCCGAATGCCGACGCCCGCTGCGGTCGAACCTTGCAGCACATAATAATCAAAGAGAAGGCAGAATAATGAGAAGGGCGGAGCGAACCTTTGATCAGAAGTGATACTGCCACTTAAGGTTATCAATGGCGTTTGGCAATTGGGTTCGTTTTGCAATTCAGCCGAGCCCTTGCGGCGCCCGCCGACCTTTCATTTTGGGCTTATGGTGCTGTTCGTCTCGGTCTCTGACTCGACTTCGCCAGAATGCGTCGGGCGCCTTTGTCTACTCGTTTAGACGCTGCCCTGACCAGCTTGCTTGTCCTGCGTGCGCTGCTTAAGACTCACGCGACGGCCCTTCGTTTCATCGGCACCCGCCTCGAGGAGCGTGGCCCCATGGACGGCACTTCGCGTAAAGCGGAGCTTAGCGATTGGCCGCTAGGCGCTCAAGAGCGGCCTTTCAGAAAACAACCCCATGCAAAGTAGCCATTCCCCTCCACCTAGCACTGGGGGCAAAGATGTTGGCTACGGCCCAGCTTGAAGGGTCGGTGTCAATTTCATGTCCTGATGACAAAACAGTCGATCTCGCCCTTAAGCACGGAGCCCAGGGACTTATTGACGAGTTCGCGCCAGCCGATGCGGTCGAATCGACCTACGCGCCGGTGATCGTTGGCATTCGAAATGCCGTAATGACTGGCTTACACCTGGCGGCGAAAGGCTCGGGTGAGAGGCGCGGTGTCGAGCTAAACAGCGCCCTTAAGGGTGCGCGCGTGCTCGCCCATCTATTGGAGGCGTTTGATGCCCATCGCGGACAGGACAGCCGCCGTGTCACTGTCAGAAATGTGAACGTCGAGTCTAGTGCCCAAGCGATCGTCGGGAACATTGAGACGACGCCACGACAGGAACCCAGGACTGAAGATTCGACCATTGAGCCGATTAAGCGCAAGCCTCGCGCCACTTAGGTGTCAAGCACCCACCAACGAAACACGGGTCCGATGCTTTGCAGCCCCCGCTGCGGGGCGCGGACCCGAGCGTTCCGTCCAACCTACCGGCGCCCGCGCCTGAAGCCCAACGGCATACCTCGCGCGGCGGGGACACGCGGGTGCGCTGCGGAGTTCGCGACCAGGTATGTAAGAGCGCGGGGGCGAGCCCCGCTTGTACACATCTACACACCCCCTTGTACAATAAGGGTCGATCTGGTATATACACGTATACACTAGATGGGCAAAGGCATGACCGTTACCAAAAGTCGTACGTTCAGGAGTGGTAATTCCGAGGCTGTCCGGCTCCCCAAGGATGTCGCCTTCGGGGAGGACATCGAGCTTATCATCGTTCGGTCCGGAGACGTGCTGACGCTTTACCCCGCCGTGACCTCTATCCCCGAGATGATCGCGCGTTTGAAAACGCTGCCCGTGCCGCCGTTCATCGAAGAGCGCGACGACGAAGAGCTTCCTGAACGCGCAGGCCTTTGACGGTGGCGTTCCTGCTCGACACCAATGTCGCGATCCATTTGCGCGATGGCGACCCCACGACCATGCAAAAGGTAGCTGCACTCCAGAGTGCTGTACTTATGTCGATTGTCACACGCGTGGAGTTGGAGGGAGGCGTCTATCGGGACCCGGCCCACGCGTCCATTCGCGGGGCGCGGCTCGACGCTATGTTGAGCGCTATTCCAGCGTTGGCGTTCGATGATCTTGCGGCGGAGACCTACGGAACCATTGTAGCAAGGGCTGGCTACTCGCGGCGGAAACTGCTCGACCGGATGATCGCGGCTCAAGCTCTAGTGCACCGCGCGACCTTGATCACGCTCAACCCGGATGACTACTCCGATGTACCCGATCTCTCGTTGCTGGCCTGGTGATCGCCAAGGCCGCAGACGCCATTGAATGGGCGAGCAGTTTGCTCGATCGCCTGGCCCACCACTGCAATATCATCGAGGCCGGCAAGAACGGCCGGCGCTTCGGGGCCGAATCTACAATCACACTCCAACCCACGCGCGCCCCGTCTCCGCAACCTCACTAGTTCCGACGGCGCGATGCGATCACCCAGCGCTATCGCGAACTGAAAGAAGAGGAGCGCAAGACCGCTCCGCCGCCCTCCGACAACGACATCGTTATGCCAGCGGAGGATGAGCCGGTCGCGGCTGCCGCTGACGAGGCCACCCAAGGCCAAGATGAAGGCGAGCCGGGAGCTAGCAACAGCGCATCAAGCCGCTCGTAATGGCGTGGGCTTTGGCGATCAGATTGAACCCAAGGCACTCTAGTTTCATGTGTAATGGTGGCCGAAGAGTGTAGCCCTTCGCATTCTCCCGCCGGAGCGGCGCTGCAATCCTACTTTGTCAACGGAGCCCCCTCATGCTAAACGAAAGCTAAACGTGCAGCTCTGGTGGTAACTCGTGCAACAGGTCATTCCTTTTGTGCTGTGTGGTGGCGTCGGCACCAGACTCTGGCCGGTCTCTCGCGAAGGATTCCCAAAGCAGTTTAACAAGCTGATTGGTTC
>CAZUKP010000238.1:0-2859 GCA_964620915.1 uncultured Hyphomicrobium sp. | reverse complement strand
CGGCATTCCAGACGACAAAGGCAATTTGAAGGACTTGATTCATCTCGTACTCGGTCGCGCAAGGACCAAGCGGGACAAGTAGGGGCTGGGCGAATTCGAGAAACGTCTCGGAGATCTTCCGGTCCGGGATGTTGATCCGTGATTTGGGCCGCGTCATTGGTCTCTCCTTTCGATCTTGAACGCAAGGATTGTGTAAACGCCGTCGCAAGCAAGCGGCGAATCAGACCTTGACAGGACGTCGTCGCAATCGGCGTCTTTTCCGGCGTCGCTGGTTCTCAATTTCCAGCTCCCGTTGCCGCTCCTCGCTGCGATGCTCGGGATGGGCTTTCAGCCAACGATCCGGCAGGAGACTCGCCAGGGCTTCGACTTGGTCCCCCGACAGCGAATCGAACGCGGTCTCCGCGTCGCCCACGCGCAAGTACTCGGGGACGATCCTGGGAACTTGCACCAGGACGTCATGAAGATAAGGACGTGCGCAGACGTGATTGATACGGGCGCTCTGAATCAGTGTGTACCAGATACAGCCCGCCTCGCCTCCACGGTCACTTCCAAAGAACTCGTAGTTCTTTCTTCCGATCACAGAGGGACGAATCGACCTTTCCGCCGTATTGTTATCGATTGCATATCGCCCGTCCGTCGTGAAGCGAGTCATCGCGTCCCAACGGTTCAGCACGTAGCCAATCGCCTCATAAAGTTTCGACGACGGCCGCACGGTCGGTTGGGCTTCGGTAAGCTGCCGGCGAAGCTCATCGAGAATAGGAACCGATTCGCGCATGCGGACCTGGCCACGCACCTCAGGCGTCACGTCCGCGAGGCGATCTTCGACATCGTAGAGCTGCCAGATCCAGGCCAGCGCATCGTGCGCCAGCGCGTGCGAGGTTACGGCACACGACTCGTCAAACTTGCGCCGCGCATGCGCCCAACAGCCTAGATCGACAAGCTGGCCGTCGGATTCGTTGACCAGCGAGGTGTAGACGCTATATCCGTCAGTTAACAGTCCCCCTTGAAATCCACTGAGGATTGCTTCCGGTCCGGCCCGCGAGCGATCGAGCCGATAGTCAAAGAGCTGGTACGGATGATCATTGTCGCCGACGTAGATCCAGAGGTACACCAACCCCGTCTTGCCCGTTCCAGGCCGTAGGACACGACCGGTTGTTTCGTCGGCTCGCACGTAAAAGCTTTTGAGCACCAAGCGGTGAATGAGATCCACCAGCGGCCTGAGCCGCACCGACGCGCGGACCAGTGCGCCGCTAAGCACGCTGCGACTAAACCACATGTGACTCGCAGATTGGAGTTCTTCTTGCTGGCGGTACAGCGGCAGGTGACGTTCAAACTTCGACTGCGCCAACCAGGCAATGGTCGAGGGGCCAAAAACCCCTTTTTCATTGATGTTTTCTGGTTTGTCGCTGGTCACAATCAGCTCTCCCGCGCGGCTCGTGGGGCAGCCGTACGTGTAACGCACGTGCTCGGCCACATAGGCGCTGGGCGGGATGTATTCCAGTTGCCGGGTAATCCGTTCGGACACCACCGCGAGCTGGCCACAACCGCATGGGCAAACGAGTTCTTCGGGCGCGAGCGGATGCTCAAAACGCTCGACCGGAAGGCATTGGGGAAACTCGAAACGCTTCCGCTTGTTGCGGTGTTTCTTACCGGCGGGCGGCTCTTCGTCCTTCGTATTCGCCTCTTCGGGAGCCGCTGCGTCGTCCCGATCGAGTTGCTCCGGCTGAAACAGGAGCTTCTGGTCAGGATCAGGAATGAATCGCTCGCGACGTGGAGAGAAGAGGGCCTTTTTGAGCAGGGCGATCTGTTCTTCGAGAACCTGCAGTTGCTCCTGGAGCGTGGTGATCGTTGCTTGCTGCTCGCCACTCGCCCGACGAAGATGTTCGTTCTCGCGCTTGAGCCGCTCGTTCTCGTCGCGAAGTTCGTCAAAACGTTGAGACAACCGTTCGTTCCTTCAAGTCCACGCGAACATCCAATGCACAAGAATCGTTTATCGTCAATTCTCGTTGCGCGTCAAGGTGACTGCGAAAAAGTTGTCGCAATTTGTTGCGGCGATTCACGACGCCACCGAGCGCGGCGCTTCACGCTCGACAGTTCGATTCCGTCAAGCAGTAATCGCAACTCGTCAATGTTGAGAATCAGACAATCATTTGAAGACGACTCGGATGAATTGTCCTTGGGAGAACGAAGCGCCTCGAACGTTCCCTGCTCGAGGCGCTTGTAGAGTATGACGATTCCGTCTCCCGTGAAGAAAAGCACCTTCAGGCGGTCACGACGCCTATTGAAAAACAGGAACAGATCGCCATTGTCGACCTGTTGGCCCAGCTCTTTCTCCACAATTCCGGTTAAACCCGGAAAACCCTTTCGCATGTCCGTGGGGGGCAGCGACGCGAACACCTTGATCCGCGGGGGAACAATCAACATACGGCTGCCTCGCGCAACACTCGAAGCAGATCGGCAAGCACCTCGCCATCCATTCTGCCTGGTGTCTCAATCGAGACCCCCTGTGGCAAGAGAATCCTCACGGGCAACGAGGACGCGCTTGACTCAATACGCACCGGAAGCAGTTGACGAGCCGAGACTGCCGGGGAGGTGGCGTCATGCTCCTGGTTGGCCGTTGCACCCCGTTCTCTCAACTTCCGCCTCCAGGCGTAAAAGCCGGGCGCCGATATGGACTCTTGCCGACAGAATCCCGCTACGCTCAGGCCGCTTTCCGCCTGCCGCTGAAGCACGCCACGCCAAAACAGTTCTCGATCCTTACGCCGTTGGCCCATCATGCCGTCTCCTGTGTTCAAGGAAAGAATTCCCCGCAATACAGGATAGCGCGCAAAATTTGGACGCCGTTCACAGAACGCTTAC
>CAZUKP010000237.1:0-2878 GCA_964620915.1 uncultured Hyphomicrobium sp. | reverse complement strand
ACAGCATGATGCCGGCGATCTTGGCGATCGCGTACCATTGGTTGGTCGGCTCGAGTGGGCCGGTCAGCAGCGCGTCCTCGCGCATGGGCTGCGGCGCCTCGCGTGGATAGATGCAAGACGAGCCGAGAAACAGCAGCCGGTCGATGCCGCACTCATGCGCGCCGCTGATGAGGTTCGACTCGATCAGGATATTGTCGTTGAGGAAGTCGACGGGATAGGTGGAGTTGGCGAGGATGCCGCCGACGGTGGCCGCGGCGACGATCACGGCGTCGGGGGCGGTGTCCTTGAGAAACGCCTTGGTGGCGGCTTGGTCGCGTAGGTCGAGTTCGGTACGGGAGGCGGTTAAGACCTTCGCGCCTTCTTGGGTGAGATGTTGGGTGACCGCGCCTCCGACCAGCCCCCGATGGCCTGCGACAAAGACGTTCTTTCCGGCGATCTCGAACTGCGGTGCCATCTGACCCAAATTTATACCGAAGTCGTCCGTGCATTTGTTGGAATTGGCTAGCGTATTCGGTTCGGCACTTCAACACGCCTTGGGCTGGGGTCTCGCAACCAGAGGCGGTCAGAGCCTTGTTTTGCCTCGGTTCCGACGCCTTGCTATGATGCTAGAGCTGCGTTAGACCACGCGCCTTATAACAGGGCGGCGCCGCCCTCATCGGGCCGCCGTGCCGGACCACACCGCCAATGGAAACGCTAGTGGATAGTCCCGTGCCCGGGGAGGCGCAACGCTCGGGCGTAGCTCCCAAGAAAGACACCGGCGATACCGGCGCAATTCGGGGGCGACCCTCTATCCTGGCGCTGTTCCAGGATATCGTGGCCGCCTTCAAGGCGCCTGGATTTTGGCTCTACGGCGCGTGGATCGACACCAGTCTCCGTCACCGCTCCCAAGCGCTCGGCGCCTTTTGGATGGTATTCGGCACCTTGTCGTTCGTGCTTCTCCTCGGCACGCTCTACTCGCGTGTCCTTTTGCGTCCTGGAGCAGACAGCCAAATCTACTACGCGCATATCGCGACCGGGTTCGTTCTGTGGATCTTCATTCAGCAGTCGCTTCAGCAGAGCTCGAATATTTATAAGAAAAACCGAGACATGATCCAGAACGGTTACGTGAAGTATGTGGATTACGTGCTCCGCCTGTTCAGTGCTCATCTCATTAGTCTCGCCTACAATCTATTGATTATCGTCGGCGCGATCTTGCTCACACCCGTGCACGTCACCGCGGCGGACTTTGCCCTTATACTTACCGTCCCGCTCGTCTTTCTGGCGGTGCTTGGTGTGTGCTTTCTCTTAAGCGTTGTCGGTGCTCGCTATCCCGACATTGGAGAGCTTATGCGGAGCGTGCTGCGGCTCTTTTTTTTCATCACGCCAATCATTTGGATGCCGTCCATGGGGAAAGGCGCCGCTGTTGGCGCCTTTATCTACCTCAACCCATTCTATTATCTGATCGAAATCATTCGCGGGCCGCTGGTTTACGGCGTCGTTCCGTGGTTCGAAATCGGTGTTGTTGCGGGCGCGCTTCCGATCATCTGGGTCTTGGCGGCGTTGGCATACGCACGTGCCAAGCCTTACGTTGCCTTGTGGATCTGACGGGCCGCGATGAGTAGCTCCATTTGTGCCCAGAATATGCATTTCAGCATCCCGACCGCGACGCGGATCGATAAGTCGCTGCGGCGTAATCCGATCTCTGCTCTGCGGAGCCTCGTGACGAGCGGGAAGTCCAGGAGATTCAAGCCCCTGCTCCACGGCATGAGTTTCGAGTTCTGTGCAGGGGACCGCGTTGGTCTGATCGGCCAAAACGGTGCCGGCAAGACAACACTGCTGCGTCTCCTGGCGGGTGTGCTGGTGCCGAGCGAAGGACGGCTGGAGATCAGCGGCGTGACCCAGAACTTGCTTAATGTCTCCATGGGCATGCAGAGCGACGCGACCGGGCTTGAGAACATCTACCTGCGAGGCTACAGCGCCGGACTTTCGGGTCAGGAGATCAAACGTCGGATTCCAGAGATCCTTGAATTCTCCGAACTCGAACCGGTGATCCACGATCCCGTCCGCACCTATTCATCCGGCATGCAGATGAGGCTAGCGTTTGCCGTGGCGACCTCCGTCAAGCCTGAAATTCTGTTGCTCGATGAGTGGATTAGCGCCGGCGACCGCTTCTTCGTGGAGCGCTCAAAGGAGCGGCTCTTGAGTCACATCGACGCGAGTGAGATTCTCGTTTTCGCAAGTCACAGCCCGCAGACATTGAAGGAACTGTGCAGCCGCGGTCTCGTCCTCAAGAGTGGCACGGTCGTGTTCAACGGAGACATCGAGGCAGCGTTGGAATTTTACGAATCAGATGAATATCAGGCGATTGAGCTTCCGGCGCGTGGCGGAAACCGCAAGAGCGAGCGGTGACGGCGGGGGACGATGCAAGAGCAGATCACGATCGAGTATGACGACGCCGGTGTCCTGAAAACCATCTTTACTCTGCCGCCCACGAAGAGCCCCGATACGCCGACGACGTATGTCTTCTCGCTGCCGAAAGCGGGTTCTGTGCTGCTCGACAACATTATGCGCGAGCTATCGGAGCAGGTTGGTGTCACTTACGTCTCCCTCATGGGCGAGTTCTTCAAGCTTGGCCTTGCTGAGCAGGACGTCCCCACCACTACCTCGAACGTTTTTGCGGATAACGGCTATTGCTTCGGTGGCTTCCGCGCGTTTCCGAAGACGTTCGAGATTCCGAACCTTGCGGCCAGGCAATCGATCTTCTTGCTGCGCGATCCGCGCGACATGCTGGTCTCGCACTATTTCTCTATGCGCTCCAGCCATCCGGATCCCGGAAAAGTTCTGACCACGAGCAGGAAAGCGCTTCCGCGCCGCGACAAGGCGCTGGTGATGAGCGTTG
>CAZUKP010000236.1:0-2902 GCA_964620915.1 uncultured Hyphomicrobium sp. | reverse complement strand
GTCCTCATCCCGATTACGGCGTGTTGACCGATAAGGACGAGGCGGGCAATCGCGCCTACTACTGGGGCGATCCCTGGCATTACGCGCTGTCGCGCATGATGGTCGCGTGCCGCGCCTACGGGCTTCGTCCGATCGACGGGCCGTTCGGCGATTTCTCAGACCCCGACGGCTATCTCGCTGCGGCCAAGCGCGCCGCCGTGCTCGGCTTCGAGGGCAAATGGGCGATCCATCCAAGCCAGGTCGATCTTGCCAATCAGGTGTTCACGCCCTCGGAGGCGGAAGTCACCAAGGCGAAGCGCATCGTCGAAGCCATGGAGCAGGCCGCGCGCGAAGGAAAGGGCGCCGTCTCGCTCGACGGACGGCTTATCGATATCGCTTCGATCCGCCAGGCTCAGGCCCTGCTCGACAAGGCCAAGCAATCAGGCACCGTCTGAGGGCAACGTCGCCTGCCTTAGCGGCAGGGAGAGGCCGGCACGGAGACCCGCGCCGGCCGAGGAGTTCGTCGACAACGGAACCCCTCACCCCTGCTAGCCGGGCGCGGACCGGCTAGCGTCCTCTTCTGTTGCGGAAAGAGGAGCGGCAGAACGCGCAGAGCAGCCCGCGTGCAGAGAACGCTGCTCCGGAATCGGGCGTGGGGCGGCACGGCCTCCTTCGAGGAAGGCCTGATCGAGGGCCTGAAGCGTGATGGGCACCCGCCTCAGAGCGGGTGCCCAATAGGGAAGTGGGAAGAGGTTTGTCATGGGAACCTCAACCGCTGCCTCGCGGCAGCGAACTAGCGCGTCATATAGACGTTCGGGAAGCCTTCAGCCAAAACGGGGCTGGCAGAGGCAACGACGAGTGCAACGGCGATAACGAGCTTCTTCATGGGGGTTCTCCTTCAAGTCTGACCTGTTGATCCTGTGTTCGAGAGGCGCGGCCAGATGCGCCGTTCGAACGAGTGTAAGGTGGCGGTCCCTTCGTCATTTTCCCAATAGCGATTGGCTATGGAGTCGCTGCATCTGATGGCGACGGATGGCTCATCGACATGGCCCGATCCTTCCAGAGGTCGGTCGCTAACCCGCGCACCCGTGCGTACGGCCACGGTGCGATACGGCAATTTTTTTCATCGGCGATTGAACCAAAGGTGCCGCTTCCGGTGTTGAAGTGCTTGGAATTGCACGCCCACGAGGATCGCGGAGGAGGGTAGGTCTGTTGCCAAAAGACAATACTCACAATTTTTCTGGCGCGAGGTTCGTCTGGAGGCAACGAAAGGCCTTTTTTCGGCGTAAACTGCGTGCAGGGAGTTGGGCTCACTAGGAGGTTTTGATGCGGATTAATCCTGCCATATCGCTTGCCGCTTGTGTCTTTGTGCTCGCCTTCACCAATGCGGCGAACGCAGACCGGTACAGCAAGGCCCTGCAGAAGGCCTGTGCCAAGGACTACAAAGAACATTGCGGCGAGTACGGGCTCGAGAGTGCGGCCCTCAGGTTGTGCATGGATAAGGCAGGGCACAAGCTGTCAAAGGCCTGCGTCAACGCGCTCGTCCAGGCTGGCGAGGTCTCGCAGGCGGAAGTCAATCGCCGCAAGGCCTCCGGCAACTAGCTGGCCCGTCCCGCTCGGTTTCCTTAAGCTGCACAGGTCCGCGCCTCGGCGTGCTGATTGTTGAGCGTGGTCCGATTCGGCGCGAAAATGCGGAAGCGCGCGATCCTCCATCCAGGGTGGAGGACCGTTCGGCGCTGTCATGTGAAGGGGAAATCCATGCCTAGCATGCGGATATTGGCCACCATCTTCTTGACTCTCTTTCTCGGTGCAGCAGGCGCCTTCATGGCGCGCGCAGACGAGGCCGAGGCGATAGAGGCCATAAACAACGCCGCCGCTGCGCTCGATCAAGCATTCGAAACAGACAATACCGCCGCCAAGGCGCTGATGACGCGGGACCATATCGCGGTGACGCCTTACTATGACGGCCCGCAATCTGTGGCCGACCAACTCGCGTCACTGCCCAATTTTCAATACGAACAGAGCCTTCTGGGCGATGTATCGATCAAGATGCTTGGGTCCGATGCCGCAATACGGAGCTTTTCCGCCGAGCTGAAGGGAACCTTCAAGGGACGCGCCCTGCCACGGCGTGTCTTTGTCAGCGCCGTGTGGGTCAAGCGCGACGGCGCCTGGGCCGAGAAATTCTATCAGGTGACAGCGCTCACGGCAGGAGCGCCCTAGGCGATGGAGCTGCGATCCGGAAGCCTCAAGGCCGGACTCCCGGAGCGCCCGCTTGCCGATGAAATTACGGAGACGCTCTGTCAAGGCCGGGGCGTCCGCATCGAGCGCATCGTCTCGACCGGCCAGATCACGCCGGAGGGACAATGGTACGACCAGGACGGCGATGAGTTTGTGCTGGTCGTGGCTGGCGCCGCGCGCCTCCTCATAGAGGGCGAAGCGCAAGACCGCGAGCTTGCCGCCGGTGACTGGCTGCTGCTCCCGGCCCATTGCCGCCACCGTGTCACCTGGACGGATGCCGACAAGCCCACGGTCTGGCTCGCCGTCCATCTTGCGCCAACGGCGCCGTCGCAAGCCTGATCGAGTTTCACGAAGCCTTGGCGTTCCGCCGGGCGCGCGTGTCATCGGAGCGATCGCTGTCTCCTGGTCTCGATGGAATTTTACGATCGGCCAAAACGAACGGTCGCATTCCGATTGTCGAATTTTTTTACAACGCGCTATCGCATCAAAAGATTAGGGCGCCAGCCTTAGGCTGGCGCCCTCGCGTATTCATGCCTCAGCAGGAAAGGGAAACGCTAGCTCGCAGGCTCGAACGTGGCGCCTTCGACCGCGTCGCATTCCTCTTTGGTCATGGCGAGAAAGCCCTTGCCCTTGCAATCGTTCTTGCCCGCGCAGTCGTTAGCGGCTGTCTTGCATGCGCTCTTGC
>CAZUKP010000235.1:0-2940 GCA_964620915.1 uncultured Hyphomicrobium sp. | reverse complement strand
GGGATGCGATGCGCGCCTTCCGCTCGCCATTTGTGACTGTGCACTACTGGACCTTTTATACACTCCTGTTCTTGATCGTGATCCATATCGTTGGAGTCGTTGTGACCGAGCTACGGGAAGGCGGGGGTCTCGTTTCCGCCATGTTCACAGGAAGGAAAGTATTTGATCGGAAACCAGCGGATGATGTCTGAGCAATGTCCGCTCCTGGCACTTGGCGGACATTGCGTAGCAATCAGCAAGGCGGCTGCACTCTCTTCAAAGCGTCTCAGCAGTCGCCGAACTCGCGCAAGCCTAAAAAGCCGCCTACACCAAGGCCAAGGAGCTTGGTGACCCTAGCCGGGCTGGGTGAAGATCACCCAAAAAAAAAGCCCCGGCAGTAGCGGGGCAAAGGGGGTGTGGGCATGACTCAACCCACCAAGATCTCTAGATAGCACACATCCGCAAGAAAATCGTGTGCCTCCTGCAACAGAATTAAAAAAAATGAGCCGTTTAGGCTTTAGGCCTGTCCGGCGATACCCTATCCAAAAGGGTGTCTCGCAAGGCCTCGGCATCGCTCAGGGGCCTGTTGAGGCGAGCGATCTGGATCAGTTCGCGGCGCAGACCTGCTTCGAGGCTTTCCTCGCTGTCAAACGCGATGATCGACCCATCATTTTCCTTGATCGCGAGCCAAGCGGCATCAAAGGCACGCTCCAAAGTCTCCCGATCTAGAGGATCAAACTCATGTTTAAGCGACTCGAACAAGATCACGCTCCCTACGCTCGCAATCGGCCGCTCGCCATAAACCCTTACAATGACGGTATTGCGACTTACGCTGCGGAGCATGTCCGCATATGGCACATAGCGGACGATTTCGACGCTGAGAATGTCTGCTCTTGGGGGAAATCCGATATCTCGGCAAACCGTCCGCCCAAGTCCGCTGGTAACCCAAAGCGGACGTGAGGCGGTTTATTGCATTCAAGATGCCTTATGAGCAGAAAAATCAGCTGCGTTGGAGAACGGCCGGAACATCCGACGGTACTGACCTGGAGTAAGACCGGTCGCTCGTTTGAACAGCCTGCGAAAGAAGGCGAGATTTTCGTAGCCCACCTCGATGGAGATTCGTTCAAAGGATTCCGACGTCGTTTCCAGAAGGTGCTTTGCCTCTTCGATCCGCAGGCTCTGGATATGGCCAATCAGTGTCATGCCGGTCGCCATCTTAAACCGTCGCTTCAGGCTGCGTTCGGGGACACCAGACACCTTTACAACGCCCGCGATGGCACCTTGCTCGCGGTAGTGTTCCTCCAGCCATTGCTCGCATGACCGTACGACCGAGTCGGCGTGAGGCTGGCGACGAATAAGGCTAGCATAGGGAAGCTGTCCTTCGCCGTGCCATTTGAGCAGGTACACTTTGGCAATCTGCAACGCTTCGCCAGGGCTGCAATGCCGCGAGATGATATGGATGGCGAGATCGTGCCATGATGTCGTTCCCCCCGCGGTAACGATACGACCCGACGGATCGGCAAAGGCTAGATTAGGTTCAGGCCGGA
Organism: uncultured Hyphomicrobium sp.; assembly: GCA_964620915.1. GTDB lineage: Bacteria > Pseudomonadota > Alphaproteobacteria > Rhizobiales > Hyphomicrobiaceae > Hyphomicrobium_A. The sequence goes on along the minus strand of CAZUKP010000235.1, from coordinate 1,414 downwards.
AATTCACCTCGGGATAACGTCGTCTGAATAAATCCTCATACCCCCAATGCGAGGTCGCTTCCTTGCCGTTGAGTAAACCCGTCGCAGCGAGCATAACGGAGCCTGAGCACGCGGAATAAATCGTGCTGCCTCCACGGTAACGACGACGAATCCAGTCCAGTAGCTGGGGGTAGCGACCGTTCATGTTATCATCAGGAGCGAGCCAAAGCTCCGGCAGAATGACGATCTCAGCGTCGGGATCTTCGTCTACGCCAATATCGGGCACGACGGGTATTCTATTGCCGCAGGTGAAAAGGCTGCGTGATGGCGAAACGATCTTGGGCCGTATGAAGCGTTGTCTGGGCTCGATACCTACAAGCTGCTGCCAAAGGTTACCTGTAGCCCCGAGCACGTCGATCATGCCGTATAACGCCGATCCGGCCGTCTCCGGTACGGCCACAATCAACGCCTCAAAGGCCAAAACGTCCTTTTTTTTCATAATCGGCCCCCAACTTTGCGGCACGAATCGATCCTTTTTGACAAAAATCGACCTGATGAACCGGGATGTCCATCGCTATTTCGGGCTCATCAGCCGCGGCAATACGGCGAGCCTAAAACTCAACCTGACGAAGGAGATGACGATGAAGACTCAACAAGCGGTGGCGCAGCGATCCGCCCATATGAATGGCCTCGATGTCCAAGCTGCGTTCGATACGATAGACGCAATCAAGGCCGACAGTAGCCTGGCGAAGTTCCAGTTCCGAGCCAGAAACACCTGGATCGATGGAGGTATCAATCGCTCTACGATCCGCGACTTTTACGGTGCCGGGCGTGAGGACCAGTCACGTAAGTCGGACTTCGTGTTTATGAACGGCGAACCTCCCGTCTTGCTTGGCAACAACGAGGGGGCCAATCCCGTGGAGTTCCTGCTCCATGCACTGGCAGGATGCGTGACCACCACCTTGATTACGCACGCCACGGCGCGTGGGATCACGATAAAGGAGTTGTCCACCGAACTCGAAGGTGAACTCGACATTCGCGGCTTGCTGGGGCTCGATGATACTGTATCGCCAGGCTACGAGCAGATCCGCATCCGTATGCACGTGAACGCGGACTGTCCGGATGAAGCCCTCGACGATCTGCTCTCCTACACGCAGCAGCACTCGCCCGTGTGCAATACGGTCTGTCGGCCGGTCCCAGTTAGGATCGACCGAGTTACCTCGTAATTAAAGAGCATCGCTCCCCGCCGTGGACTCGGACGCGCCGGGAGCAATCGTCCTAATGTCTGCTATTGGCACTTAGCGGACATCAATTTCGATGGCGAGAATGTCCGGTTTCGGGGGCAAAGCGGACATCCAAAACGCAGGCCCAGATGTCCGTTAATGACCCATGGCGGACATTCGACCTCTAGTGGCCTCACTCCTCGGCGCGCGCG
>CAZUKP010000234.1:0-2992 GCA_964620915.1 uncultured Hyphomicrobium sp. | reverse complement strand
TGATGTCGCGAGCGGCGTGGGCGTGAATAACGTGTATGTCGTCGATAAGGCCGGATATGGCACACCATCTTCGACATCGTTGCTCAGCGCGCTCATTAAGGCTCTCATGCTCGGTTTGGGGCTGGGCGTCGCCGTTGCGTTTCTGCTTGAGCGTCTCGACGATAGAGTGCACTCCGCCGAGGAGGCGGAGATGGTGACCGGCCTGTCGGCTTTGGGAGTCATTCCCAAGGTGCGCGACGTCGAAGCCGACATGGCAGATCCCCAGTCCCCCTTGAATGAAGCGCATCGATCGCTTTGCACGGCGCTGCAGTTCACGACCGAGAGCGGCGTTCCCAAGACACTTGCGATTACGAGTGCTGGTCCAGGTGAGGGCAAATCCCTTACCGCGCTTTCGATCGCCAAGCATTTCGCCACCATGGGGCGCAAGGTGTTGTTGATCGATGCCGACCTGCGGAATCCCTCTCAGCATATCAAGCTCGGATGTGACAATACGGTCGGCTTGAGCAACTGCCTGACTGGCGCGTGCACACCGCCCGAGGCGATGCAGAAAACGGATATGCCGAGCTTGGCGTTTATCGCCTCGGGTCCGCTGCCGCCTAACGCCGCAGACCTTCTGGGCGGGCCCCGCCTCGTTTCGCTGTTCTCGGTCGGACAGGAGATTTTCGACCTCATTATCATCGATGGACCGCCTGTTCTCGGGCTTGCCGATGCGCAACTGTTGTCGAGTGCCGCCTCGGCCACATTGTTCATCGTCGGTGCCGGCATAACCCGCAAAGGTCTCATTCGCGGTGCTATCAAGCGTTTGGAGTTGTCCCGTTCAGTCGTCATCGGCGTGGCGCTGACGAAATACGACTCCAAGATCTCCGGTTACGGCTACGGTTACGGCTACGGCTATAGTTACAGTTATGGCCGCGATCGCGGAGCGGCCCAAGGTCCGGGCGGATTAAGGGTCCGCGACGCCGCGCACGATCAGCCGCAACTGACACGCGGCGGGTGAGGCGTCATGGGACGCGGAGGCGCGTTGCGGCTTGCCATCGATCTCATACATTTCCCCGCGCAAGTCCGGACGCTGAGATCGGCCCCCCTGCCTGACGACGTGCTCAAAGTGCTTCGCATCGCTGCGGGCGACGAGGAAGCGACACGAGCAGGGGCCGCGTCGTCCGCACGGTCTCAACAAGCGGTCCGCGAGGCTGCGGCCTTCTTCGTGGAGCAGATTCTCCTCTATCCGGGCGCTGACAGCTACCGGGTGCTCGCTGCCAAGCCGGATGCATCCTACGCGGAACTCAGGCGGAACATGGCCATCCTCCTGCGCTGGCTGCATCCAGACCGCGATCGTTGTGGCGAACGCACGATTTTTGCCGCGCGGGTGACCCGCGCCTGGGACGATGTAAAAACCGAAGAGCGGCGTGCCGCATATGACCGTTTGCAACGCGTGAAGGAGGCGGACAAAGCCCTTCATCGCCGCTCGGCCGGCGGCCGCACCGGTTTTAGAGGCGGGACGAGACGGCAGAGCGGGTCCGGCTTTGACAAGCGTCGCGGCTCCGTCCGGGCACGCCAACGGGGAGGCCTTGTGAACCGCATTCTTACATTCTTGCTAGGCAGGCCCGCGCTTTGACGGTTGAACAACAGAAATGGGAGGAGCTGCGCGGCCGCGTTGACGCGCCGCATCGTCCAGGATCGGCGACCTCAAGCACGGGGGTGGCGAGACAGTCGCCCTGGCGGCGGGGGCTCCAGTCTCCGATCGGCTTGTTCCTGTTTTGGGTGCCGCTTGCACTCATTCTGATATGGGCGGTGTTCGCCAAAAGTTATGTCGCCTATCTTTCCGACGCCGATCCCGCTTTGGCTGTCAGAGTGACTTCAGCCGACCCCGCTGCGTTCTTGAATTTGGCTCAACTGGAAATGAAACGACTGGCACAAGCGCCTGCGTCTCCGGTCCCGGGCCAAAGCGCGCCGGCAGCCAAAGACGGCGATACCAACATCATCGCAAAGCTTTCCGCCAAACCGGAAGAGCAGGCTCAACTCAGCGCTTGGGCCAAGGCGGCGCTCAGAAAGGATCCGCTCAATGCGCAAGCCTTTCGTATCCTCGGCCAAGTCGCCGCCAGCGAATCGAACGAGAAGCTTACCGGGAGTTTCATGCAAGCCGCGTCGCGCCGCTCGCTGCGGGAGAGTGCTGCCATCTACTGGATTATGCTCAAGGCTTACGAAGAGCGCGATTATCGCACGGCAATAGATCTTGCCGACATTCTGCTGAGGACACGGCCCAATTCAGCCCAGTATGTGGTGCCGGTGTTGGGAAAGATTGCCGAGACGGAAAACGACGGCGGCGAATTGCAACGGCTTCTTGCCGCCAATCCGCCCTGGCGGCGCGAGTTTCTCGATCGGCTTCCGGCCAATATTACGGATGCGCGCACGCCGCTCAAGATCATGCTTGGTTTGAAAGACTCGCCAGTCCCCCCGTCGGCAGACGACCTCAAACGCTATCTCAATTTCCTCACCAGCAAGGGGTTTCACGAACTCGCCTACTATGCATGGCTGCAGTTCCTGCCGCCGGAAGAACTCGGCAAGGTGGGCCTTCTGTACAATGGAGACTTTGAGAGCACACCCTCTGGATTGCCGTTCGATTGGACATTCAAGGAGGGTGCTGGAGTTTCAATCAAGATTGACGAGCGATCCGATAGCGAAGGCGGCAAGGCGCTGGTGTTGGATTTCGGCGCCGGCCGCGTGTCCGAGCTTGGCGTCACGCAACTCGTTACGTTGCCTCCCGGCCATTATCGATTTGAGGGGCGGACCAACATAGATGTCGTCAGCCAGCGCGGCCTGCAGTGGCGGATCACCTGCTCAAACAAGGCAAAGACTCGGATCGCCGAAAGTCCCGTGGCCAGGGGATTTAGCAAGGATTGGGAAAGTTTCGCCTTTCCGTTCACGGTCCCTGACGAAGATTGCCGGGCCCAATATGTGGAGCTTGCTTTCGACGCGCGCTGGGCATCCGAGC
>CAZUKP010000233.1:0-3028 GCA_964620915.1 uncultured Hyphomicrobium sp. | reverse complement strand
TATCAGAAGCGGACGCCGAAAAGCGCGGCGTCACCCGACTAAATCAACAAAATCGACCCAAAGCAGACACTCTGCAATAGGCGTAGTCCTATGACAGGATATGAGGTGATGGCCCTGCGGTGAGCTCCCGCTATTGACCCGCAATCGGGGTCGTCATCTTCATTTGCGGCGGCGTCTGGCCATAGGCGTGGCTCCCGCCAAGTAGCCCCGCCACAATCATGGCGGAAAACAAACTGGTCATGCCCTTCATCGTCGCCTTCCTCTGCATTTCTCCGCAAACCATGCCGCGCCGCTTGGATGGACGGCGGCCCGCACAAACGATGATTGTCTGTAGCTATCGGGTCGCTTGGAGTGCCGGCGGCTGCCAGGTGCCCTTGCCGACGGGGAGCACAGACGGATCGGCAGTCTTTGGCCAGTACATCCGCAGCGCCAGATAGATCGGCCCGTCGGGCGCCGGCAGCCAATTGGACTCCTTGTCCGGGCCGGGAGAATCCTTCTGAATGTACAGAGTTAGAGAACCATCAGCATTCTTCTTCATCGACGGGAGCATCGGGGAATTGATGAGGTAGCGGTTGATCGGGTTCTCGATCAGCAGCTGCGTCTTGCCGTCATACATCGTCAATGACCAGAAGGCGTTAACCGGCGGCAGCTGTCCGGCCGGAAAAGTCAGCGTGTAGTTCTGCTTGCTGCCGTTGAGTTCCTCACCGCTCGCGAGATTCCGTCCCAGGATGTAGACGGCTTCGGCCGCGTCGTTCCCATAGATGCCCGCTGATGCACCCGCTGCTCGCTTGATCCAGTCGCCATCAAAGAACGCGGCGTCGCCCCACAAGTCGCTTATAGACCATCCGTTTGACTTGAAGAGCTTCTGCGCAAGGTATCCCTTCACCTTCGCCTCGCCATCGCGCATGCCGAGCGCTATCTCGATCCGGTGGCTGAAAGGCAAGTCTTTGAATTGGAATGATTTCCCGGGCCCGACGCCGATTTTGGCAAGCTTCGCGCGAATTTCCGCCTCGGTAGGGTCGGCGGGGGCGAACTGCAGGGCGAAATCCAGATACTCGAAGAAGTTCGTCTTAATAAGATCCTTGTCCACCTTGGGAAAGTCGATGGCTGGAGCGTCCGCGGGAGCAGGCTTACCCAGATAGGCCGAGAGCGTCCTCACCTTGTAGCTGGCCTGAACCTTTTCGACATTTGGCATGTCATCTGGACCGAAAAGCTGGGTGCGATACACAGCGAGAGCGAATTGCGTCGACGACCGAAAAACCTTCTTAATTCCGGTTGGCGCCTCCCCCTCCCAGTCGGGACCCACAACCAAGTAGTCGCCGGCGTCATTGCCCGTCGCGCGGCTCCCGATGTAGCCAAAATTGTAGGTATTGGCGTCGACCAGTTGGACTGAGTAGTAGCGCCCACTCTCCACCGTTGGGACCGAAAGGACAATCGGCTCGGCCCGTAGATCAAGCGATGCAACCGAGTAAGGCGTGTCGCTGTTCGGGCTGATGATCGCCGTATCCTTGTAAGTGTAGACACGTGCCTCATTCCTGATCTGGTTGAAGGGTGCCTTGAACTGTCCCGAGTTACGGTCAACAGCATAATCATACATAATCGCATAGTTCATCACGATCGGCAGACCGTAGATGTAGCCTTCCTCAGCGATCGCCCTGGCCTCACGGATGTCCGGCCAGTCTTGGGCATTTGCCGGTGTCGACAACGCCACCAAGACCGCCGCAACAGCCAGGAGGCGGCATCCACTCGTCAACCCAACATCCATTTGCATCCAACTCTCCTCTTGTGTCGCTCGGCCGGTTTACCTTGGTCAACGCGCGTCTACGCGTTGCCACCTGACCGTCTTGCAGAGTAGACCCAGAAGAATGCAGCCGCGGCTGACTAATTGCGTCTCGGAGACCTCGAGCCTGACCTTCACCGTCAGATCGCGCTTCGAATCATAGGCGTCTCCGGTCAAAGCACCGTCGGAGGTTTGCTCTAGTTTCAAGACGAGACGATCGCCCACTTCCTCGCCCCAAGCAGTCTCGCCAATCCAGGTATTCGTTGCGCATAATTGCTCACCGCAAGGTCCGACCGTTATGAGAGCGTTGCGGTCATCCCGCAACCATTGTCCATAAAGCGGCCTCTCGGCGGAAAGCGCAGCCGAATTGGCAAGTAATAGCGCGAGCAACGCTGCGCCATATACCGGTCGATTTGGCTGAAGCATCATATCTCGCTCGGATCGAAACGGCAGCGTAGCGGATAGCGCGTGCCGGGAAGCACGCCTTGGCATTCGGGCATGTGCCAGCCGATGACATTTCCATCGGCATCGACAATCTTGGTCGGACAACCGACCTTCACGATTGCCCAGCTTTTGTGAGCAGCCTCCCAAGTCGGCGCATAGGCCATCGCCACCTCAGCGCATGTTCCGTAGTCCGCAAGGTTCGGCGTCATTTGCCTGAGTTCAAGATGGTTGAACGCTGCTGCGTCAGTCACTGTCTCTATGACGCGCATACATTCAACGGGCATGTGCCACTCAAACTCAGGGGAATCGCCAGCCGCGGAGGCTCGATCCTGAGACGACTGGTCGACGCGGCAAGCAATAATGGCAAGCTTGGCGGGCGGTGCTAGCTCAGGGCCCGAACTCCCTGCGCGGGCAGACACGCCGCTCGTTGCAATGGCAAGAACGGCGATTGAGATCGCTCTATGCATGGCTGAAGCCTTTTCTAACTTCCAACTTGTTTTTGGCCTGCACGTCGCATTGCAGGCGACCGATGGCCTTGATGATCTGTGCGAAGCCGGCCGACAAGGCCGGTGCGAGCATTTGCCCGTGCGCCGTTAGCGTAAGCTGCGAACCTTTGCGTTGAAACAGCTGGCAACCGAGAACTTTCTCAAGCTGCCGCAACCGGTGGCTCACCGCGGAGGGGGTAATATTCAGCTCATCCGCGGCATGCCTAATGGACATATGTCGAGCCGCCACCTCGAACGCACGCAACGCGTTCAATGGTACAGCGGACGGCCGCTTCTCTCTGGTCCATTCGTTCATTCG
>CAZUKP010000232.1:0-3074 GCA_964620915.1 uncultured Hyphomicrobium sp. | reverse complement strand
CAGCTTTGATGTGGCGCAAGGCGCGTTAGGTTTAACAGCCTACGACGAGGTCATGCTCGACACTACCACACGCAGCAAACTCCCAACTCTCGGGCCGATCCCGAACCACGACCATGCGCACCCAGTCAAGATAAGCGTCGAGGACGTGAGCTTCTGGTACGGCCCGAAACAGGCGCTCAAGAATATATCGCTCGAAATCTTCAAGAACGAAGTGACGGCGTTTATTGGCCCCTCGGGTTGCGGGAAGACCACGCTGCTGCGTTGCCTCAACCGGTCGAACGACATCATCGAAAATATACACCTCGACGGGCGCATCTTTCTGGACGGAGAGGACATCTACAGCCCGGACATAGATCCGCCGCTGCTGCGCCAACGCTTCGGCTGGATCGCGCAGAAGCCAAACCCGTTCCCCCGGTCGATCAGCGCCAACATCACTTATGGAGCGGAAATCCGGGGCATCGTGACCAACCGTGAAGAGCGGAGTGAACTGGTCGAGCAGTCCCTGCGGGCGGTCGGCATGTGGGACGAGGTCAAGGACCGGCTGGGCCAGCCGGGCACCGATCTTTCCGGTGGGCAGCAGCAGCGTCTTTGCATCGCTCGCGCCATCGCCACGCAGCCCGAGGTTCTTTTAATGGATGAACCCTGCTCGGCGCTTGATCCTGTATCTACGGCACTGTTCGAGGATCTCGTGGATCAACTGCGTGCGCGCTACACGATCGTTATCGTGACTCACAACATGCAGCAGGCGGCCCGCATCTCACAACGCGCCGCCTTTTTTCATCTCGGAGAGCTCGTCGAGGTGGGCGACACTGAAAAAATCTTCATCAAGCCGAAGACCCAGCGTTGCCTTGACTTCGTTACGGGGCGCTATGGATAGGTCGCCAGTATAGGCAAACCGACATCGAGTATGTACGGATCGTTGCGAATGGCGAAAGTCAAATTGTTCTGTAACAGGGCCGAAGCCTATGAGGCCCATGATGATGTGCCTTTAAGCCCGACACACGGCGAGTCCATCGGGGAGATTGTCTCACGGCGCTTCAATCGTCGGGCTATACTGCGCGGTAGTCTCGGTGCCGTTGCGGCCACGACTTTATTCAGCTCCGCACTTTTCAGCGCTTCGCGCCTCGCGCGCCCATCGGAAAACTCATCTGATTTTCAGGAAATCGAAGCCGGGGTCGACGAGAGGCACCATGTGGCGGAGGGCTACCGTGCCGACATTCTCCTCAGATGGGGTGACCCACTCTTTCCTGATTCACCTGCCTTCGATCCCAAGAACCAGAGCGCAGAGGCGCAGCTCAAACAGTTCGGATATAATAACGACTACGTGGCCTTCTTCCCTATTGATGAAAGCAAGGACCGCGCGCTCCTTTGCATCAATCACGAATACACGAACGAAGAGGTCATGTTCCCTGGCATCGGCCGTCAGGATCTGACTTGCTTCCCTGATATGACGGCTGCGTTGGTCGACATCGAGATGGCGGCGCATGGAGTGAGCATCGTCGAGATCGCGCGCAAGGATGGCAGTTGGCACCCGATGCGCGACAGTCGCTACAACCGGCGGATCAGCCCGCTCGTGACGGAAACGACCGTGGACGGTCCCGCGGCAGGATGCAACCGGCTCAAGACGAGCGCCGATCCGACCGGCGCGCGCATTCTCGGCACCCTCAACAATTGTGGAGGCGGCGTCACACCGTGGGGCACTTACCTGACAGCGGAGGAGAACTTCCACGGCTACTTCTGGTCAGATGACAAGGCCGAATGTGGCAAGAAGCTCAACGGCTTGGGCGGTGGTCAGGCGAAAAGTTATGATCGTTATGGCGTCCCGGGGTTATGGCAGGCCTGGGGCAAGTTTCACGACCGCTTCAACGTCGACAAGGAGCCCAACGAGCCGAACCGTTTCGGCTGGATCGTGGAGATCGATCCCTTCGACCCGACATCCGTGCCGGTGAAGCACACGGCCCTTGGTCGGTTTTGCCATGAGGGCGCCGAGACAGTGGTCAACAAAGATGGCCGGGTCGTCGTCTATTGCGGCGATGATGGCCGGTTCGAATATGTCTATCGCTTCGTGTCCTCCGGTCGTTACGATCCGGAAAATCGCGCGGCTAATCGGACGCTTCTGTCTGAGGGCACGTTAGAGGCGGCAAAGTTCTGTGACGATGGAAGTCTAGTCTGGCTTCCTCTCGTTTTTGGCGACGGGCCGCTGACCCCAGAAAATGGGTTGTCGTGTCAAGCCGACGTTGTCATCGATGCGCGGCTTGCCGCGGATTTGGTTGGGGCCACCCGCATGGACCGACCGGAAGACGTGCAGCCCAATGCCGAAAATGGTCGCATCTATGTGATGTTGACTAACAACGCCAACCGCGAGGTACAACAGGTGGACGCTGCAAACCCTCGCGTGGACAACGTCTTTGGGCACATCATCGAGCTTATAGCCCCGGGTGGGGACCACACCGCTGAGACATATAAGTGGGAGATACTCGTGCGCTGCGGTGATCCCGCCGTCGGCGAAGTAGGCGCACTTTGGAATCCGGCGACCACCGACAATGGCTGGTTTGCGTGCCCCGACAACGCCGCCGTAGACGGAGAGGGACGGCTATGGGTGGCGACAGATCAAGGCAAACCATGGCCCACGGGTCGGGCCGACGGCCTTTATCTCCTCGAGACCGAAGGACAGGCCCGACGGACCCCAAGGCTGTTCTTCCGCGGCCCGGTCGGAGGCGAGATCTGTGGACCGTGCTTTGCGCCCGATGGCGAAACCCTGTTCCTGGCTGTGCAGCATCCGGGGACCGATGCAACCGACCGCTACAAGGGCTTTGAACGGGAGTCCACGTTTGAAGATCCAGCAACTCGTTGGCCCGATTTCGATTCGGCGACGCCGCCAAGACCTTCTGTCCTCGTGATCACCAAGATCGGTGGCGGTAGCATCACTTAGGTGGGGGCTTCGAGAACAACGGTATCGAGGAGTGACGATGGGGACAGTCATGTCCGTTATCGGCACACAGCCGACCTCAATTACAAGGCCGCCGCGGATGTCAGCTTATTGGCGCAAACCGGACGTGGTCCGGCCACGGCAT
>CAZUKP010000231.1:0-3096 GCA_964620915.1 uncultured Hyphomicrobium sp. | reverse complement strand
CGCTAATGATTGGGACCCGGCCCAAGCGGATCGCATTAGGGCCAGCGGCACAAGGTGCCGCATCAACAGGCCGGACACATGACAGCACTCGACCAGTTTGCACCAGCTCCAAAATACACCTTGCCAAAACGGAGCCGTCCACACATGACCCAAAGCGGACACCAACGCATGGGTAAAGTGGGCATATCCGGCAGTTCCGACAGCACCTTCACCACGGATGGACATCCGCAACCACCTTCAAAGAGGAACATATCCATGTCACTCTCGATGTATCAGGCGTCGGTCCCGGCATTCGTGCAAATGTTAAATAATCTATCGGCGATCTTGGACAAAGCCGAAGCTCACGCAGAAAGCCATGAGATCGATCCAGAGGTTTTAGTCAATTACCGGCTGGCGCCCGACATGCTTCCATTGGTACGCCAAATCCAGATTGCGTCCGATGTCGCCAAGGGGGCCGCTGCGCGGCTTGCGGGTGTGGAAGTACCCACGTACGACGACACCGAAAAGAGCTTTGACGATCTCAGGGCGCGGATCGCCAAGACAGTGTCTTTCGTCCAATCGTTCAAGCCCGATGAGATTGATGGCTCTGAGGATCGGGACATTAACCTGACGATTCGCGAGCACAAGATGAGCTTCAAGGGGCAGCCCTATCTCGTGCACTTTGTGATGCCCAACTTCTATTTTCATTGCGCCACGGCTTACGACATTCTGCGGCATTGCGGCGTTGAACTGGTAAAGCGTGATTTCATTGGAACCGTTTGATTGGCTTGCAAAGGGATGAGTGCGGAGCGCTGCTAGGAGAGCGGGCCAGCCGCAATCTGATTTCAAGCTGCCTTTGATTTTCGATTGATCTTGGAACGGTCGGACCTGCGCCGCAAGGCATGAGTCAGAGCCTCTGTGACAACTTTCATTCGACGTACGCCTCGCAGATCAGGATGCATGAGAAGCCAGATGTCGAGTCCAAGCTCCTCAATAACGCTGGAGATTTGGACCAAGTCGTCACGTTTTTCTGCCGACCAAGGGCTCAACATGCCGACCCCGGCACCTAGGGTGATGAGCTTTTCGAGAGCCGAATAGGTATCGACCCGAGCCGCTATCCGTGCATTTGGGAAATGTTCATCGACCCAAGTCTCTAGGTGCGCCCGCTTCCACGGTTCTTGCCAGCGAATCCATGGTAGCTCGCCCAAATCAGCGGACTTGAAATTAACGCCCAGTTTTCGTGACCCATAGATAGCAGTAGGCAGGCAGCCCAGCCGTCTACCGACGAGATCTTCTGGGGGCTTACGGGACAATCGGAGCGCAATGTCGGCATCGCGACGGGCTATATCGACTGTCATCGTACTGGTAGAGATTTCCAGGTCGAGACCATCATGCTCTTCCATTAGCGCCTGCAACGCCGGACCGGTGAAATCGAGCAAAAGATCCGTCATCGTGATTCGGACCTTCCCAGAAACGGATTTGTCAGAATCTTGTATGCGCTGCGACGCGGTGAATAGCTCGCGCTCCATCGCCTCGCCTGAGGCGAAGATCACTTCCCCTTCGCCTGTCATCGCGTAACCGTCGGGGGTGCGTTGCACGAGTCGGCTGCCCAGCCGGCGTTCGAGGCCGCGCAGACGGCGCGACACCGTGGTGTGATTGACATTCAGAGCAGCGGCAGCCCCACGGATCGATCCATAGCGGACCAAGGCAAGAAAGAACCGAATATCGTCCCACTCGAACAACGAGGAGGCTCCTGGACCATGGTGCATTAATGCACCATTGATGGCTCATCTTGTGTATTTATGCAAGACCGTTTCTGCGGCACAGTTCCTTCGCTGATCTTGCTAAGACATGAAGGAGACCTACGATGTATCTGCTCTCTCGAAACTGGTTGTTAGGCTTCGCCGCGGCCCTCGTCCTGGCGAGTTCTCCCACCTATGCCGAAGACCTTCCGCAACAGCTTGAGCCGGTTGGGCCCAACGATCCCATTCTCACGACGGTTGGCGGCAAGCGCGTCCTTGCCTTCTACGAGGCACAGGGCGGCGATTGTGGCATACACGTCGTCATCGGGGATCTTGCCGATGACAGCGGCGGTTCCGCCGTACGCGTTCGCATAGCTCTGGACCCGCGTCAGGTGGTTCACCTCGATACCCCTGAGCACGAGACTCTCAACCTGCAATGCGGCCAGTTTGCCGACACGTTGGCGATCGTCGACAAAAGCGACGTGTTTGCGAGCGCGGCACACTAGGCTTGTCATGAACTGGGACAGTTTCAAATGATCCACTACGAAAAAGCCCCTCAGGGTCATGTCCTGAGGGGTGCTTTTTCGATGCGGAGGGCACTTCCATGAAAAATCTCGCCATCACGAGTCTTCTTGTCTGGATGCTGGCGGCCCTTATCGGCGGCTGGTTCGATATTTTCTCCCAACAACCCGGCGTCCCACCTATCACTCTCGGCCTCTTTATTGTGTTGCCGATACTGTATTTCACCGCACTGTACCGCTTTAGCCCGGCGTTCAAGGAGTTCGCACACAACATCAGTCTCCCCTTGATTGTCGGGGCTCATATCTGGCGCTTTGTAGGGGCGGGATTTCTCGTCGCTTATTATTTTGGTCGTCTACCCGGGCAGTTCGCTATCCCGGCAGGCGTTGGAGACATTATCGTTGCCTTGCTTGCGATTCCGCTCGCACTGGCGCTCCACCAAAGAAAACCGGTACGTGGCGCCTTTATCGCTTGGAACGTGTTCGGCTTGATCGATCTCCTAGCAGCAATCTCGCTGGGCATTCTCTATTCAAAGAGCGCCTTCGGTGTCCTACGGACCGACATATCCACCGCTCTCATGACGACATTCCCGGTGAATCTTATCCCGGCCTTCTTCGTGCCGCTCTTCATCATGCTCCACGTTCTTTCGTTATTGCGCTACAGAGAAGTCAAAGCAGTCTGAAACAAAACGCTCGCTCCGATGTCCGCTATTGGCACTTCGCGGACATCCGAGACGTGCCGGGCAATGTCTGCTTTCAGGGGTAAAGCGGACATCAAAAACGCAGGCCTAAATGTCTGCTCATGACCCAAAGCGGTCCTTCTGCATCTAAGCTACGCAAGTCCACTTTCGGGGCCG
>CAZUKP010000230.1:0-3103 GCA_964620915.1 uncultured Hyphomicrobium sp. | reverse complement strand
GAGCGGCCGCGAGCAGCGCCGCCCCGGCCCGATGTCCGGGCCGGTCTCCGGCCGGATCTCCCGCCGGAGTATCCGGTGGCTGGTCTGGCGGCGTATCTCCGACTTTCTTCTGCAAAGCCCCTCCCTGGCTTGCACGGGCAGCTTGGCGGAAGCGCCTTGCTGCGGGCAGCTTGGCGTAAGCGCCTTGCCGCGAGCGCCTTGCCGCGAGCGCCTTGCTGACAGCCGCTTCGCGGGTCCCGAACGCGCGATTGCGCAAGGACCCTTGAAGCCCTTGCGCAAGCGCCCTTTAGTCCCTGGCACGCGGCGCGTGCCTTTCGACACACACGTCCCGGCGCAGGCGTCCCGACGCGAGCTTTCCGGCGCAAACGTCACGACGCCCCCCGGTCCTTTGTGACAATCAGGAATCGTGCCAATCCGGGCCGCGGGCCCAACGCGCCGGAATCCGCCCGTTTTCAGGGGAAACCGCCATTTCCACCGGCTGGCTGGCTCAGCCCGGCATGCGCGCATGCGGCCATTTCCGAGGCGTTTTCGTCAGAGCACTGCCGAAATTTTGAGCAGGGGGCGGGTGGCGACGCCGGAGGCGCCTGATATACGAGGCGTCATAAAAAGAAAGAGATACTCAGGTGGCGATCTTTAATGGCTCGGGACGCTGCATTCTTTATCAGTGCAGTTATGGGTTGCACAATTTTCATGAGCCCGAGTTGGTATGGAGGACTGATTGGCAAGGTCTCCAAAGATGGCAGCATAGCGAATGCAGAATTCAGTCACATGGGGGGCACCGAAGTCGTCATGATAGGTGGCCCTGCTGAACACGTACAAATGCACAGTGCCCTGTTGCACCGAAATCAGGTCAGAGACGGCAAAGCTGCACGACCCTCCTAGCGTAGTTTGTTTGGGACCAAGAGAACGATACATCGTGATCGTTTTGGCCCCGGTCTTTGTTGGATCCTCTACTGCAATGAACGAATTTGGGCACGAGGTCTCAATCTGAAGATTTTTTGTGGAAGTATTTCCACTATTGATCCATTGCGGAATTATCGTCCATGCGGGAGAACCATCTTTCTCTGCTGGATTCCAGAGAACGTCGCCTACTACGACGAACGCCCGGTTGATGGTTCGCGTAGTCTCGTCGGACTGCCAAAGTGCCTGAACCTGCAAATAGGCAATGCCAACCATTGTGAAGGTGGCAAAGGCTATTGCGATGGTTGCCCAAGCGAGTGCATCGCCAAAGGAGCTGCGCGTATTGGGACTGGGGGTTTTCTTTTTAGTAGTGGATCTTTGTTCGGCTGGTATCGTCTGTTTCGCAGGCGCGCGTTTGCGTGGCGCATTCCTACCGGCGCGGGCGCTTTTCTTGTTGGATGGCTTGCGGGAGCTTATGGCACGACCCTCGTTATTTCTGCCCTTTAGTCTGCTTTCTCGCGTTTCTCGCGCGAAATGGTTTTGGCAAGCTCACCTAGAATTTTTAACTGCTCAACAGTGGGTGAACCACCGAGAAGGAAATCTGCAAGCGTGCTGATTGCCGTGGGCGGAGGACTTGGCAGCAGAGCGTTGACGGGTTGGCCGGACCTGCCGATGCTTCGTAATCTTGACCTGATCTGCTCAACCTCTCGGCGGAGAGACAGCAATTCGGTGGTTACAACCTGAATTGCAGGGTCGCCCTTTTCAGCGATCTCGAATGCGCCTCTTGCATGAGTCACCGGGTTCTCGACGCTTTCGAGCTTGATGGCTTCTGAAACAGCATCGGCAAGGTCGCGCTGCGCTTGAATCAAATCTTTGTACTCCCCTGTAGAGAAGACAACGGCGCGGAACGCAGCAACATCGAATGGGATATCGAAATCCTCTCGGATCATCAGAATCGTGGGGCGATGTCGCATGTGAGCAATTGCCAATTCGTAGAACGCGTTCGCATTATGAAAACTCATATCCGCAATGACTAGGTCCGCGTCCCAAAGCTGATTGATGACCTGGGAGTTGATGCTTCCGGGGCCGACAATTTCATCGGCGCGTCTGACGGTGAAGTCCTTAAACGTTTCAAACGCCGGCTTGATTATTCCGTCGAGAAGCCAGTCAGCGTGCCTTCGCTCCTCATCGCCTGGACGGCCGATTGGGCCGATTACGAAGCAGCGCTTCTTTTCAGCTGGACTGTTCATCATCGCCTATGATGGTTTGTAATGTTGAAGCACACAACCCTATGTTGATCAAGGTCACCGCAGCTTCAGGACTTCGGCGATTGCGGCAAGCGGCACGCGGGCTTCGCGTTTGCCCAGGATCTCGCGCTCCAGCTCGACCAGGACCTCTGAACCCAGCACGCGCTTGATCTCGCCCCAGAAGCCGAACAGCGGATTTTTCTCGGTGAAGCGCACGCGGTCGCCGGGCCTCCCACTGAACGCGCGCCGCTTCTTCTGCGCCTTGGGCATGAACACCTCGCCGTAAGGATCGGCGCGCGCCTGCAACCCCGTCATGACCAATGACGGCACCGGCAGCGGCATGTGCGCCCGCGCCCGCACCAGGCCCGACACGCCCGGCGTCTCGTTGACGACAAAGAAGCGTCGCGGCGCGGTGCGCACGAACAGATAGCGCGTGAGCCAGGCGCGCTTTACGAGCCTCGCCTGGCGCGTGCCGAGCCCGATCCATTGCGTGGTGTGCGGAAAGAAGGTGACGAGGCCCTGCCGGCGCAAATGCCAGTCGGCGTAAGACTCTTTGCGCGGATGCGTGTGCACCGCGTACCAGTCCGGCGTCTCGCTCGCGTCTCCGGCGCTTGCGTCTTCGGCGCTCGCGTCTCCCTCCGTCTGCATCGTCGCTCCTCATCGCTCCACCGCTTTCTTCACGCTCACCGATTCTCCTTCGTCATGGCCGGGACAAGCCCGGCCATGACGGGTTTGTGTTTGCGGCGATGCCGTCGTCGTTCTGCGTCGCGGAGCCAAGCGCCATCATGATTCCTCCTCCGCCAGCACGCGGGCGGCGATCGCGCTGCCTCTTCGGGCACCTGCTGAACTTGGAACACCCTCGCCACCGCCGCGAGAAGCTCTGCCGGCCAAGGGCCGGTAGGTCATGGCGCGTTCGTCGAAGGCGAGCCGGATCAGGCCGGGGCGGCAGCCGGTCT
>CAZUKP010000229.1:0-3117 GCA_964620915.1 uncultured Hyphomicrobium sp. | reverse complement strand
ATGAGAGTATGATTGACGATCTGGTCGGATAATCGCGCAAAAGGAGACCCTAATTCGGTAAACCTCCAAGGGCTTGATGCACGGTTCCGGGGTACAAGCTGGTTCCGCCGGAGTCCTTCTTTACATGGTGGAGAAGTGGCTTGGATATGCTCAGCTCTTGGCCACGGCCATCTATTCCGACGCCGTCGGGGCGGAGGAGCAGAGCATACTGGTAAAGATGTGGGGAATTGAGCGTCGGGCGATACGGGGGGATATGTGTAGCGACTTGAGATCATCACCGCGAGGCGGATTACTTAGGGCGAGCTGGTGAAATGACGGAAGGGATTGCGCATCATCGGAAGCTACGGAACCGCAATTGTTGCCTCAAACCAATTTGCTCGGATGGCACCCTCAGCGCCTGCTCTCATACAATCACTAACATCATGCTCGCACAATAACATTGTTAGTGTTAGCATGCTGAATGGTGTTAGCAAACGATCCTCAGACGTTTGAAGAAACATTTGCCGAGGCGCTCGAGCGCTACCTCGGGGAGACGCTTCATCACAGGGTCAGGATCAACAAGATCGACAAGGCGATCAGCGTACCAACCTTCCTGGAGCGCTCCTACCGCTTCTACGATGCCCGGATTGAGGATAGGCGATGCGTGGTAATCGCCGCACCGGAGAATCTCGCAACTCCGGCCGACATTGCCAAACATGTTTCGCTCGTTCGTTCGGCCGTGGACGATATTGTCATTTTCGCAGCTCCTTCGCTAAACGCGCACAAACGGTCGCGGCTGATCGCCCTGGGCGTGGCTTTTGTTGTGCCAGGAAACCAGCTCTATATCCCCGAACTCGCTATGGACCTTCGGGAGTATTTTCGCGCGCCTAAACCACGACGTACTGAAGGCCTGTCTCCGGCAGCGCAGGCCGTCTTTTTTCATTATCTGCTACGGCTGAACGAATTTGCCACGACACCATCGGCAATCGCCGAACGGCTGCGCTATTCGCCGATGTCCATCGGACGAGCCTTCGATGATCTCGTCGCCATGGGACTGGCGAAAACCAAAAAGCGCGGCAAAGAGAGGCATATCCATTTTAGCGCAGACAGGCCGAAACTCATGGAGACCGCCCGGCCCCTGCTGCACACCCCGGTCCGGTCTGTCAAACATATAGGCAGTAACTGTGTCGTGCCTAACTTGAAGATAGCGGGCGAAACTGCACTGGCGAAGCTGACCGATCTAACTCCGCCACGGACGGAAACCTTCGCGGTGGTGGCCAGTGACTGGAAGGCAATTGCAAAAACCTTTGAGCTAATCGAGGTCGATGAATTTGAAGCGCGGTTTGCGGTCGAAACGTGGTCCTACGATCCCGCCGGGCTGTCCGACGACCCGGTGGTTGACCCGCTGTCGCTCTACGCGCAGTTCTGCGATCATCGAAACGAGCGCATCTCGATGGCGGCCGAAAGACTTTTGGAGAACGTAATATGGTAGTGGGAATCGACAAATTCCGGAAACACTTTGCCGGGCACGAGGATCAGTACGCGATCATCGGCGGCGCGGCTTGTGAACTCTTGTTTGACCAGGCTGGTCTCGATTTCAGGGCCACCAAAGACATCGATATGGTTCTGTGCGTCGAAGTCGTCGATGCCGCGTTCGGCAATAGCTTCAGCACCTTCCTTGAAGCGGGCGGATATGAGGCCCGTGAGCGTAGCGCTGGAGAGAAAGAGTTTTACCGGTTCCATCGCCCGAAGGATGAAGCCTATCCCTTCATGATCGAACTGTTCTCGCGAAAGCCGGAAGCGTTGAACCTTCCCGAAGATGCCGGACTTACACCAATCTCGGTCGAAGAGGATGTTGTGAGCCTGTCTGCCATCTTGCTCGAAGAAGGGTATTACGAGGCGCTCCAGAGCGCGAAACGCGAGGTGGACGGCGTTACCATCATTGATGAAACGCTGCTTATCCCGTTCAAGGCGCGCGCATTCCTCGACCTATCCGGGCGCAAGGAAAAGGGCGACAGGATTGATAGCAAGACTATCAAAAAGCATCGGAGCGACGTGTTCCGGCTGGCGCAGCTTTTGCCGGGAGACGCAGATATCGAGATGCCCGAGCCTATTCAGGAAGACGTGCGCCGTTTTCTCGATCTAGCGGACGAGGACAAGACGCTGGACCCGAACGACTTTGGTGTGCCGTTGACGCGCGAAGACGCTATTGCGCTTCTCCGCTCTGCCTACCGGCTGACTTAGCGTATGGATGTTGAGCGGCTCAGAAAGGGAGAATGATCGAGATACGAACACACATCATCTGAAGCGCTTTTACGCCTTGATGGGCGACCTTAAGCAACAGCTCGGTGGTGCACGGAAGCTTTCACAGTGCGATGTCCGGACTACTTCCAAAAGAGGAATGCCACATCTGACCGAGGAACAACGGCTGGGACCAGACTTAACACTATTACCAATTCTGTTAAATCGATGAGCGGTCACTTCTGCAGTTTCCCGGATAGCCAACGCAAATCGCGCTAGCCGGTGACGGGGAAGGTTGACCCTAACAGCGACATTCCAATCATCCATTAGCGATCAGTAAGAAGTGACCTGATCCAACCGGGTGGTTAGAGTACCTTAGGAATTCTCCTGCTTAAGGTGACTGCGGTAGCGCGATGACGACGCTCTTCATCAGCCACAGCTCGAAGGACATGGCGTGGGCTAAGCGAGTCCATAAAGTCCTGTCCGACGGCGGCTATCAAGGTCTGTTCCTCGACTGCCATGCCGATGACGGTATCCATCCCGGTGCCGATTGGGAGCGTACGCTATATCAACGCTTGCGACAGAGCCGTGGTGTCATCGTTTTGTGCTCCGCCGACTGGCTCGGCTCGCCCTGGTGCGTCGCCGAAGCGATAATGGCGCGGGAGCGCAAGAGACGCGTGTTCTTGCTGGCTACGGCTGATGTGATCGATGGACGTCAGGCCAAAGGGACTGACGATGCCGCCCCAAGGATTCCCGATTTCCTGAAAGATAAGCAGTTCATCAGCCTCGCCAACACAACCGAGGTGGAAGCCTTCCAAAAGCTGTTGAAGGGCCTTGAACGGGAGGGCTTGAGGAAGCGAGACTTTAAGCTCCCCGATCGACCCTATCCGGGCCTTA
>CAZUKP010000228.1:0-3139 GCA_964620915.1 uncultured Hyphomicrobium sp. | reverse complement strand
CTCTCAAGGCGCTCAAGAAGAAGATGCAGCGCGAGGGCATTTTCCGGGAGATGAAACTCCGCAATTATTTCGAAAAGCCCTCCGAGCGCAAAGCGCGCGAGAAGGCAGAGGCCGTGCGGCGCGCTCGTAAGCTCGCGCGCAAGCGGGCTCAGCGCGAAGGGCTGATCCCCGGCAAGCCTGCCGCCGCGCGCGGTGCCGCCGGCGCTCAAAAAGGCGGTCGCGGTAGTAGGTAAGCCAATAACGGCTGCTTGCTTTCACTTCTTGATCTGCACGAACAAGCGTTGCGCCCTGAGCGATTTGGCTCACGGGCGCATTTGCGTTTCTGGCTGAGGCTGAGCGCTCACTGCACTCGTCTCAAGCAATTCAAGCCAACGCAGAACCGCCTCATAAGATCCGAACAGGTGGTGGTCAGAGTGGCCGGCACCTGGAAGCGTTGCAATTTCCTTTGGCTTGTTGGCAGCCGCGTAGACGGCCCGGCCCATGGACACGGGAATGACCTCATCGGCCTCGCCGTGAATCACAAGCAGTGGGGCCTTTAGGCTGCCCAAATAGCGCATCGTGTCATAGCGATCGAAAACAAAGGCGCGCACGGGCAAAAACGGATAGGCGAGCGCTGCCACGTCGACAATCGACGTATAGGGCGCATCCAGAATCACACCACCGACCGGCTTTTCGGCCGCGACTTGTACGGCGACGCCCGTGCCCAATGACTCCCCGTAGACGATGATGCTCTCAGGATCGACACCCTCCCCCAGAAGCGCCTCATAAGCGAGCTTCGCATCGGCCACGTTCGCGCGTTCGGACGGGCTACCCGTCGAGCCCCCGTAGCCACGGTAGCTCAACATGAAGATGCCAACCCCTTGGGCCAGGTATTTGCGTATCCGCTCCGCTCGGCTCGCCAAGTTGCCGGCGTTACCGTGGAAATAAAGCAGTGTCGGTTGTCCCGTCGCCGCAGGGCCATACCAGGCAATCAGTTCTGCACCGTCCGTCGTCTGCAGCACCCGCTCAACGACACCTGAAAGCCCGAGCGATGCCGGCGAAACCCGTTCCGGATCGGGGAAATACATCAGCTTGCGCTGCATCACGAAGGCAGCGACGGCGATGAGGACGTAGATGAGCCCCGCGACGGCTGCGAATTTCAGGAAAAGTGACATTGCGCTCCTATTGGTGAGACCACGCGCTGGACAGTCAACGAAGCGCAATCGCGCCGACCAAACGATAGCCTGACGTTAGCGCAGGACCAGCACAATCAGAGCACGCCGCCATTCAAAGGCAGGGGGCCACCGTTCTCAGTCATGGGTAAATTTTGCGCTGAAAAGTTGAATACTCCAGCAAGCCTCGTGCGGGCAACGAAGGGAAGAAATATCATAATTTTCAATGTGATATGGGCCACTGAGGCACTCTGTGCCCGCAGCCCTCAGCTGCAGAAACGTCATTGGCCACCTGGAATTGTATGTTATTAGTGGCAACGTAGACGGATTATTTTTGGCCAAGAAAGTGAATTCATGATGGGGGAATATTGATTAGCTAGTCGTTGAATGACTTCCCTCAACCTTGATGCCGGGCGTCCAACATGCCCGGCTTTTTTTATGTCGGCCTCCAGCAGATCTCACCTCGCGCGAAGCTCACATACCAATCGCTCGGGTCGCTTCAACGTGTTTCATGCCGAGCGCTTCGGCGACGGCCGAATGCGTGACTTTGCCGTCGTGCACATTAAGCCCGGCCATCAGGTGCGGATCGGCGCGCAGCGCCGCCGCTATCCCTTTGTCGGCGAGCGCAAGAACGAATGGCAGCGTTGCATTGTTGAGAGCAAACGTAGACGTGCGCGCCACCGCGCCTGGCATATTGGCCACGCAGTAATGAACGACGCCGTGTTTCACATAGCTTGGTTTGGCATGCGTCGTCGGCTTGGACGTCGCTGCGCATCCGCCTTGGTCGATTGAAATATCGACGATGACCGAGCCGCGCTTCATGTTGCGAACAAGCTCTTCGCTGATGAGCCTCGGCGTGGCCGCACCGGCCACGAGCACCGCTCCGATCACCACATCCGCCTCCAGGACGTAGTCCTCAATTGCTTGGCGGGTCGAGAAAATTGTGTTGAGTGACGCACCGAAACGCTGGTCGAGTGCATAGAGCCGCTCGATGTTGATATCGATGCAGGTGACGGCGGCCTCCAAGCCGATACTCATGCGCACGGCATTGAGACCCGCAACGCCACCGCCGATTACCACCACGTTGGCAGGCGCCACACCCGCCGTGCCCCCCAGCAGCATGCCTCTTCCGCCCTGCTCCATCTCCAGGCAATGCGCTCCCGCTTGTATCGCCATGCGGCCAGCGACCTCGCTCATGGGCGAGAGCAACGGCAGGCCTCCGTGCACGCCCGTCACGGTCTCGTAAGCGATCGCCGTCACTCCTGATTTGAGAAGTGCTTTGGTTTGGTCAGGATCAGGAGCCAAGTGCAGATAGGTGAAGATTGTCTGGCCCGAACGCAGCATTTTGCGTTCCTTGGGCTGGGGCTCTTTCACCTTCACGATCAGATCTGCCGCTTCGAAGACCTCAGCAGCCGTATCGGCAATTCGGGCACCGGCATTGCGATAGTCGTCGTCGGCGACGCCCATACGTTCAGCCGCGCCCGTCTCCACGATGACCTCATGACCGTGGGCGACGGCCTCGCGGACGCTCGCAGGTATCAACCCGACGCGGTACTCGTGGACCTTTATTTCTTTTGGCACGCCAATGCGCATTGCTTGCTCCCAAACCACGTCGCGAGCGTCGTCAGGCGCCGCATTCCATGTGGCGAATAGGTGCTTGGTGAATACCGCGAGCGCCACAGAAGCCGCGCAAATATGCGCGAAGTATCCACTTCAAGGAGCCATGCGGCCAGTGAATTGTACGAAAGGTGCGCAGCGCACTGTCGGTACGCCAGGAGATGATGCGCTGGCGTCAGATCATCACAGCGCCTTGACGATTTCTTCCGTCATCTTCTTGGCGTCGCCCAACACCATCACGGTGTTGTCGCGGTAAAAGAGCGGGTTATCGATGCCCGCATAACCCGACGCCAACGAGCGCTTGTTGAACAGGACTGTGCCCGCCTTCCACACCTGCAGCACCGGCATGCCGTAGATCGGCGAGGTCTTGT
>CAZUKP010000227.1:0-3167 GCA_964620915.1 uncultured Hyphomicrobium sp. | reverse complement strand
CGACGACAAAGTTCTGTTTCGACTCTGATACGGGCGATGATGTACCGGAGGAAGGAGGGACGAAGACGACGACTTCAGAAAATTACACCGACGGCCCCGGCAATTCACCCTTCGGGAAGCGCAATCCAATTTCCAGCACATGCCAGGCGACTGGAACGTTGTCGTGTCCCTAAATTCCAGTCCTCGCAGAACTCCGTAAAGAAGAGGCGGGACTTGCACCCAGGCAGAGGTTTCAGCCATGTTTCGTGTGTTGGGGAGCGCCGCTTTGGCTACGCTCGTGATCGTTGTCGGACTCGGCGTCGGAGTAGCGTATTTCAGGCCGACGGAGGTGTCTGCGTACTTCCCCGAGTCCGACGGATCGGCACGTAGCGACTACCGGACGGGCAAGGTTGAGCGTGGTCGGATCACCTCTACCGTCGCCGCCACCGGAACGCTTCAGGCTGTTGCCACCGTCCTGGTGGGTACCCAAGTTTCTGGCCAGATTTCAGAGATACTTGCCGACTTCAATACTGATGTCAGGGCGGGCGATGTAATTGCTCGGATAGATCCATTGTCATTCCAAAATTCGGTTGAGAAGGCTGAGGCCGAGGTCGGCATGGCCGAAGCCGCCTTAAGGAAGGCGCAGGTCGGATTGAGCGAGTCGGCGGATGACGAAGAGCGAAAGCGAAAATTAGCAACCTCGGGTTCTGGCTCCGTGGTCGAGCTAAGTAAGTCAGTAGCGGCCAAGGGTCTGGCTGCGGCAGAGGTCCAGAATGCGGTGGCAACGGTCGACAAGGCAAAAGCTGAACTCAAGCAGGCTCGTCTTGATTTGGAGCGGAGTCAAATCCGGTCCCCCGTCAATGGCGTCGTCATTCAGCGCAACATAGAGCAGGGCCAGACTGTCGCCGCCGAGCTGCAGGCGCCGACCCTCTTTGTCATCGCCCAGGATCTTAAGGACATGCAATTGGAACTGTCGGTTGATGAGGCCGACATCGGCAACGTAGCAATGGGGCAGGCAGTCACTTTTTCAGTGGACACCTTCCCTAACCGTGAATTTAACGGACGTGTCGTTCAGATACGCAAGTACCCCGTGGTGAAGGAGAACGTCACGACCTATGTCGTCATTGTCTCGGCGCCCAATCCAGATCTCGCGTTGTTGCCCGGCCTAACTGCCCTCGCTACGATCGTCTTGAAAGCCAAAAATGAGGTCCTGAAGGTGCCGAGTGCGGCCCTCCGGTTCCGACCTCAAGGGACGTTGTTTTCCGGTCCGGCGGTATGGGTCCTCAAGCCTTCAGGACCGAGGAAAAGACAAGTCACTATCGGACTCTCTAGCCCTACTTTCGTGGAGGTTGAGGGAGATCTCCGAGAGGGCGATGAGGTCGTAATCAGTGGCAAAACGCCAGCAGAGCGTAAGGGACCCCACTGGAGCTTCAACGGCCTGAAATAGTCCAGGGATTTGCAATGCTCGGCCCCGTCAGACCTTATGCTACAGAGTACAAGCAAGGGAACCCTGCTGCAGGCGACTGCAACTCCCAGGGGAGAAAACCAGCGACGCCGATCATCGCGGCATGCGATCTCGTCAAGCAATACGCGATGGGGGAAAACGCCGTACAGGCCCTGGGCGGCATATCGCTATCCGTCGATCCGGGCGAGTTCATTGCCATCACAGGTCCATCCGGCTCGGGTAAATCCACTCTAATGGGGCTGCTTGGTTTAATTGACGCGCCAACATCTGGCATCTACCGGTTCGATGGAATCGACATCTCACGGTTAGGGCACGCGGCTGTTGCACGCCTGCGTAACACCAAGGTCGGCTTCGTATTCCAGAACTTCAATTTGCTACCGACGCTGAATGCTCAAGAGAATGTTGAGCTACCTCTCGTCTACGCCGGAATTCCTCGCAAGCAGCGACGCGAGCGTGTCCGTGACCTGCTCTCTTCGGTAGGCCTCGACGATCGCGCACACCACCGGCCTTGTGAGCTTTCGGGCGGTCAGCAACAGCGTGTTGCCATTGCGCGCGCGCTGGCCAACCGGCCTGCACTGATCCTCGCCGACGAGCCGACAGGCGCTTTGGATAGCCGGTCTAGTGCCGGGATTATGAAAACGTTGCAATCCCTTAGCCGGCAGAAAGTAACTGTCGCTCTGGTAACTCACGACTCCCAAATCGCCCGCTACGCCAATCGCATCGTCGCCTTGAGCGACGGAACGATAGTGGCGGACTATCAGCGGTCAGAGGACGTAGCTTGATGCTTTTCAGCTGCTATAGCATTGCTCTGCGAGCTCTTTGGGCACACAAGCTACGCAGCTTGCTGACGACGCTTGGAATTATTCTTGGCGTCGGCTCTGTCATCATCATGGTTGCGATCGGTGCGGGGGCGCAGCAACGCATTCAACATGACATCCGCGCCTTAGGTGCAAACGTGATGGTTCTGGTATCTGGATCGGCAACGACATCAGGCGCGCGACTAGGAAGCGGCTCTCGTCCAACCGTAACCGAGCGCGATGCTGTGGCAATCGCTTCTGATGTCCCCGCTGTAGCCGCAGCGGCGCCAGTAGTGCGGGGAAGTGCTCAAATAATTGCCGGAAACACCAACTGGGCCACGAATATCGTTGGTACGAGTGAGGAGTTCTTTGTCGTACGGGATTGGGACGTGGCCGCGGGCCGCGTTTTGGAAGAGGGGGAAGTCAAGACCGCGCGCAAGAGCGTAGTGCTGGGGCATACCGTCGCTGAGAAGGTATTTTCGTCTGAAGATCCAGTCGGCAAGATCATTCGTGTAGATCAGGTGCCGTTCGTTGTCGTCGGCGTCCTCGTTCCAAAGGGGCAAACCACGAACGGATCTGATCAAGATGATCACGTTTTCATGCCGCTCGATTCCGCGCGCAACCGCGTACTCGGACGAAATCCAATGAATCGACGCGCAGTCACCGGTGTGGTGATCAAGGTGCAGGACGGCGCTGACATGGGTGAAGCGGCTGAGCAGATTCGACAAGTGGTCAGGCAGCAGCATGGCCTGTCACCAAATGCGGAAGACGACTTCTCGCTAAGCAATCTCACAGAAATGATGCAAGCGAAGTTGAGCGCCTCGAGCGTCATGGCGCTGTTACTCGCTGCCATAGCCTCCATCTCGCTGTTGGTCGGCGGAATTGGCATCATGAACATCATGCTGGCCACTGTCACGGAGCGAACC
>CAZUKP010000226.1:0-3241 GCA_964620915.1 uncultured Hyphomicrobium sp. | reverse complement strand
TATCAGTTAGATTAGTGGCGAATGGTCGCCTAGACCCAGTGTGCAATGAGCCGTTCTCTCTTCTATTTCGCCAGCCTCAACTTCGACAGGCTAGTGCCGATGGTGTTGAACGTGGTCACGATCTGGTCGGCCTGTGTCAGCAGGAAGAACTTGTCGGAGCTGCTGGCGCAGCCCTGCAGCAGCGAGGACGTCGGGTCGCCGCCCGTGTTGACCTGGATCATGTAGAGGATGACACCCGCGGCCTTGGCATTGGAGCACGTCAACTGCTGGCGCGCGTCGATGGAGGACTGGCTGCCGTACCAGCGGTTCTGCGTGTTCATGCCGTCGGTGAGCAGGATGATGACGTCCTTGTACTGGTAGTACGGATCCTTCGCCGGCGCGAAGAACGGTCCGCCACCGACCAGCGACATCCAGCCGACTGCCAGCCCGATGCCCTGGTTGGTATTACCGGAGGGCGTCATGTTGTCGACCAGCGTGTTCATGGCAGACCAGTCGTAGTTGAGTTCCATGACCGCCTGCGGGCAGGACGAATACTGCTCGGCTGCGAACAGGGTGGCTGTAATAGCCGGCGTCGGCGGGACGACGTTGGTGTCGTAGTTGTCGGGGCTTGGCGCGCCGGCGTTGCCGCGATCCATTACGCAGCCGTTCCAGGTGTTGTGGTTGGCCGGCGTCCAGTTCTTCTTCTTGCATCCCTTGCCCTTGCCGGACTTCTTGGAGCAGGTGCCGTTTTCCTCGTCCCATTCCGTCCAGTCGATCCAGCTGGCGCCGTAGCTGGCGGCGCCGAGATTGACGTCCTTGGCAAACGGGATGATTGACACGTAGACATCGCCGTTGACGGTGACAGCGTCTTTCAGCTGCGTCAGCAGGTTCTTGGTCGCGGTCTTGAGTGCGTCGATTTTTCCGTCGGACGACATCGAGCCGGTATTGTCGAGCACGAGTGCCACGCGCAGCCGTGTCGAGCCCCATTTGGTGTTGGTAGACGCCCCGATATCCAGGGTATGATAGCCGAACATGCCCATGAAGATCGTGTCGATCTTGGCCGTGCCCTCAACGTCCACGGAAGAGCCTGCGCTCGTCGAGTAGCTGGTCTTGACCGTGATGTCCTTGGCGTCGGGGCTGTCGAGCAGGGCCGTGAAATAGCTCTCGGCGGCCGCCTGCAGTTCGTCGCTGGTCATGGTTGCCGCCGATTCAGCCACCATCAGGGCGGTGGAATCGAGCGCGGCCTGAAACTGGACCTTAAATGCGTTGGCGCGGCTGTAGTCGACGGCAGTGCCGACGAAGGCCAGGATTGGGATCAGACCGAGGGCAAAGGTAATGGCAACGTTGCCCTTGCGGTCACGGCCAAGCCGGCGCAGCTGGCGGCGAAGTTGCAATGAGACGACACGAGACATGTGACACACTCCGTCGAACAGCAACGGTGCCGTCGTAGATGATCGGGATGAAGAGGTCTTTAAATGTCTTCCAAAACTTGATGAAGGCCGTCAACCGTTGCGAGACGTTTGAACGAAAAATGCCTTTTATGGTCGTGACTTAAACCGTAAAATTTTTGTAGGGCCTGGCGTTTGAGTGCGTCACTTTTTCGGGCGTGATGCTTAATGGAGTTTCAATACGTGCGCCCTTATCTTTGAGGCGATTCGATTTCTTTGGTGAGCTTGAGCGTCGCACCTCCGGCGTAGACATTCTCGCGCCCGCCGAGGCAAAGGAAATTGGGCGATCGTGCTGCCGGGATGCCGGGCCGGTGTCTCGTGCTAGTCCTGCGATTTATGAGGTTTTTTCGCTACTTTTCGTGTCCGGTAGAAACGCATAATTCGCTCAGCTGTCGCTCGCTGGAGCGCTATAAATTCGGCTTTTGTTCGGTTCAGATCATCGCGAATGGGGGTGCCATTTGCAAGACGAGCGCGATAGATCGCTTCGATCGTCGTCAGGTGGAACCCGATAGCCTTTAGAACAACAGCGACGGGACTTGACCAGGGTCCCAAAAACAGGCGCTCGATTTCATTTGTTGGAAGGCCGGATAGTCGTGCGATCGAAACAATGACCTCTTCGAATCTCTTTTCCCTGGCAAACCCGGCCACCACTGCTTCGGTAAGCCGTTGCGAATCGACGACTAGCTCGGCGGTTCGATAGTCTGTACGCGGGGTCTCCTGCTGACTTTCCGATGCAGGAAGGTTGCAGGAAAATATCTGTTTAATTATTTCGCGTTGGTGTGGATTTTTTGAAATGAGCCTATGCTGAACGACTTCTGACGCTTTTGAGACAAGCTCTCGAAAATGGCGTTCAGGGATATCACCTCTGCTCCCAACGGCTTCAGCCAGCCAATCATCGCCGGTGCCTTTTTCCACGAGAAGCCCGAAGCCTCGATCGGAGATCGCTGCCCCGGCGTTATTGATGACCGCGCCCAAGACCTTGTTATCGCCGGTTTCAATCAATTGATCGGTAACTCTTTGACTGATCTGGTGGCGACCAGCGATCGCCAGCCGGTGCTCTTGCCCCTTCTGGGCTATGCAATCGATGAGAGCATCGTCATCCAGTGCATTCGATCGGGAAAGAACGGGTTCGGCGACTTCTATGGCATCGTCGAACGCAAGGGAATGAATGGTGTTAGCTGGGGCGTCATCAAGAGGCGCAAGTCTTTGCGCAAGCTTCGCGCGAGCGGCGATGTCGACTTTTGCAATGAGAATCTGCAAGACATTATCGTAGAGTGCTACTTGATCTGCAGAATAATGCCCTGTGCTCAGCAAAAACAGATCGGTGACTTGGTGCAGCATCGTACCGGCTTCGGTCGAGCGAGCAGCAATTGCCTTTTCGACATCGGATATTAGATTGCATGGAAGCAATGATTGGCGCATACCGCATATCCAACAACTGGGACGATCTTGAAGATGGTACTATGAAATAAATGTCACCTTGGTTGCGGCGTGTGCCCCGGATTTCTCAAGCAAGCGTTCGTCTTGGTTGGGGTTTGTCACGAAACGCACACCCATGACGTTGTCGCTCTGCCAGACGAGAGAACAGTTGCGTTGAGGGCCGGAACTTGAACATAGCGCCATTACGAAATGATCAGGCACTTTTTTCGCGCCGGACAAAACGAGCTTTGCACCGCCCCCGGACATGTTTTCCACCGTTGCAGTACAGATAAACTCGTCTTTGAGGGTCATCAAAACGGCCAAGAGGCGAACGTGGTGGCGGGGATAGGCCCGCCTGCCCGTTCCACCAGCTGATGCAGGCCTCCCCCTGGCTG
>CAZUKP010000225.1:0-3246 GCA_964620915.1 uncultured Hyphomicrobium sp. | reverse complement strand
TGGTCAGCAAACTTCGCGAGAATGCAAAGACCGTCATCGGCGTCGGCGTCAAGAACTCGACGTCTGACCTCCTGATAAGCAATTGCGACGAATTCATTTACTATGATGACCTTGTGCGGGACGTGTTCGCGTCACGCAAGAGCAAGCCAACGCGCCCTGTTGCTCAAGCGCCGAAAGTGCAGAAGGACCACAAGCAGGAAGCGATTAACTTGGTCCTGGAGACGACGACTGCACTGGCCTCGGAGCGAGGAGACATGGCCAAGCTCTGGGGCTCGATGATTAAGCAGACGCTCAAGCGCCGTCACCCTGCGTTCAATGAGTCATTCTACGGGTTCCCGTCTTTCAACGAGCTGCTCGAAGAAGCGCAGACGCGCGGCTATCTCAAGCTAGAGCTGGATGAGAAGTCAGGGGGCTACATAATCCAGAGTGTCTCGCCCTGAACACGCCACCTCTGGACCGTTTGTCGACAAATGTGCCAAGGCCGCCGCTCCACTGCCTTCTAGGAGCTTCCGAAGCGCGCTTTTCCACCTTGTTCGCGACGGGGGTCCTTTTCGACCGCTTCTGGAGATCAAGCTGACGACGTTGCCGCCTCAATCGGACGGCTGCTCCTGACCCCATACCGGTCGTTCCGGCCTGTTGTAATGCCTTTCTCTCAGAAGTTAAGAACTTCCGTGTCGCGCATCGCCTTGCGGTTGCCAGAGCGATCCAGCAACCTATTCCGGTAAACATCGCGCAAAGGCGGCGGGCAGCGGTCGTTTTCGCGAACTCCAAGAAGCATCAGAAGCTCCGGCCGCGCCGCAAGTAAACGCGCGACGAACTATAGTAGGGCTCGCGAGATATGCGCGCACTGACCTGCATTAGCGGCGACCTTGCCCCCGTAGGGGTGCCCGATCTTGAGCTAAAGTCCGTCGATCCGAAGAGAAGCAGGACTTGAACCCGCTCGGTTTCGGTCGCTGCCAAGCCATCCGCGTGGACAGTTGCCGAGGGGGCAGCGAACACACGGCTCTCTAAACATGGACGCTTGGTATCTGCCGCGCGTCGATAAGAAAAGATCAGATGCCGTAACGCAAAATTGCAGCCGTGGGGCCGCCGCCGGGGATGTCTTCGCTGCGCACCGCGAATACCCTACCACCTGCGTTGATGGTCCGCCCAGCAATCTCATCAAGGACATCGTATTGCGATGGTCCTACTTTATTGGCGAGCGAGAGCGCGCCGCTCGTCTCGTCGATGGTACCCGGCATGACCGCGTCAATGTCCACAAGCAGCGTGTCGATGGCGCCGAATGTGGCTGCGCGTGCGACATCGCTCAGATCCGTGTAGGCACGCCCTGAACCTGCACGCGCATCGTAAGTCTGTCTGATGCTCTCAAGCTCAGCTGCATACCGCCGATCAAGAACAGGCCTCGCCGCCACAGCCAGATCGTCGTTGCTGGCCCGGTCATCGGTGTTCGTTACGCCATCCGGGATCAATCCCGGATAGGAGTTTACCGAGCGATAGATCGAAGCCAGCGGCTCGGACGCGGCAAGGATGAGCGGGACGTCGAGGCCGGCCAGGATCGGGCGGATGGCGGAATCGACGATCCTTGCGTATTGCGCAAGGCGGACCTTCTGGCCTTCCGAGCCCTGAATGCGGCCGACGGGACCTCGACTGTTCAAGGTCGACTTGTGGACTGCGCTCGCCGCATCCTTCGGCAAACCCGGCACCTTGATGTCCTGCGGCTCGCGGTCGGCCGTCATCTCCACCAATCGAGCCGCATTCTCCGAGATCGCCAGCACATAGGCGGTGTGAGGGAAAGCGACGGCGCGGAGCAGCGGTTTGAGATGAAAACGATCCGACACTTCCACGCTCGCCTGCAGCTTGTTCGCAAGCCGGAACGTGCGAATGTCGTCAGGTGTCAACAGCACCGCCAGGCTGTTCGCCTGTAGGCGCCAGAACCCATCGTCATCCAGCAGATGCTCCATCGCCTCCTGCATCAGGGCCAGGCGGCGCTTGTCGAAGCCGGCTCCCTCGATCTGGCTAAATGCCTGCTTCGAGAGCTTCCTCAACTCGGTATGGCTAATGCCAACATCCTGCGTCAGCGGGGTTGTCGGCACATACATGGAAACGCAAGCATCGGCGCGCCGCTTGTTGAGCGCTTTGATGTCCTGCTGTGTGGGGATGTCAACGTAAAGCATAGGCGCTTCCTTGGCTGATCGAGTTAAAGAATATGTCGGACACAACCGCACTGATCTCGATCAGCTACGCGCAATGCACAGTCCCATTAAACGATGGGTTTCGTTAGACGTGACTTTCGGGCCGAACAACGCTCATTGAGCGTATGCTGTTGGCAACCTGACAACGGATGCAATTGGCGCCGGCTGTGTGACGCAGCCTATCATTCGGTCGTCGTGCCGTCGAAATGCTCGTCTGCCGCATCTGCGTCGGCCTTGGTCGCGTGAACTGTTCCGTCACGATGCTCGGGCGGCGCGTAGAGCGTATAGAGCCGAAGCGGCTTCTCGCCTGTGTTGACGATGTTGTGCCGTGCTCCCGCAGGGACAATGATTGCATCGTCGCTTTTGATCTTCGATCGATGACCGTCGATCCAGACCTCGCCCTTGCCTTTTTCGACACGGAAGAACTGATCGCGATCGTTGTGCGTCTCTTCGCCGATATCCTCGCCGGGCTGGATCGCCATCAGCACGAGCTGAAGATTCTTGCCGGTATACAAAACACGCCGGAAGTCCGAATTCTCTTCCGTCAAATCTTCGATGTTGGCCACAAAACCCTTCATGATTCGAGCACTCGCCTTCTTCGTTGCTGTGGCCTCCCGCACGACTTCGTTCATGATCTGAATCTCCACTATAGCGATTTGCTGGATTGATCAGCTACGCATTTCCGGCGGCAGCAGATTCGCAGGTCTTAACGCCTAAGAATGCGTAGAGAGGACACCAGCCGATTAGGCCTGTAGCGAGCGGGATGAGGCCGATCCACCCCCAAACCGTTTGATAGGCGGGTCCAAAGAGGCCGACAGCAGCAGCGATGAGCGCGAGCCCGACGAGGACGCGCAAGATCCGATCGATCGTTCCGACATTTGAAGACATGACATTTCTCTTTCTTTCATTGGAGTGCGACCGCGAACCGGCCACGGACGTCGACAATTAGGTCGGTAGGGGCGGCTGGCTTTTGAGGCTCGAATGGCCACGCGCGTAGAGCAGACACTTCAACACAAATTAGATAAATTCGAAGCTCCAAGAGAAGCTCCAAGAG
>CAZUKP010000224.1:0-3262 GCA_964620915.1 uncultured Hyphomicrobium sp. | reverse complement strand
CTCGGTGGACTCCATCACCGATACGCCCGGGTTTAGGTTTTCGGTACAGACAACCGCGTCGGTCGTGCAAAACCACGCGCAACTGAGGTTTTCATCCCGTTCGCATGACCGCTGGCCATAATGCCCTCCGCGGATCGGGTCCCGGTCAAAAGCCCGCATTCGATGATGCACTGGCACTAATGGGTTGTCCCGATCGCCGGATCGACCGGCTCTGCATTACGTGCTGTTCGTCCTCCCAGCCTTCTCATCACGCCAGATGAACGGGCGCGATTTCATCACGCCGCGAGCGCGACGGGTTCCTTGTAGCGCTCACCCCTGGCCATCATGGCCCAGGCCATTCTGGCGAGCTTGTTGGCGAGCGCGATGGCAGCGACTTTGGTCGGCCTCCGCGCCAGCAAGGCCGTCAGCCAAGGTCGATGCTTTGTTCCATGGATCTTGGCATAGCGGATCACGGCAAGCGCCCCGGCAGTGAACAGGCTGCGCAGATAGCGATCGCCTTGTTTGCTGATACTGCCGAGTTTGTCTTTGCCCCCGCTCGAGTGCTGCTTCGGCACGAGCCCGATCCAGGCTGAGAAGTTCCGCCCCGACCGGAATGCCTTTGGATCGGCGACGCTTGCGACCAGAGCCGTGGCCAGTACCGGGCCAATGCCAGGAATGGCATCCAGCCGCCTGCTCGTCTCATTGGATCGGTGCCAATCCATGATCCGTCGGTCGAACTCCAGGATCTCCGCCTTCAACCTCCGCAGCTGGGCGCCAAGGGCGGCAACACAGGCGCGTGCCACCTCAGGCACGCGCTGGTCGCTCGCATCCGCGACGACACAAAGCAGTTGTTCAACACCCTTGCGTCCTACCGGCGCGACGATCCCGAACTCGGCCATGTGGGCACGGATGGCGTTGATCACCGAGGTCTGTTGGCGGATGAAGAGCTGGCGCCTGCGATGCAGCATCAGGCAGCTCTGCTGCTCAGGCGTCTTGGTCTCGACAAACCGCATGTTGGCCCTGGTCACCGCTTCGCAGATGGCCTCGGCGTCAGCGGCATCGTTCTTCTGCCGCTTGACATAGGGTTTCACGTAGGCCGGCGGCATCAGGCGGACGCTATGCCCCAGCGCCTTGAGTTGACGCGACCAATGATGCGACGTTGCGCAGGCCTCGATACCAACCAGGCACGGCGGCAGCTTCTGGAAGAACGCTAGGACGTAGCGGCGCTTCAGATTACGGCGAATGATCACCTTGCCTTCCGCGTCAATGCCGTGGACCTGAAAGACCGACTTAGCAATATCGAGACCGATTGTTGTGACCGTTTGCATGATTGGCTCCTCCGAATCGTGGGAGCACTAACAGCACCCACATCCTTGGCACTTCCGTGCCGGGGAGGAGCCGTCCACAGCATCAAAAGCGGACTTCAATTTGAGTTATTTGATTTCCGGCGACGATGATTCGTCCTCCTCTTCTTGCTTAAGTCGCATAGCAAGGGCACGTGCCTCCGCTCTTGTGCTTGCGGCCACAACGAGTGCCGCCGCCGCCCGGGCTCGATCTTCGTCCTGCGTTTTAAACCAATGAAGACGGGTCGCGCTTTCCTTCTGGCGCCGTTTAGCCTCGTTGCGATCGAACCGCTGATCTTTCGAAAACAGACCGCCGCCAATGCGGCCGATTTTGGCGACAAAGGCCGAGACCCCGAAGTAGCGACCGGCCATTAGTAGTCCTTTGATGGCTTGCGGGTGACCGCCCCAAATGTCGGCTGGTGGAGCCAAGCGCTATGTAGTTACTGGAAGACCGACCTTGGTGAGCCGACGATGTGTTGGTTCTCTTCGACGATTGCCAAAGTCCCAGCATCGTTACCGCACTTGAGATCTAGCGTATTGTGATCTGCGATATCGAAATGAACGATCTGGCGAGGGCTCAGACTAACACGAACTTGTGCCGCTGAATGGTTACTGGCATCGGTCCGGTCATTCAGCACGACGTAGATGTTACAGTGGCCATCGCCTAGCCTGAAGAACGCGATGACATCTTTGTCACCAACCGTCGTCATAATGGGCTCCAAAGGCCCGACAGGCCCTAAGTGGACAGGGCGGTCCTCGGAACGGGCGGGAATACTAGCTGCGGTGAAGGCGATGATAGCGCCCGCCGCGGCTAAGCGCGTCAATTGTATGCGAGTTGACGATTTCATTGTAAGTACCCCTCCTTCGGGGGTTTGGCTCTCAGATGGTTCTTCTGAGTGCGGGTGGCGCGGGCATCGCATTAGAGCTTGGGCTCCTTGCCGCGTGTCACGCGCGTCATGACGACCGGCTTATCCGTGTCGACATTGGGCATGCTGAAATCTTTTTCGGAAAAGAGGGGGCGCACGTAATCGGCGCGGTAGTCCTTGCCGCCAGCACCTATGTCCCAGCGTGAATTTACATCTTAGACCGCAACAGTGCTGAAATTAAGACCGTCTCAGCCCTCCGGAGGAACGTGATGTCCGCTAAGTGCCAGAAGCGGACATGGGGTTCACCATTATTGCTAAGAGCAGAAAACGATTCCCGGCACAGAAGAGCGCCGGGGAACCGTGATGTGTGAACTCTCAGCGTCAGCTATTTCGGCACAGCAACGAATAGAGCGCCGGTCAATTTGCCGTCTGCACCAACCATGGGTGCATAGTGGGCGTCGTAGTCTTGGTCAAAAATGGTCGCAGGCCCGTTATAGGAGTGCTTTTGCGACAACGCCTTGTAGGCCGCACTGTTGTGGTCAAGTTTCGTACCGGCCGCGGATTCTCCGTCTTCCTTCAAAGTCGTTTGGGTTCGGACGAAGTCCGTACCGTCATAGGAAAAGATCGTGGCTGCAAGTTCGCGCGCCCATGCACCGCCGCTGGAAAGCGCCATGGCGGGCAACAACAGTGTCAGGGCTAGTAACGTTTGTCGTATGATTTTCATTTTAGTCCTCAAATTGCGACCTTCACCGTCGCGTTAGGGTGCAGGCGATTCCTCGCAGGCGGTGAAGCCGCGAGTCTGGACCGTGTGGGGATGATCTGGTGTGTTGAGATTTGGGAAAGGGGACGTGCACGTATCGGCACGATCTTTACCGCCAGCGCCTAGGTTCCGGCGTGCCAGTGGGAAAACTGTCTGCTCAATATTGGGCTAATGCAAGTTATTTGTGCAAAAGGATCTGGCCAACATCATAAAAGCATGATGTCCGCTTCGGGTTACTAGCTGACATCAGCCTGCTGCTGGCGATGTCCGCTTTACCTCCGAAAGCGGACATGTAGAGCGTCGAAATTGATGTC
>CAZUKP010000223.1:0-3264 GCA_964620915.1 uncultured Hyphomicrobium sp. | reverse complement strand
CGTCAGCTCGCACCAATTGACCAGCAGGGCGTCATTGCCGTCGCGCAAAGGCACTTGGCCGACAAAGCGGTACGTATCGGTATAGCGGCGTTTGCCGTGGCGCCGCTCGAGGCTGAGTATTTGCACATCGCCGCTGGCGGCCAGCGTGCTCACCCATTCATACAGGGTCTTGTGCGAATCGGCTTTGCACACCAGGATAAAATTCAGCCCTTGCTGAACGATGGCCTCGCACAGCGGCTGCTTGCAGTACAGATCATCGCCCAAGATCGTGACACCCAAGGGGCGGTAACGGGCACCGAATTGGCTCAGCCACCGTTTGGCCGCGGCGTTCTCGCAGTCCTGTTTCTCGTGGCCATCCTGGGGGGAGATGAACTCCGGCTCCAGGGGGATCACCCGCGCATTGCCCGGGGCCACGATCACGGGTGTGATCAGGCTGTGGGAATAGGTAATAGTGCCGTTCTTATGCTCGGTCCGGCTGCACTGGGAGCAGTGGATTTTGTTCGAGGAAAAGTACTGTGTGCCGTCCATGGCCACCAGCAGATCAGCGTTGATGGAGCGATACTCCTGGAGCTGACCGCCGCTATGCAAGGCATCAACCACCGCGGCAAAGACCGGCGTCACGGCGCTGGGTGGGACCGGATCGAGCAGATTGCGGATCTGATTGTCACTGGGGATGTGCGTGATCCCAAACAGGCTCAGGGCATTGTTGCAGCCCTTGGTCGTCTGTAACAGGCGCTGAAACTCCAGGAACGAGGGGCTTTGCGTGAAGAACACCGAGAACGCGCCCAGTGCCGCATCAGCCATGGAATACACTGTCTCGGTGCCTGTTCGCACATCGGGAAAGCGCTCGACCACCGAGCGGAAGTACTCGACAAGATGGTGGAACGTGTCCGGGCGTACGTTGAATCGAAACGGGTAGCTCATCGGTCGCGGGAATTCGCATGTACTTTCCCACGGTCTTATACAGCCCGTTCGCGAAGATGTCTAGTCTGCTATTTGCGACTAATTATTGTTCGCATTGAGAATTGCTGGTTCGGCGCCCGACTCCTCGCAGAACCGGACTTGGAGTGTTACACCATCCGGCTCCCAGTTTGAGTCTTCCACCAAGGGATGGGATAGATCTCGTGTACAATCCTGGCGCGGGGGAACATGGGACGAATGTACGCAGTAAAACGCTTCCACGTCAGCGAACGACGCTGGCTGCGCCGATTGAGCCACTTGAACAACAGGCCGGAGGCGGCATAGAGATAGCCCGCCAGGGCGCGGCTGTTGCCACTGACGCCGTAGTACTGAATGTGACCGCGCACATGCCGGATAAAGAATGCCAGCATCGCGTTGCCGCCTTGCGAGCGCAGACGCCGCAGGTGGTCGCTCAACGATTTGAGCTTCTTGTCCATCCGCTTGGCGTCGGTGGTGCGCCCGACCACGAAACGCCCCCGCCGACTCCGCCCAACGTAGTGGGTGAAGCCGAGGAAGCTGAAGGTCCGTTCTCCATGTGGCCTGGCGACGGATTTGCTCAGGCACTGGCTGCCGAAGCGCAGCAGCGCGGTCTTGGTCGGCTCGATTTCCAGGTCAAACTCTGCGAGCCGTTCGACCATCGCCCCGAGGAAGGCCCGAGCGTCGGCTTCTTGCTCGAAACAGGCGACGTAGTCGTCCGCGTAGCGGATCAGGTAGGCGTTGCCCGTGCAGTTCACCGCAAACCGCTTCTCGAACCAGATGTCGAGCACGTAGTGCAGGTAGATATTGCTTAACACGGGCGAGACCAGGCCCCCTTGCGGGGCGCCTTCGTCACTCGCCGTAAACGTCCCGTCTTCCATGATGCCGGCCTTCAGAAAGCGCCGCACGATCCGCAGAAAATTCGGATCGGCGATGCGATGCTCCAGGAAGCGCATTAAGTGGGTATGCGAGAGATGGTCGAAGAAGCCTTTGATGTCTGCCTCGACCACCCACTGCGTCCGCCCATTGGTGATGACCTCCGCAATCCGCCGCAACGCATCGTGCGCGCCGCGCTCGGGGCGAAAGCCATACGAGCAGTCGCAGAACTCGGGTTCCCAGATCGCCTGCAGGATTTGGCTGAGCCGATCTTGGACCAGACGGTCCTCGAAGCTCGGCACCCCGAGCGGTCGATGCCGCCCGTCCCCTTTCGGGATGTAGGTGCGCCGCACCGGCGTCGGCTGGTAGCCCAGTCGGCGTATCCGTTCCGACAGGTCCGTGAGTCGCGCCTCCACGCCCTGTCCGTAGTCGTCTTTCCTGATCCCATCGACTCCAGGCGCCTTACGTCCGTCTTGTCGCCCGAAGCTCTCGCGCAACCCATCGGGGTCAAACAGCAGCCCCATCAGGGAGGTGAACCGCGTCTGCGGCTCCTCGCGCGCCATCAGTGTGAAACGCTCAAGTTTGGTTGTCACGGTCAGAGTCCTCTCGGCGTAGGGCCGTGTGTCGCTCTCGCGTTGCCTCAAACCGCCACCCCTTTGCTCAGCCCGCATTACCGCGCTTCAACGCTCGTATGGGTGGCTCCGACTTCCAAGCACCGCCGCCCGTGTCCTCGCT
The DNA here is from genome assembly GCA_964620915.1 of uncultured Hyphomicrobium sp. Taxonomy (GTDB): domain Bacteria; phylum Pseudomonadota; class Alphaproteobacteria; order Rhizobiales; family Hyphomicrobiaceae; genus Hyphomicrobium_A. The sequence continues at coordinate 717 of CAZUKP010000223.1, read as the reverse complement.
CTTACACTTGTTCACGGGTGCCCGCTTCCAACGGACCGATGCTCGGATCTCCCTGGTTACCACGTATTCTCAATGTCAGGCTCGACACGGCCTCGGACCCCGGGGAGTATCCGTGCCGCTCGCCAGAGCGCGACACGAATTGTTGCCTACCGGCGGGACAAAACCGTCGGCACTCACCAACCAAAATTTTCGGGGCTCAACACCTTCAGGGTCGGCATCGCCCGTTACCTTTGCACCTCGCCTGCTTTCGTGCCTACGCATCGACGCGCCTGTTACCAGTCGCGCCGCAAGGCTCGATACTGGGCTCGCGGCTCACGATTACCCAGGCGGGACTTGCACCCACTAGAACACGCGGCCTTGCCAGGCCGCACTGTCCCCCCATCGATCCCAAGGGAAAAGTCAAAAAGCGCTACCCCTACGAGGAGATGAACACCCCCTATGACAAACTCAAATCCCTACCTGAGGCCAACAGGTTCCTCAGGCCCGGAATCACCTTCGAGCAACTGGATGCAATCGCCCTCGCTCTCAGCGACAATGACGCCGCGAGGCAGATGAACGCGGCCAAACGACAACTCTTCAAGACCATCTTCGAACAGGGCAGAAAGGCCGTCTGAGAAGCCTCTTCAGACTGTCCTTCTACTACCCCCGTTCAGACTCATTTACGGATTGGAATAGACTGACAGCGTTCTCGAAGGCCCCTGCCTGCCCCGGGGGCAC
>CAZUKP010000222.1:0-3287 GCA_964620915.1 uncultured Hyphomicrobium sp. | reverse complement strand
ACGGCAATCACTTGCGCGACTTCACCTATATCGACGATGTTGTTGAGGGCGTTGTCCGCACGCTCGACAAGACCGCCGCGCCCGATCCTGACTGGGATAGCTGCAATCCCGGTCCATCGACATCGTCTGCTCCATATCGGCTCTACAACATTGGCAACAACCAGCCGGTCGAGCTCATGCACTTCATTGAATGCCTTGAAAAAGCGCTCGGCAGGACGGCAAAGAAGAACTTCCTGCCACTTCAGTCGGGCGATGTGCCGCGCACCTATGCCGACATCCATAGCCTCGCGCGCGATATTGGTTTCCGGCCTGAAACTCCGATCGAGGAGGGCATTTTTCGCTTTGTCGAATGGTACCGCTCTTACTACGGCTGAGCGCTGGAAAGCAAAGCTCGGGGGGCGCGCTACAGCATAACATTGCGAGCCTGTCGTCGAAAATGCCTTAGCTCATCGCCTACCCATGGCCCTGGCACAAAAGTTCGCGCCCAGTCTGTCAATGCCAGTGATGATCAACGGCACCTTGATGCCACGAGATTTCTCAGAGCTTTGGAGAGCAAGCCCAAGGCGTCTGTTCAAATCGTGGTTTCGGACGCCGACATTGAAGCCTTGCAGCTTGCTTTTCAGTTCGAACGTCTTCTTCGGATGGCGACGTGGACGGTGTCGAACGTTGTAAGAGTTACCAACGCGAGCTTCCGCAGTTGGCGAGTGTGCGTGGTCATGCGGCCGGACAGTATCAAAGGTGGGGATTGCCATTGCGGTCGTCGCCGAAAGCCACGAAGATTTCGAGATTGCTGGAGATCGAGAGGCGGAGACGCCGCTGAAGGCGTTGATGGAAGCCATTCTGGAGACCCTCGGCAGCGTCAATACATACGCCGCGGGAAAGGAGGTTTTCCCTGCGCCGCCTCACGTTGCGTCTGGTCGTGGCTATCGAGGCCTTCGCCTTGACTGCTGGATCCTGATACGGATAGTCAGTAAAGTCGGCCTCGTTGACTTAACATGCGTTGACAGCGTTCCTACGGCCAGCGCCAATAGAAACAAGGGAACTGCATTGTGAGAGATCTTTTTCGCGAGGCTGCGCGTGACCACAGGACACTTTTTGTGTCATGGCTGATGGTCAACTCCCCCTTGCTGGTTGAGGTCATCGGCGACGCCGGGTGGGACGCCATTCTAATTGATCAGCAGCACGGCCTCGGGGGCCATGAAGAAATGGTGAGATGCCTCACTGCGGCGCGAGCGGCGGGCATGCCTACCCTGGTGCGCGTTCCCAACAACGAGCCCGGATTAATTGGTCGCGCTCTCGATGCGGGTGCCCAAGGCATTGTTTGCCCGTTGATCAACTCTGCTGATGATGCCGAGCGGCTCGTCCGCGCAGTGAAATACCCTCCCCGTGGGACTCGGAGCTGGGGCCCATCTCGCGCCCAGCTTGGCGCCACTGGCGACTACGTGGGAGGCGCAAATGGCTGGACAATCGCTTGCCCGCAAATCGAGACTCGAGGCGCGCTGGACGAGCTGAACGACATCCTCGCCATCGACGGTGTCGACATGGTCTGCTTTGGACCAAATGATCTTTCGGCCGCGCTCATTGGGCGTTTCGACATTGAGGCGCCGGAGATTAAGGAAGCTATGGACCTCGTCTTGAGAAAATGCCGGGAGACGGGGGTCTTGGCCTTCGTCTTCGCTAACACGATCGACTATGCGCGACCCTTGGTCGAGGCTGGATGGGACGTGGTCGCGGCCGGCACCGATTTGGGTTGGTTCTCAGCTGCCGCTAGCGACGGAATTGGACAACTGAAGCAGAGCCGCTGACTGCACCGTTCCCTAGCAGCCTTGCCTGATCTGTGGCCGCTCGCCCTCCCCCAACGCGGACGCTTTTGCTCAATCGAGGAGTCTTGACTCAAGATCTGTGGATAATAGGTGCCACGCATGCGAATTGAGGAGCGGAGTCTTTCTTGAGCGCCTTCAGCGGTTTGACGGAGCCACAAAGCGCGCGGCGATTACAGACAGAACGAATGAGGCAGCAGAGAACGCTCTCGGCGAGAGGAGGGCGTTTCGGAGGGGTCATGGGTAGGTTTCTCAGTCGTGAACTGTTCCGATACCGCGGACTATCACCTAAGTCACTTCGCCAGCTTTACCGCCTCATTCGTCTTGCTTCGGTGCCACGGCAGGACTCAGTTTCAATTCCTCAAGAGCTCCTGGACCAGTGCCAGGTGTGTGGCTCGAGGAAACTTCTCGTTTCGAAGCTAACGCCCCGTGGCCGTGTGGCTGAAGTGGGGACCGCGCGTGGCAAGTTCGCGAGGATAATTCTTGAAGTCAACAATCCAGTCGAGCTGCACCTCATCGATCTTGATCTCTCCAACCTATTGCCAGAGTTGGTCGCCGACAAGAGGGTGGAGCTACATGAGGGTCTTTCGTTTGCAGTCTTGAGCCGCTTTCCTGATGCCTATTTCGACTGGATTTACATCGACGCCGACCACTCATACGACGGCGTGCGCCGCGACATCAAGGCCGCGGCCACTAAAGTAAAGCGTTCCGGCTTCCTTGCATTTGATGACTTCTGTCACGTCGACTTAGACCTGGGGAGTTATGGCGTGCAGCGGGCCGTTTTAGAGTTCGCAGTCGAGGAGCGGTGGCCTTTCGCGTGGTTCGCCATGGAGCGAAAGGGAACATACAACGTTGCAATACGTCGTCCGTAAGCCTTTGTCTCAAATGTCCGATGGACTTTTATCGGCTTATCCGCAATTAGTGCCTCTCCCGCGCCTTGCCTGAGCACTCAGCGGGACAGGACTCGGCAAGTTCAAGCGCGTCGCATTGCGCTTATCCTCTCAACAGCCCAAGCGAAGTTCCCCCAAACGATAGCGGCGAAGACCAGGTAGGCAGCTGGAAGGGCGTATCGTACATTCTGAAGACCGTTGCCCACGCTGTAGAGAATGGCATTGATGATTGCTACGCAAAGCATCAGGCCAACTCCTGCAAGCACGCGCCGGTTCCAACTGCCCCAGTATTTGCAGATCAGGGATAAAACCACAGGTATTTGGATTGCGAGTAAGACCACAGTCGCAACCCAGAGATAAATGTCCGTGAGGCGAGGTGTCGCCGCACGCATTCTTGTGTGGGTCCAGTTGCTGGCGTTGTAAGCGCCGGCAGCGAGGTCAGCGGGATAGGCGATAATTGGGGCCGCGTAACGCAGCGTATCAGTTGTAATTGCCGTTGCGATCTCTGTCCAGTGCAGCTGAATCGCCTTGCTCGATGCTTCGTTAACGAGAGAGTTGCTACCTCCTGCAAGCCGCT
>CAZUKP010000221.1:0-3289 GCA_964620915.1 uncultured Hyphomicrobium sp. | reverse complement strand
GACAATGGAACTCGAGGCATTCTCGAAAGTTTCCTCCGTGCCCGCAAGCATGCAAACCCTGCAACGAACTCTCGCGAAGAACCGCACCCTGGCGCCGAAACTGCGGCGGCAATCCAAATTCTCAGGCCAATCGTTGCGCTCTCAATAAAAACCGGCCCATTATCGCAATGGGGAACTTGTCAGGGATTGCGACAGATGAAACTAGGCCGTCGTGGACACAACCTGCTCGCTTTCACGATCGCGTTAGCTGCTTCACTTCTTGTCTGTGAGTTTGCCCTTCGGCTTCTCACACCTTTTCCCATCAACAAGACATCGCATCGGATTCCTGACGCCGAGTTCGGCTACAAGCTAAGTTCGGACCTGCCCGACGTCGACAAGCAAGGATTTCGCAATCCACCAGCAGCAGGAGATTCACTGGCTGCGATTGGGGACTCGCACACCTTCGGAAACAACGTTGAAACGCAGGACACCTGGCCGGCCATCCTGGAAGCCCGCACTGGCATCCCGACCTACAATTTCGGCGTCGGAGGATTTGGCATTTATTCCTACCATGCCTTGGTGCACCAAAGCCTGGATGGCGGCTTTCAAGGTGCCATCGTCGCACTCTACCCAGCCAACGATTTCTCCGAGCGATCTCACTGCCCGATCAACCGTGACACCATCTTCTGGAAGGAAGAGATTCAGCGGCTCTCCTTGAGCATGCCGGCGTGCTGGAACAGCACCAAAATCTACAAACAACTCAAGATCGGCAAATTCATCGAAGAGGAAACCGCAATCGGCAGCGCACTTAAGCTTTTGGTGATCGACAAGCTGCGCGGCATTTACAAGAGACGCGTGAAGAACGGTAACTACGCAGATGTCCCGCACACGGGCGAGTCGATCAAGGTTAGCCGTGTCGGCGACCATGCCCGAGCCATGGACGTGTCACGAGCGAAAACCCGCGTCGTCTGGAACGATTTTTTGAAAATGCTCGCAGATTGGTCGAAATTGGCTATGAGCAATGATCAGCTCTTGGGAATCATGATCATTCCCTCCAAGCCACGGGTGCTCGTCGCGTATGCCGCACGCCAAGGCGAAGCCGATTTTCCGCCGGTCCTGGATACCGTCGTCAAAAACGAGAAGGCATTGGAGGCGCGCATCAACGAAGCGGCACAAGCTGTCGGCATCCCGGTCGTAAGTGCGCTAGACCCAATGCTCAAAGCGAAGGAGCGGGCCATGCGGCAAGGCGTACCGCTTTATCGCGTCGGCGACGGTCACCCGGAAGAGGCGGGCTATGCGACCTACGCCGAAGCGGCACAGACCCTCATTCTCGATGCGTGCAAGACGCTAAAGGAAAACCCGATCTGCGTTCAGGCCTCAGAGCAGCCGACGGCCGCGGCCCCCTAAGCAGCAGCAATGATCAAGGGTGCTATTTCAAGCAGCCTTGGGCGCCACCGGACGATCCTCGCGCGCGACGGGTGGCTCGACAGACGGCGCCTCGCCCAGCACCCCCACCAGATCGCGCCGCAGTTGATAAAATTCATACTCGGCTTTCGTCAGAAGCCGCTCGGCGGATGCCTGCCGGTCCGCGTTCGCTTTGGCCGATCCGGCCTGTCCGGCAAATTCTGAAACGAAACGCGCAAAGAGATCTACAGCTGCCATGGCCTGCCCTCCGCGAGGTTTGCAACCTCCGCGTTATCCGATTCGTTGGGGATCAGGTCTGGATAGGCTGTGGAGAAGTTGAAGTACGTGGGGCACCGCGAACGGTACGACCTTTTGCTCTCATCACCGTTGGATCGAGCGCACCCGTACGGTTTCTGCCGAAAACATCGTCATCATCGGCTCATCGAGCAGGATCGCTTCATCGTATTCGCCGTAACCGTTGAAATGACCCGCAAGTGCGCGCGCGTACGCACCCATGTTTCCGATCTCGATGTAATCGCCCTCCGCAATCGAGGCGGGAAGCATAAAGGGACCCTTCATGTAGTCGATGGAGTCGCACGTCGGCCCCCAAAGCTCGAAGGGCTCCATTGGTTCGGACGGGTCGACCTCCCGGCTGACAAGACGCATCGGGAAGATGAAGCCGAGATGCGCAGCATCAAACAGCATCCCATAGGACCCATCATTGATGTAGAGTTCATTGCCGCGGCGCGCATCGACACGCACGATCAGGCTCTCAGCCTCAGAAACGAGCACGCGCCCCGGCTCGCACATCAAGCGAATGTTCTCTTTCACGGGCAGCTTTTCGACACCCGCCAGGATGGTGTCGAGAAAATCTTCAAGCGGCGCAGGCGCGCTATCGACATAGCGCGAAGGAAAACCACCGCCCACATCGAGACGATCGATCATCACGCCGGACTCGCCGATCAGCTGGCGCACGTCGTCAAGCGCAATGACAAAGGCATCCGTCGTCGTCGTCTGCGAGCCGACATGAAAGGTGATGCCGAGTTCGCCCGCAACCTGCCGTGTCTTCACAAGCAGCTCTGCGGCCGTCTTGCCGGAAACACCAAACTTGCGCTCCAATGGTATTTGACTGTTGATCGAGGGAACCGTGACACGGACCCAGAGGATCAAATCGCGGGCCCCATCCGTCTCCTCCATGATCTTGTCGAGCTCGTCTTCGCCATCGAGCGCAAAACTGCGCACGCCAAGCTCATAAGCGCGGCGGATCGCGTGCCGGGATTTGACGGGATGCATGAAGTGCAAATGGGCGTCGGGGATCGTTGCGGCGTCCTCGATCTCCGGAAGCGAGGCCACATCGAAGTGGCGGATGCCCGCGCCATAAAGACCGCCGATCAGGAAGACGGAGCTGTTCGCCTTGTAGGCGTAGGCGACGTCGCCGGGAAAATGCTCGCAGAACCATCGCGCTGCTCGGCCTGCGGCGTGTGGGCGCAGACCACGCACCGGCCGCTCGGGCCGGCTCTTCGCAATCAGGGCCGCCGCAGAGGCAAGTTTCTCCATCGCATAGGACCTCCACCGCCCAAGGGCGAAAACGTTTCCAAATCCCGGCCCAACCTTCTGGGGCCCAAAATGAATGGCTCATTTAGGGTCCGGGTCTACACCTGTAAATACCCTAGCTGCCTTCTGCCGACTATGTTTGCCTGCAATCATTGTCAAAGTGCGGCAGGATCCTCGCGCTGAGTTGCCCCTACTTCGGGCGCAAACGGCATCGTAACTGAGACGCGGATTAGTGCTGTTCGCCAAGCGTCTGCGCTGTCACAACACCTCTCAAGATGACTCAAACGAACACAACGGCGACCCGGACTGGCGGAAAGCTTCTCATCGATCAGCTGGCGCTGCAGGGCTGTCA
>CAZUKP010000220.1:0-3304 GCA_964620915.1 uncultured Hyphomicrobium sp. | reverse complement strand
TGGCCTGGCGGCGTATCTCCGACTTTCTTCTGCAAAGCCCCTCCCTGGCTTGCACGGGCAGCTTGGCGGAAGCGCCTTGCTGCGAGCAGCGCCGCAAGCAGCTTGCTGAGAGCTGCTTGCCGGTCCCGAACGCGCGGTTGCGCAAGGACCTTGAAGCCCTTGCGCAAACGCCCTCTGTCCCTGGCGCGCGGCGCGCGCCCTTCGATCCACACGTCCCGGCGGATGCGTCTCGACGGATGCGTCTCGACGCGAGCTTTCCGGCGTAAACGTCTCGGCGCGAGCGTCACGACGCCCCCCCGGCCCCTTGTAATAATCAGGAATCGTGCCAATCCGGATCGCGGCGGAAATCCCGGGAAAAACGAGATTGGTCCGCGCGCCGGCGGATCGCCAGGGGGCGTTTCCGAGGCGTTTTCGTCCGTCTACTGCCGAAACTTTGGGCAGGGCGATGGGGACGCCGAGGGCCTTTGCGAGGCCACAACCTGAGACACGTTTCACGTGTATCTCTGCACTCATCGACTCTTGATTGTAGGCGGACTATCTTCCCCAACTCGAAGTGAGTCGGCTGGCATGCGCCATGCCTCGATCAACGGCCTCTGGGAGACAATCGAGATGACCGAATATCGCAAACGCAAAGGGAGCGACACGTGGCACTGGTGCACCAATTGCAGCCAATGGCCGACCGGCAGGGCCGGTGTCGACTACGACGTCAAATACCAAAAGCCGACCAGCGGCGAGCTCGACAACCAATGCCTGGCCAAGGATAAAGCCGGCGACTGCCGCTCGTAGCGCTTAGCGGCACTTGGCTCCTACCCTTTTCCCGTCATGGCCGGGCTTGTCCCGGCCATCCACGAGTCTGCGGGTGTGAAAAAAACTGATGTGGCTGATTGACCATCAATGGACGCACACCAGCGCGCACGCTCCCTAAGTCCTCGGGTGATCCGGATAGAAAAGTGACGTCAGTATCACGGACCGTTCGGACTTGAATGTGTCCATCTCTATTGTTCCGCTTCTTGCTGCACGTAGTAGCCACGCAAATACTCCATCTCATAGTGAATGAGTGCCTCGCCCACCAATCCAAGGAAAACATGCGTATCGGCAAAGTAATTCGGATAGGCTCTTCGCAGAGAGGGCGCCAACCACGGAAACGATGGATGGACGACTGATTAAGTTTTGAGAGAGAACCATAACCACTTTGGCGCGTGGTCCCAGACTGGTATGCTCGTGCCTCAAGGGGTGGGGTCATGGCTGGGTTCAGAGACAATCTTCTTGTCTTTGCGCGGGAGGGCCTTCAGCGGGTTCCTCAATGCACCAACGAAGAATGCACGAAACTCTACCTCGTCCTGCCCTTCGTACGGCTTCTCGGTTACGACCCAAACGATCCAAATCAGGTCATTGCCGAGCACGCGGCCGACTTCGCCGACCGGTACAAGAACCGCGTAGATTTTCTACTCAAGACGAACGGCGGCTCGGCCGCTATCGCCCTCGAATGCAAGCCATGCGGCACGGATCTCAGTGAGTGCCGTGGTCAGCTGAAAAGATACTTTAGTGCGCTCCCCGGCGGCAGGGTCGGCGCTCTAACCAACGGTTTTGAGTACGAGTTCTTCATCGACACGGTTGAGACCAACCGGATGGACGATGATCCATTCCTTTCATTGAGCCTACAGGCCCTCGCCAAAGGAACGGTTCGCTCAGACGAACTAGACGCGCTTGAGCATTTGATCAGGAACAGATTTGACTATCAGCATATTGGTCAACAAGCCCGTACCCGCCTTCTCAAGAGCAACCTCATAGGTCAATTTACAGACGAATTTCGCAACCCTTCCGAGGACCTGTGCAGGCTTCTGTTGCAGAGGGCAGGTCTGACGCACCTTCGCTCGCAGCAGATAGACGGCACCTACCGTGGTCTCATCAAAAATGCATTCGAGGAAGCGTTGGCGCGAAAAATACTGAAGCACCTGCAGAATCAGCACCGGATCGAGGGGACAGTTCAAGCGACGGAGCGCACCACGTCCGAGATCGAGACCACGGAACGCGAACTCTATGTGTTTAGCTATTGCCGCCGCCGCCTTGCCTTCCTGCTCAAAGACAACGCCCTGTTTCGTGAGACCGATAAGATCGGCTATCGGGATTTCGCTACGAAGTTCGGTGTGTACTACGACAGGGTCAGGCAGGGGCGCCTATTCGATTTTTATGAAGGGGACGAACGGGATCGTTTCGTTTTTTCCGACGATTTCGGCGAAATCGAAGTCGCTGACGACCTCGAAAAGATCGACGAACCGCTCATGGCGATCTTCAAGAAAAAGGTCGTGGAGCTGAGAGGTTTTTAGGTCCTCTACGTCGCAGCGTTGCTCATGGATTAGAGCCGACGCTCCGAACCATACAAGGGAAGCGGGGCTATGTTTAGCAAACTATTAGAATTGTTGGGGGGCCTACTCGCAGGTGCCTTTGGCCTTCTCTTTATGCTTTTCGGGCTACTGTCCCTGCCTTTTTCAGTAATAGGGCTGATGCGCTGGTTCGATCTCTCTTGGTGGGCGGCGCTTCTGTGGGCTCTCGTAGTAAATGTAATACCTGCAGTCGGCCAACTCGCTTACCTCTTTTTTGCTGGTGTCGGTGGCTACTATTTCTTCACTAACGACTTTTCATTTGAGCGGGCATCACGAAGTACGACATATTCTGTAACACAATCGAAATCGCCCACCTCAATCCGGGAAGCGATGTATACAATGGTGTGTCCAACGTGGCGACGGCTGGATCGGGGACGGTACCTTGGCATCCAAGGGCGGTCTTGAGGCATTTTGTGAGTGTTCCTCCTCTAAGGTCTATGAAAATCTGACTATTCAGGAAATCGAGTATTGGCAGAAATACAGAAAGCAATCTGACGAGTTTCAACGTCTTTCCCAAGAAGCTATCCGCGACTGCGTACAAAATTTGCGTTAGGGCTCCAGTCCCATTCTCAGTCCTCTGTGTTTTCTGAGCATTTGGAAGTGGGCGGAATGCTATTCACCCGGTCATCCCGCACATCGTTTGTCTGCAAATAGATGCAGCGGGGACGCTTGGCGCTCCTCGCCACTTTGTGGAGCCTCCGGCCGGCCATGACGAGGAGGGGTGGTTCCGGCGCGTTCTCTTAGTCCGACCTCGCCCCCGTACCGGTCTCCTCATGCCGAGGCCTGCTCGCGAGGAGCGCGCCGCCAGGCGCGTCTCGAAGCACGCACTTGAGTGACACCCTTCGAGGCAGCAGCAAAACCAAACGTGCAACCCCGGCTTGCTTGGCCGGCCTTATAATCAGTGGTAAGATTAGTTTGTG
>CAZUKP010000219.1:0-3348 GCA_964620915.1 uncultured Hyphomicrobium sp. | reverse complement strand
TCGATATAGCAATTGCGGCAGGTGATGTTGCAGAGGCTGCCGGTATTGATCCACAACGTGCGCAACGAGACGAGCTCGACCCGCGCGCGGCGCTCGCCTGTAGCGGTGACTTCGGGGTCGCTGAATTTGGTTCGCCCGGCGGCGAGCGCGGCCTCTGTCATGACTCTTCTCTCCAGCCTGGCATTAACAGGAGGTTCGCGGGCGACCGCAAGAGGCGCAGCATCACCACTCTGTGAGGCGCCGCTTTTCGCAATAAGTCGGCCATGATAGAAGCAGCCGGATCGCGGGTTTGGCTCACTGGCAGAGCGGCCGCTTAGTCGCTGGCGCTTGGCAGAAAACCGTTCCAACCGATCCTATGAGATACGTCCGGAGCAGCAGAGCAAGATCCGATGCGCTTGATACTTCATGTCGGAACTCACAAGACCGGCACCACATCTATCCAAACTGCCTTAGCCAGCAACCGACGATGGTTGGCCGAGCGCGGCTATATTTTCCCGCCGCTTTGCGTCCGGCGGCGTAGCCACAACGAATTCGCCCATGGGATCGCCCTTGCGAAGCCGGCACTTCTGGAAGAACTCCGTACCAATTTGCTTAGCAGAAGCGGCCCCGACCGCACCACGATCATCAGTGCAGAAGAAATGTCGGTTCGGATTGCCGGTACCAGGGACTGGGAAGGTTACAACAAAAAAGACTATTGGGACCGCAGGCTTGAATATCTTGAACGGCTGCGCACGGTCATCCGCGACTTCGACGACATTGCGGTCCATCTCTGTCTTCGGCGCGCCGACAAATATGCCGAGGCGCTCTACGCGACCCAGTTTTTGGGTCGCCAGGTTCGATTCCGCGGATCGTTCGAGCGCTTCATATCGGCTGTCGCCCCTGTCTTCGAGTACAGCCGGCAGATTGAGGCCTTTCGAAGCGTGTTTCCGAATGTGCAGGTTATATCGTTCGACGATCTTGCTCGGGATTTGGTGCCCGGATTTTTTCGCTGGACGGGCATCCCCATGCCGGCCGATATCGCGCAGTACAAAAGGATCACGCCCGATATGCGGTTGGTCTACTGGCTTACTCAGATGATCGGCGCTCACGACGGAGACCAAGCGCAGTGCCGCCTCTGGGTAAAATTTTTAGCATCTCGTGACAGTAAGCATCTGTTTTCCAGCGACGCCGCGGCAACCTTTTGGCCAAGCCAAACCGATCGTGACGCATTTGCTTTGCGGAGTGGTGTGGGACTGCCTGATGGTTTTTTTTCCAGTGCGCCTCCTCCGAAAGCCGTCGATGCACGGCTGGAGCGCGCGGAACTCGACCGGGTGTCGCAAGCGTTCGAGTCGTGGCAGGCGACGCTGAGACCCCCCAACAGCCGGTCTCGAGGCCGATCGATTGTTTCGTGGTTTCGCGCAGCCTATCTTCGAGCCCGCGCAATGTCGCTGATCCCTTTATAGCGAAGCCGGTGCTGCGGCCGGTGGCTTGTCGCAACGTATAATCGGCCCATGAGAAATCGAATGCCTTGCGGCCTTGGACAGCTCACGCTATCGGGGACGTGGTAGCACTGGAGTTCATATCCAATGGCCCGCTCGCTATTGCCTCCTGACGCTGACGGGCGCGAACAGCCTGCTAAGGGCTGTCTCGATGGCGTACAGATTCTCACGCGATATTGCTTTCGAGAGCGGCCTTACTGGAGCGCGTTCGTCGATCACCATGTGCGGTCCGGTGTGAAATTTATCCATGCCTGCGTGCAAACTGAGGATGACCGCGAGGATCTCCTTGGGATGCCGTTCCCTTCATCCGCCGAGCTCGTTGTTCATCGTGTGCAGGGCGATCTCGATCCTGACGCAGCGCTAAGTCGCCTGGATTTGACCCCGATCATCGAATGCGCTCCCTACACCATGGCGATCGATTGCGATGAGTATTTTCATGCGTTGAATCCTGATGTTTCGATCGATGATCTTTTTTCGATTTTCCCCGATTTTGGTCAGCTCCGCATGCCTTGGGCGATGTGTCCCATCTTGGGGGATGACGATCCTGCGAAAGGTGGATTCTGGGGCCACACCGGCAAATCGATCGCACGGTCTGAACGGATTGTGGGCATTCCTAGGATGCACGGTTTCCGCATCGATTCCAGACCGGCGGATCCCAGGGGAGCTTTGATTCCGATTGGAAAGTTTGGGTGTATCCTGATTCATTACTGGTCCCGTAGCTTTCGTGACTGCTTGCTTAAAACGTTCAATAACCGGCTCAAGGAGTCCAAGAGCTCAGATATCGCCATTGCGCTCGACAAGATTCGCTCACGTGATTTGCCCATACGCTTGCGGCTGCTCGCTTACCTGCATTGCCAGTCTCGCTATCTGACCTTGCCTGACCCACCTCTTGCCTCATTCGATTGGGCTGCTGAGGAGGCTATTCTTCGCCGCCACCTGTCAGAGAATGATGAGGATCTTTGCCGTGATGTCTTCGAAGATTACACTTCGAAACTGAAGAAAAGACTCCGTGCGTTCCCGCTCTATCCGGCGGTATCGATTAAGCAAATGGGTCGATTGTTGCCGTCGGCTCAAGAGCTCGATCACGATGAGGCGCTTAGAGGCGAGATGGAACCATCGGCCCAATAGCGGCATGCCGGCAGCGGCCTTGAAGCACATGACCAAAAAAAATCGCGGAGGCCTGCTTCGGCGTTATGCTAAGACTCCAGGATCGCGGGTGTAGCTCAGTGGTAGAGCAGTAGCTTCCCAAGCTACGGGTCGTGGGTTCGATCCCCATCGCCCGCTCCATAATTCCAAAGCGCAGGGTTTTCCGCTTTATCAGGGTGGCCGTCGAGCCTCTAAGCGCCGGGGCCACAGCGAAGTCGATGAGATGGCGCGTTTAGCAGGACAGAGAAAGGCAAGCACGGGCAAGAAGCGGGCTTCTGCGCCCGCAGCCGAAGACTCTGAGGAGGTAAGCGGACAAACTCTGCGCGAGCGCCTGCGCCTTCTATATTTCGGCAAAAGCCGTGCGGCGCACCGCTTCCGCTATAGCCTGCTCGCCTTCGACATCATTACCATCGCCTTTATTATTGGCACCTCTTTCATTCCACGGACGCAAACCGTGGAATGGTTCGATCTGGCTTTTGGACTGGTTATCCTTGCCGATTTCGGCGCTCGCATTTATGCGAGCCCTCATCCCGCTCGTGAATTTGCCCATCCGGCAACCTGGGCCGACATGGTCGCGATCGTTTCGTTCCTCGCCCCGGTGGTCGGCGAAGGCTTGGGCTTCTTGCGAATCCTACGCACATTGAGGCTTCTGCACAGTTATCAGCTCGCCGCCCGGCTCCGCATCGACAGCCCCTTTTTCCGCCGCAACGAGGAGACGATCAAC
>CAZUKP010000218.1:0-3349 GCA_964620915.1 uncultured Hyphomicrobium sp. | reverse complement strand
ATCAGCTCAAGGGAACGATCAAGGGCTCATGCCCGCAAGCCTCGATGAAGCGGATGAGATCGGGGGTGGCAAGCCGCGTGGTGGCGGTATTTTGCAGCGGGTGGCAGTTGACCTCGGCGAAGTCGAGGATCGCCTGGTCGACCACCACGATCACCGGCGCAGCCGATTTATTGATCAGGGCGAACGGCGTGACCGATCCAGGCTTGACGCCGAGCACCGCCTCGAGCTTGTCGGGCTTGCCGAAACTGAAGCGCCCGGTCGAAAGCCGCTTGGCCAAGGCTTTGAGATCGACCCGGGTCTCGTCCTTGGCGACGACCAAAACCAGGCGCCCGTCGGGGTCGGTCAGGAACAGGCTCTTGGTGTGGGCGCCGGGAAGGCGCGCGCGCAAACTCGCCGACTCCCCGACCGTGAATACTGGCTCGTGCTCGACCGTAGTCGTTGCGATGCCGAGCGCCGCGAGGCGGGTCTCAAGGGTCTTGCGGTCGGCTGCCATGGGCTAAGCGATTGAGCCTCGTTTTCGAGGTAGAGTGGACATTCGGGCGGCGATCAACTAGATCGTAGTCCTTGTTGGGATCGCGGGTGTAGCTCAGGGGTAGAGCACAACCTTGCCAAGGTTGGGGTCGTGGGTTCGAATCCCATCGCCCGCTCCAATAAAGTCTCTTCGCCATACGTCTAGGCTTTTTCGCTATTTCCCGGCTCCGGCGACGCGCACGTCGTCTGTTTGAGCTAGGATGCGCGGTGCAGCGTCCTTACGCCAAGAGGCCCGCGATTTGAATGCCGTAAAGACTTTCGTACGTGCTCTTTATACCGGCGCAGACAGGCGCGGGCGCCTGTTCCGCTTCACGCTGCTGGCCTTCGATACGGTCGCCCTCATCTTCTTCATCGCCTCGTCATTGGTTCGCGATGCGCCGTGGATTCACTGGGTCGACGCCATCATTGCCGTCGTGATCATCGCCGACCTGGCAGCGCGGCTCTGGATTGCGCCGTCGCCTTCGCGACTGTTCCGCCAAGTGACAACCTACGCCGACCTCGTTGTCATCGTCACGCTTCTTGCGCCGACGTTCTTGGAAAATTTCCTCTTCTTGCGCGTGTTACGCGCCTTTCGTGTGTTTCAGTCCTATCGCGTTTTGTCGGATCTCAGAGAAGAGTTTGCGTGGTTCCGGCGGCACGAGGACGTCATCAAGAGCGTCGTCAATCTGCTGGTGTTTATCTTTGTCATGAGTTCGGTCGTGTTTGTGCTGCAAGAGGACACGAACCCGGGCATCTCCGACTATTTGGACGCGCTCTACTTTACGGTCGGTGCGTTGACGACAACTGGATTCGGCGACATTACGCTTGAGGGGAAGATCGGACAATTCCTCACGATTCTTATCCTCCTGGTCGGAGTCGGTCTGTTTGTACGCCTCGTGCAGGCGATCTTCCGCCCCGCTCGCGTCAGCGTGCAATGTCCCGAGTGCGGTCTGACGCGTCATGACGCCGACGCGGTGCACTGCAAGCACTGCGGGCAGACAATAAATATCGAGACTGAAGGGCGCGACTGAGCCCTTCAGACGCCGCACGCGAACTCTAGGCTTTTTTGCGCTGAGCGCTCTCTTGCACTGTCGCCGCGACGTCGAGCGGTTCCTTAAACGTGAGCGTCCGGTACGGGAACGGAATCTCGATACCCGCGTCGTCCAAGGCCGATTTGACGGACTCAATGACCTCGTCGCGAGATCTTCGAATGTCGATCGGGCGCGAGCCCGTCCACCATGTCACTTCGAAATCGATGCTCGAAGCGCCGAACGCCTTGGCGAAGATCTCGATTGGACGGCTCTTATCGACTGAATCGAGCTTTTCGACCGCGCCCGTTATGACCTTTTGCGCTTCCACGACGCTCTCGCCGTAGGCGACGCCAACGGTGATCGTGGTCCGGCGAATATCAAGATCGGTCAGGACTCGAACCGGGTTCTTGTAGAGGAATGCATTTGGCAGCATGACCAGCACGCCATCTGTCCTGCGTACGAACGTGTCACGAATGGTGATGGTCTCGACTTCGCCGGTGATGTCCTCGCATTCGATGAAATCGCCGATTCTCATCGGCTTGCGCAACATGAGAAGAATGCCGGCGAGAAAATTCTCGAAAATGTCCTTAAACGCCAGGCCGATCGCGATGGACCCAATACCCAAAGCAGCGAGGGCTTCGCCAGGCGTCAAGCCCGGCAGTGCGATCGTCGCCGCGATCAGGAGTCCGCAAAACCACACGATCGTGGAGGCAATCACCAGCAGGGCATTTTTGAGCGCAGGACGCATGCGCTTAGGAAAGACGACTGACGACAGAAGCCATCGGACGCCTTTGGCCAAAAGCCACGTGGCAAATATGAACACGATTGCGCCGATGAAATTCGGCACCTGGGCGACCAGCCCGCGTAACAGCCCTTCAATGCGCTCGCTCAGAATGACGAAGGGTCGCAAATCGATATGGTCCAACACGATCTCCATGGGCCGGCGGAGTCATAGCGTAGCAACGGGGCCAGGGGCGTGACTCCTATTAGCCGAACAGAGCGCGCCAAAGCCCGACCAATGGATCTGATCGCGTTCCGCCGCGCGGGCCTGTTCCTCCGTGGCGGAACATCTCCGAACGCCCGTTGTTCCAGCGCACCTTCACGCCGTAATAATAAACCGGCTCAATCGCTTAGACGTTCGGATCGCTGATGTCTGGGTCCCGCGTGTTGGACTGGCCGACAATTCCATTTGCTTGGCGCCCGCCAAAGACAGATGATGAATCGATCCGATCCCTGATGAATTTATTCCGGCCCGTGCCATCACCCACCGTTTCGAGAACTTTTTCGAGATCGGACGTTTTAGAAGGAGCGTCGTCATGGCTGATAGCGATGCCTACAGGGATGAAGTCTTAAAGTACACGCGCATCCAGCAGAAGGAAGATATCGACGACTTTTTTGCCACCTTCAACCCCGATCGGAAAACCGTAATTCTTCTACCGGGTGGAATGGGATCGCAGCTGTACCGCGCGGATCGACCATTCGAAGAGGGGACAAGCGGTCGTTACAGGTTCGACGAAATATGGCTCGACAGGGGAATCTTTGGACCGGCACGAGACGGCCTCAAACTCGTGATTGATCAGGACGGCTTCGACCTGAACCGGCACATTGTGGTCGCAGACGAGGATACGACCTTTGTCGGTGTGAGCCCGTATGTCAAAGCGCTAAAGTTTTTTCGCGATCAGGGTTTCAATACCGTTTTTCTGGCTTGGGATTGGCGGCGAAAACTTACCACCGCAGTCGATGCCCTGCATTTTTTGATCAATCAGATAAAACGAAAAGGGGAATCTTTGGGCGACCCGCAAGGCGTC
>CAZUKP010000217.1:0-3351 GCA_964620915.1 uncultured Hyphomicrobium sp. | reverse complement strand
GCTCGGCGATGCTCTCCTCGCCGCGCAGGCCCTCCAGCACGATGCGGATCTTCTCCTCCGCAGAGAAGTGCCGCCGGGTAGCTCTGCGGATATCTCTGACGGTCTTCTCGGCACTCTCCGGCGCCTGCTGGTCTCGCTGTCTCATCGTGGCCCCTCCTCGGGGCTACGAAGAACCGCAAAGTCTCAACTTATGCAATCCGCTCAATCTGTCCGGTAGGTCTTGAAGGGGAACATGGAACCTAATCGAGGCGACAGAGTTATATATTGTGAGCTAACGGGCACGCACTGACCGAGCATAGAGAGGTTACTTAAATGTGGATGAAACTCCTTACCGCTGGCGCACTGGCAGCCGCCCTTGGCATAGCCCCTGTGGCTGCGCAGGACGACCCTAGTGGACAGCAGGAACCTGCAGCTGCGGCGGCCAACACTGAGCAGCAGTCCCCAGCTGCGAGCGACAGCAATATGCCAGAAGCACAAAGCGCTGAAATGCGTGACCTCACCGGCTGGTCCATCTATAGCTCCGACGGTGAAAAGCTTGGTGACGTGACCAAAGTTGAGAAAAGCGCCGACGGAGATATTCGAGCCGTATATACGGACATCGGCGGGTTTCTTGGTCTCGGCGCGAAGACCGTCGAAATCAATGCGGACAACTTCTCAATAGGTGATAACCGCGTTGACCTCACCATGAGTGCCGAGGAGGCGAAGGAACTGCCAGAGGTGGCGGAACAATAAGATTATCCTTCGCAGGGCAACATTAATGATCAGACCGCACAAAGCGCGGTCTGATTACTCTTGCAGCTAATGGTCTTTGATCGCCTGGCGACTCGATGCAGCCGACACCGATTTTCCATAGAGCTTAACTGCGCCTGCTCTGTCGCCTCGGCGACTGGCCCTAAATCGTCACCAAGGCCGCGGTCCGCCAGGGTTCGTCGGGCCTCTTTTTCTCTGTGCCACACGTTTGCAAATACCCGCCCCCTCGGCTTGCCTTGTACACCGAAGAGAATGTCTGCACGTTGCTAATCTGTTGCCGTCTGCAAGCGGACGCCGGCGCGCTCAGCAATCGAGTTCAGCCAGTTTCGGCCGAATCTGCGAACCGTTTCAATCGATCAAGGTCGATGATTCGCAATCCGGCATCCTCGGCCGCAATCAAACGTAATCGTTGTAGCTCGTCGAGCGCCTGCGAAGCCTGAGTGTCGGTAATACCCAGACGTTCGGTGACAAATCCGGATTGAATCATGTCGTGAACGACAACAGGTTCGCGCACCTCGGTAGCGTTGAGATGGGAAAGTACCAATAGGAGCGACGCAAGGCGCCAAGCCGGGCTGCGTTTTCGCGCTGTGTTTACGGTTCGAGAGCGAAGGCGATCAAATTCCCAATCGGCAGCAGCTGCAGCGCGCGCCGCCAGTTGGCCGTCATTCTCAAGTGCACACCGGAATTGGTTTGCTGTCACGTAGCTCATTTCGGTCGCAGTAACAGCGCGGGCGGTACTGACATGGGTTTGAAGCGGCCCGAATCCTATGATGTCGCCAGGAAATACAAACTCGATTATCTCATGGCGACCGTACTCGCTGTGCATGTAATGGCACAGGGGCCCGCACTCCACGCGGTAGAGACGTGCGTGCGTATCGCCTTGCTGAAAGTGAACCTCACCGAGCCGCAGAAATCGATGCTGCAAATCGACATCTGATGACCACATCTAGTCGCTTTGCGACCTGAATTCGGCGCCCTTGTCGCGGCCCGCGCCAGCAGCACAAGAATACCGAATCATCATACAACGCGCCCCTTAAACCCAACTCTGGAGGGCACAATGCCCTAGCGTTCCTCCCTAAACGTGGGAGTTGCGGACCTGTTCCGCAATCTGGAACGCTACCGACACAATATCGCCCCGCCGGTTGGCTGTGGTGGCCTTAGGCAGCCGCCGTATGTCAGGTGGGCATATGCGCTGTTGTCTGCCAACAATTTGCCCAATTGGCATTTAGCCTAGGGGCGGGGGGCTTGCAGCTGATGGTTGCTTTCAAGCCGATGTTGATTGGGGCGGACCGTTGATCCGAGGGACATCTCTTGCTTCTGTGCTGTTAATGCTCGCGGCGTCGCTGATGCCTGTGAACGCCGGAGAAGAAATGTATCGACTGTTGCGCCTCGATGGCACACTCGTCAAATGGGGCCAGCCCCAAATAGGAATGGGCGCCAACATCAGTTATGCGATCGTCAAACGTGCAATGACCTTTCAGGACGCGCGCAATTGTGCGGACTTGGACCCGCTAAGCCAATACACTCATACACTAGGCATTCCCCTGTCTCGAATCCAAATGGAGTTGGAAACTGCGTTCCGAATGTGGGAGGATGTCGCCAACGTCCATTTCTACCCGGCCGCCAGCGCCGATGAAGCCGATATTCTCATTGGCGCCCAGGCTGTACCGCAAGGCCGGGCCTACGCGAACGTTTGGTATAACGAGCAAAGCTCGCGCAGTTTTCTGGCGGACCGCGCGCTTGGCAACGCCCAGGCGCTTTCAAAGGTCGGCAAATCGGCAGCGCAGAAAAGGTTGCAACCCCTCACTCGTGCGCTTGTTTGCATAAACCCCCTTCGACCTTGGAAGACAGGTTTCGACGGCGATCTGGAAACCTACGATCTGCGGTTCACTTTTGTGCACGAGATTGGCCATGCGATCGGCCTCGATCACCCAGCGTCTAGAGACCAGCTTATGCACTACAAGTACGATGAGGCGCGTGAAGGACTTCAGCCGGGTGATATTGCCGGTGCCGTCGTACTTTACGGGGCGCCGAAGTCGACGGCGGGCGCTGCCGTACGAGATTGAAATTGGCGACCGGCCAGCGCTGCACTCGGCAGACGCTGGCCTGGCCCCGCGGTTTATTTTTGCTCCTGCTCAGCGTAAAAAGCGGGGGAGTCATGGAGCCATCATTCGACATACGCAAACTGAAGAACGAGCGCTATCAATTCGCGTGGGTGACGAATGGCGGGGTGCTAACCGCTCAAGTCTCGGTACGGCGACGCGGTGAACGGGACGCACGAACCGACGCCGAGAAGCGGCAAGCCGCCCTCGATAAGTTGCGTGCCCCAATGCAAGTCTCTGAGGCAGAAGACTACGGAGAACTCATAGATCCGCTCGCTGCCTGGGCCCGACGTTCATACGGGAATTCACAATCCAGATATCGTGCGCAATAGCGCGGCCGACGAAAGGGCATCAACACGCCCGCGTCGCACCCTCCACTACTCGCCGGAGATGGGCGCGGTCGCTCTGCGCGGGCCGTGCGGAGGGCTGGAGACTTTCCGACCAGCGCCTATTCATTGGTAGCTTTTTTGAAGCGGCGTTCGATTGCCTTGACTTCGGC
>CAZUKP010000216.1:0-3355 GCA_964620915.1 uncultured Hyphomicrobium sp. | reverse complement strand
CAACTTACGTCTGCACATCAGGTGCCCGGGTTTGTTGGTAGTTTCCTCACGCCGGATTAGGACCGCCTTGGCCAACAAGATCGCCCGCATTGCCTGGGCCCTGATGGTCAGCGGCGGAGCCTGCTTCGCAGGTCGTTGGAGAGATGCGCGCCTTACGCGCGCTAACGAGGTTGGAAAGGGCAGTACGAGGATAATGCACCCAGCCGGTCGATCCGGAGATCGGGACACCCCAATCGTGCCAGGGCAGCTCTTGACTGCGTGCTAATGACCGGGACCCGCTCTCGCGGAGAGCATTATGGCCAGCGGCCATGGGTGAGCGCCGCATCGAAAGGCCGGACACATGGCAGCACCGACCAGCCGTGCATCACCTCCAAAAAGCTCTTGCCAACAGGGAGCCGTCCACACATGGCACGAAGCAGTCGAAATCGTTGGGGCAGAGCGCGTCAGCTCTGCCCGTTTCTTCAGACGTCAACACCTTCTGAAATGGCTAGGGCGTCGTCCACTTCGATTCCGAGATATCTGACAGTGCTCTCGATTTTCGTGTGCTCGAGTAACAGCTGAACCGCACGAAGGTTGCCGGTTCTGCGGTAGATCAAAGTCGCTTTGGTCCTCCGCAACGAGTGGGTTCCGAAAAGCAACGGATCAAGGCCTATGCTTTTGGTCCAATCGGAAACCAGCCGGGCGTATTGTCGAGTGGTCAAAGGCCGTCCTTCCCGGCGGCCGGGAAAGAGATAGTCGTCCGGATCTTTCGAGCTGTGCGCCAGATAGCCATCAACCGCTTGCCGAGTTTGTTCTGTCAACTCAAAGCGGACAGGCCGCCTCGTCTTCTTCTGACGAACCGTTGCACGCTCCTTTGCGTAGCCGTGAGGCGCCACATCTTCGAGACAAGGCCGCAGCCTCGCAACTTGCTATCGATCGCGAGGTTGAAGAGCGACAAATCTCGTTTGCGGTTCGAGATCTGAAGACGGGTCCGAACGGCCCAAACGTGTTTCGGCTGTAGAGGCGGTTTCTGGCCTATGATCTTACCCTTATTCCAGGGCTGGAAGAACGCTAGGCGGACGCTGTTGTCACGGACTTGCATGGCTACTCTCCTCTTTTGTAGAGGAGAGGAAGCCTGCTCCAAACGGGTCCGCGCGTCCGCTTTTAGACCTGATCAGAACTCAGGCTCTCGCCGGACCTGCCCACTCCGTGCCACAAGCGGACACGCAGATATCCCGCTAACTGGCCGGCGGCGAGAGAAACGAAAAGACAACTGTGATGAGAAGCGACGGCGAAACATCACCGCGAAGGCATCAGAAGCTAGGCCTGAAGGGTGCGTAGCCTTAGCCACAAGGCTTTCAGTGCAACACCCTCTAGTCGCTCACGATCGCGACCTCCAGCGCACGCACATGCGAGAATGACCTGCGCAAGCTTCTTCTTGACCACAAGAGCTTGTTCGGGACTCGCTATTAGTCCGGCGACCTTCAATTGGTACCAGACAGCGTCATACGCTGTGGTCATAGCGTTCAGATCGTCCGAACCGAAGAAGATCGAAAAATCCTGAAATGGTGAAAGGTCCATCGCTTTTTCAGGCGCGGATTAAGAAACCAGATTTAACTGAGCGCGATTGGGCTGCGTCGTCATAATCGCGGGTCGAAACTGGCTAGCATCCGCCCTTTGTAGTCGAACTTCCATAGCATCCGCGACGGCTTGAAACGCGTCTAAGAAAGATTGCGCGTCTGACGAGGACGCGTTGCAATCCACCAGCACCAATAAGGCCATCGCAGAAAACCAAAACAGTACATAGCGACGCAGCATCAGTCTCTCACCCCTGCAGTCACACTAGCAACTCAACATGGCGTAATTATAGGCGTCGAGTCGCTGAATTGCGCCTTTTGTTAGGCAGGCTACTTTCGTCCGGACCCATACCCCCAGGTGCTCCGTTGCCCCTATGCATCTAGTTTTCCTGCAAAGATGTCTCGCGATCAAATGCCAGCCCAAAGAGAAAGGGCCCGCTTACTGAAGGCGGGCCCCACTGCACGTTCCTTGGGACATTTCACTTGAGTGCAAGTATGCGTAACTCAGTAGTTACGCTGCGGCCGTCAGCCATGAAGCTTCGAATAAAACTTCTCTGCTTTTCTGGCATTGACCTTAGGGTTCTTCATAAAGTCCGTTTTGGCTTGCTCGCTGCCGAAACAATAGGTTTTTCCGCCGAAATCTCCATTGATGGCGCAGTCGGTCTTGACCTGCTTGTGAAGAGCAAGCCCCTCCGCGCACATGTTGTTGAACTCGCCAGTGACAGCGTAAGCCGTGGTGGTGAGGCCGAGCGCGAGCGCGCTGGCAACTGCCGTCGTAACGAAAGTGCTATTCATGGGAGTCTCCATTGACAGAGTACTATCGTTGGCGGAGGTCCCCTCTTTCATCGGGACGCGCTCCAGCCAAAGGCCTGTTGGGCGCGATTGACTTGTGATGACAGACCTAACAATTCAAGATGCTGGTCACTCGGTCGCACCCAAGCAGAAAACGTTTCATACATTTTGGGTCGCCTTTTGGTGCGGAAACCAAGGCCTGTGCAGGAGGCTGACGGATCTTTGAGCGTGGGCTGCGGCATTTGATGCGGGGCGAGTTATCCAAGAATAAAACCCACCCTAGGAAATCCCCGCAGGAGCGCTCATCAGAAGTTGGCGCGCTCCTGATCCTCCAGCAAAGTGAGCGATGAGGACACGATATGATCTCCAGAACGAGCTGGTTTGCGCGTTTCGCTCAACACGTTTCACATATTACCGGTCGTCCTACGGCTTTCATCCTTGCCTTGGCCGTCATTGCCGTGTGGGGCATCACGGGACCGATCTTCCGCTTCAGCGATACTTGGCAACTGGTTATCAACACCGGAACTACAATAATCACCTTCCTCATGGTGTTCGTCATCCAAAACACTCAGAACCGCGATACGGCTGCCATGCACATCAAGATCGACGAATTAATCCGCGTTACGGGGAGAGCACGTAATATCTTGATCGACCTCGAAGAACTCGATGACAGGGACTTAGAGATACTGCGACGAGATTTTGAGTGCCTTGCGGAAGAGGAGCGACGGAGAGCCCATAGCAGCGAATTGCCCCGCGCCAAAGTCTCACCCAGGAAGTCGGCGCGTGCGCCCCGACGACGGCGCTCCTAGGATCGACATGTAGTTCAGGGTAGCGCGCACCTCGATACGATGTCCGGCAATCGATTGCAGGGCGACCTGCCCCACTAATTTCTGCTTTGGGTCACGAACAGAAGTCAGCCCCGAACATGTCTTCTGGGTGCCAGAAGCAGTCATGCGCCCTGGTCAGAAGTGCGCAGGACTGCTGTGATCAAGGATGTCCATCTTCGG
>CAZUKP010000215.1:0-3356 GCA_964620915.1 uncultured Hyphomicrobium sp. | reverse complement strand
GCCAGGAGCAGGATCTGGTGCCGATCGTGGAGCCCGAAGTGCTGATGGACGGCGATCACACCATCGAGCGCTGTGAGGCCGTGACGGAATGGACGCTGAAGACCGTGTTCCAGGAGCTCTACTACGCGAAGGTCAGGCTCGAAGGCATGGTGCTCAAGCCGAACATGATCGTGCCGGGCACCGACTGCGCCACGCAGGCTTCGGACCAACAGATCGCCGAGCGCACCATCCGCGTGCTGAAGGACTGCGTGCCCGCGGCCGTGCCAGGCATCGCCTTCCTATCGGGAGGGCAGTCTGACGTGGAGGCCACGGCGAGGCTCGATGCCATGAACCGCATCGGCGGCTTCCCCTGGCATCTCACCTTCTCGTATGGCCGCGCTCTGCAGCATGCCCCGCAAGTCGCCTGGTCGGGCAAGAAGGACAATGTCGCGTCGGCGCAAGCTGCCTTCGCCCATCGGGCGGAGATGAACGGGCTGGCGACCCTTGGCCAGTGGACCCCGGAGATCGAGAAGCGCGCAGCCTGAGGGGCGCTCTTCCGGCTGCGTTTATGGCGTCAGCGCGAAAACCGGTCTCGCGTTCGATTGGAGACGCACGGTGGGGACATCCACCCCTCCCGGAACCCCAATTTCGTCGGCCCGTTGGGTGGCGTAGACTGATCGAAGACTTAGAGCTGATTGGTGGCGCGGCGGGCGAAACCGAGGGTCAACCGGAAACGCGCCCATGGCGCGTCCCGCCTGAAACAGAGCGCGCACGGACTTCGACCTGGGGATAAGCTGTGCAAAAGCGTTGACTTGGACTTGAATTAGATGTCAGCGGCAGCTGATATTAATAGGGACTCAGAGATGAGTTTGGCGGGAGCGTAATAAGTTCAGAGTAGTTTGTATTCACGTCGCGCTCCTGCCTGATTATCCATTGTGATCGAGCCCTCCAGCCATCTCTTCTCTTCAAGGCAGTGGCTCGGAGTGCAATCGGGCGGGCCAGGGTCATCGGACACTGGGCGGGCCCGACACCACTCCTGTTCGGAGGTCGTCCTCCCTTACGCAAGACATGAACAGGAGGACGACCTCCCGGGAGGTATGGTCCCGACCCCGCTTGGGGGGGGCACCCTACGAAGGCACGAAAATAAGGCGGAAACCCGCCAAGGTCGCCCGGAACCCAGTTATGCGGGGTCACGGGCCTTTGATGCTGCCGTATAACCGGTAGTGGCTTGCCTGCCACAGCCGCTGTAATTCCGTCCCTAGAGGAGCCGCTCGGGCTTTAGAAACCGAACCGTCGTGGCTACAAAGGTGAGGACGGTAAGGTCGCGGGGGCACGGAAGATGGGTGGAAAAGAGCCGCCGCGTCTAGAGAGCCTGATTCAGCCGGACGACGAAATCGCCGCTGATGTCTTCGAGGTATCAGGCGCGATCAAGTGGTTCGACCCTTCAAAGGGCTTTGGCTTCATCGTCCCAGACGACGAGGCGTTGCCCGAAGTCTTTCTGCACGTGAACTACCTTAGAAGCGCTGGTTTGCAAATTGCCTACGAGGGCACTCGCATTGTCTGCGAAGCCGTGCAAACCGCGAGTGGTCTCAAGGCGGTCCGGATTTGCAGCATCGACGACTCAACGGCTGTGCTTCCTTCGCAACTGCCGCATCGCACCCACGTCGTGGTCATTCCTGAGAGCGATTGGGAACCTGCCATGGTAAAATGGTTCAATCGGCTGCGAGGTTTTGGTTTTCTTACGCGCGGTCCGGGTACACCGGATATTTTTGTTCACATGGAGACGCTTCGGCGCTGCGGTTTCACCGAACTGAGGCCGGGACAAAGTGTGCTGGTGCGCTATGGCAAGGGCGCGAATGGCTTGATGGCGGCGGAACTGAAGCCCGACCGCGCCTCGGGTCAGCAGTCTCACTGACGTGCGCATGTGCGATGTCAGCAATGGTCCTGGACGTCCTTAAGCAAACGAAATTTGGACAATAACTCCCATCGAGCGTCGCTCGAGCTGAATCGGCAAGAGCAGTCTTCAAAGGCGTGTAGCGGCGCGTCTCACATAGTCGCTGTAGCCACTCTTGCCCAGCTTCGCCAACCATGGCTCAAGTTCACCGAGCGTGACATAGCCTAGTTTGATAGCAATCTCCTCGGGACAGCAGACTTTCAGACCCTGGCGGCGCTCAAGCATGGCCACGAACTCACTTGCTTCCAAGAGGGATTGGCTTGTGCCTGTATCTAACCACGCAAATCCTCGGCCCATGCGTTCGACATTGAGCCTCCCCGCCTTAAGATATTCCAAGTTGATATCTGTGATTTCAAGTTCACCGCGTGCCGACGGGCGGATCTCAGAGGCAAAGCGCAGGACGTCATTGTCGTAAAAATAGAGTCCCGTGACTGCCCAGCTCGATTTTGGATCGTCCGGCTTCTCTTCGATTGATATGGCACGACCTGATCTGTCGAAGGTCACGATCCCGTATCGCTCGGGGTCGCTCACCTCATAGCCGAACACGGTCGCGCCTTCGGTGCGCGCTACAGCACGCTGAAGAAGCTCAGGCAGGCCATGACCATAAAAGATGTTGTCTCCCAAGATGAGGGCACAGGCATCCTCGCCCACAAAGTCTCTGCCAATGAGGAATGCTTGCGCCAATCCCTCGGGCTTCGGCTGAGAGCATCAAGCGGAGACGCCGGAAAATCGGTTACCTAGTTCTTGACCCCAGTCGGACATCGGCGACAATTGTGATGGGGCTCACAATGAGACCCCGCTTGTTGCGTAACATGGCCGTTGGAAGGTTTCCCGTCGGAGAATGCGAAGATGGCCCGCATTTTCTTGAGTCATTCTAGCAAGAACAATGCAGAAGCGATTGCGCTACAGGAATGGCTGATAAGCCATGGCTGGGACGATCTATTTCTCGACCTCGATCCCGAACGAGGACTGAAGGCGGGCGACCGATGGCAAGCCGCCTTGAAGCAAGCTGCCGAACACTGCGAGCTGGTCATTTTCCTCTTGTCGCCGGCATGGCAGGCGTCGCAGTGGTGTTTGGCGGAGTTCTTGCTCGCAAAAAGTCTTAACAAGCGCATTGTCGGCGTGATTGTCGATTCCGTGCCGCTAAACGAGCTCCCTGTCGAGATGACCGCTGAATGGCAGCTCGTCGATCTCACGGCGGGGCCACGTGACTATAAGGTCGACGTGAGGTCCTCTCCGGGTAACAAGAAAGTCTCGGTCGCCTTCGCCAAGGACGGCCTGGAGCGTCTCCGCATTGGTTTGATTCAGGCTGGCCTAGACGCGCGCTATTTTGCCTGGCCGCCAGAACATGATCTTGACCGCGCACCTTATCGTGGACTTGAACCGCTCGAAGCCGAAGATGCCGGTATCTACTTTGGTCGTG
>CAZUKP010000214.1:0-3368 GCA_964620915.1 uncultured Hyphomicrobium sp. | reverse complement strand
AGACCCCGGACAGCCGTTCGCGCCGGTGTAGGCTTACATTCTCTGGGTAATCGATCGCCTTTTGTCCGGCGATGCGGATGGTGTTTTCTTTGGCCTGAATGTTCAGGTCCTCTTTGTTGACCCCTGGCATCTCGACGATGGCGACGAGGTCATCGCCTTGCTGGAAGACGTTGATTGGCGGGTAGGCGCCTCCAGCGGCCGTGCTGGCTCCAAGCCAATCGCTGGAAAGGCGATTTTCGAGGGCGCGCTGGAAGGCAAACAGAGTATCGAAGGGATCGGCAAACCCCATTACCATGACGACTCCTCCTGGTCTAATAGAGCCCCTTTGGGCGGGCGAAAATGTTGGAATCCCGCCGGCCGCTGTCAAGCCGATTTTCACGGCAGAAGTCGAATGGCGTCTCCGTGTCTCCTGGTTCGAATCCCGTCGGCTCAGCCATGCTAAGTCATTGTTATAGCACGGAAAATCTCGCTTTACGGAACCTCCCTTTTTCGGGCTGTTCCCGGCGCATTTGCCCTCGGTCCCTCCGTCATTTAAGCGACAGAGACGCTATTGCGGGAACCGAGGGCGCCGTCTGCGCGAAAGTCTCTCGGAGGCCATTTGGGGGTCAACATTTTCGCACGAGTGCATCGGAAAGCATCGCGCGACAACGTGCGCAAAACTCCTTTATTGCCGCTGAAACCCGAGCAGCTTGCGCTGTTCGGCCCAGTCGGTGGGGAGTTTGAGGGCCAAGCGCATGAGTCGTTTCGCGCCAAGCTCAGACGAGTGTTTGCCGTTGATGATGGCCGTGACGATATCCGGCGCTAGTGACGGAAGCCGCAGCAGGCGTGACAGGTAGCCGATGGTCAGGCGCTCTTGGCTGGCTATTGCAGGCACGGTCAGACCGGGGTCTTGCATCAATCGTTCTTGGAAGTCATGTGCGCGCGCAACGATTCGGAGCAAACCAGGGTCGGCCGCCGCTCGGTCGTCGGCGTTGTGCACGATTAGCTTCATCTCGCGCCCAACGCGTTGGAGTCGCGCTTTGACCTTGAGTTTCAGAGTGCCGCCGGAGTAACTCGCAGGAGCTGCCGCGGCTAAAGACGTGTTCTTCGACTGTGCCTGAAGCAAGTCGTGAAGCCGTTGCTGATAGACTCTGATCTCGACATGCTCGGCTTTGATGTCGACCCGGCTGACGAGGGTCACAAGGGTGGATCGGATTACGTTTGGTGCAAGCGTCGGAAGTTCCTCCGAGATCTGGCGGCCGCGTGCGATCAGCCGCTTTTGCTGGGGTCCATTCTGCTCCGCATTGCTGATAGCACTCAGCACGGCCCCTTCATCGGCGAGGAAGTCGCAGAGCCTTCCAATGACCAAGTTCTCCAGGTTGCCGGCCGGAATTCGCCGCCCCTGCGAGTGGTCCTTGGCTGCCCCCGTGATGAGTGACTTCGAGACGTAATACCGATAGCGCGTGCCCTTCTTCACGGCATGTGTAGGCGTCAATCGTTCACCGCTGTCATCGAAGGCCAAGCCGGCCAAGAGACTGGGATATTTTGCATCGGCGCCTGTAGCCCGGTCGACCCGGTTCTCGGCGAGGACAGCTTGGACCTTGTCCCAAAGGGCCTGGTCCACGATGGCCTTGTGCTCCCCGGGATAGGCGTTGCCTTTGTGCGTGATCTCACCGCGATAGATGCGGTTTTGCAGCATGAGGTAGAGGGCACCACGTGAGAGCTTGTGACCTCCATAGACAGTACCGTCTGCGAAGGTGCGGCGTTTGCTGCGGATCACTGAAGCATCGAGTTCTTCCTTAAGGGCACGCACCGACTGGAGTTCGACGTAACGCCGGAATATATGGAGGACGGTGCGAGCCTCCTCCGCATTGACAACAAGCTTCCGGTCCCGAACCTCGTAGCCGAGCGGCGGCAGGCCGCCCATCCACATACCCTTCTTCTTGGACGCTGCGATCTTGTCCCTGATCCGCTCACCGGCCAGTTCCCGCTCGAACTGGGCAAAGGAGAGAAGGATATTGAGTGTGAGCCGGCCCATGCTCGTGGTGGTGTTGAACTGCTGCGTGATGGAGACGAACGAGACCCCGCGGGCTTCGAAGACCTCCACGATTTTGGCGAAGTCGAACAGCGAGCGCGTCAGGCGGTCGATCTTGTAGACGACGACCACGTCGACTTTGCCTTCCGCGATGTCGGCGAGAAGCCGTTGCAGGGCAGGGCGGTCCAGTGTTCCTCCTGAGTAACCGCCGTCGTCATATAAGGTCGGAAGGACCGACCACCCTTCATGCTTTTGCGAAAGAATGTAGGCAGCGCAGGCTTCGCGCTGCGCATCGAGTGAATTGAAGGCCTGTTCCAGACCTTCGTCCGACGACTTGCGGGTGTAGACGGCACAATGCAGCCTTTTCGATGAGCGAGACGAGGGCTCTCGTGCTTTAGGCATTCCCGGTCCCCGTTTCAGCGTCTGTACCGGCTCCGACGAGACCGAAGAAGCGTGGGCCCGACCAATGAGCACCCGTGATCTTCTTGGCGACCTTCGTGAGAGACGAATAGCTCGTACCGGCATATTCGAAGCCGTCCTCGGTCACCGTGACCGTGTGCGTGCGGCCACGCCATTCGCGCACCAGCCGAGCGCCCGGCTTCAAAGCGAGACCAGGATCCGGAGCTACTTTTCCTGTGGTCCGGAACATCTTCGCTAGAGTCTTGAGCTTGCGGCGGGTCGTCTTGCCGAGCCCTCCGTGCCCAAGTTCCTGGCGCCGATATGCGAGTCCTCGAAAAAGAAGATCGCGGCTGATCTTTGGGGGCTCGCTGTGATAGAGCCGCCGCCATTCGGCGCGAAGCTTTTCAGCACTGATCCGTGCGGGATCTCCTTCGAGACCCTGCAACGATTGCTGTTGTGCCCGATTAGGCTCGTGATCGCGGTCTTCCACCAAAGAATAGTTGAGAGCATTCATCGCTGCCTCCTGATGCCCGAAATCGGGCTCTTGCACCGCCACGAGCCCGGAACCGAAGCCGGGCGCCAGGGCGTGCTCAGAGGTCAGTCAGTCTGTCCGCCTCCACCACACATGCTTCGTTTGCAGGCGAAGTCCAGTCGAATGTCTCTGCTCTTGGCCTATCCTCAGAGGGCGAATCAAGCGCGCACTCTTCTTGCCGAGGATACAAGCTTGTCAGCGTGCTTGACGCCGGGCTCGATCTATAACTTTGTATATGCAGATCGATTCGGAGTTTTGGCATAGACGATGTCCTGCCAGGCTCGGTGGAACGATGTTTCTCCGAGTCTTCCGTATCTTTCATCAGGCCGGCGGGCGATGCCCACCAAGACAGGCGTGAGGCGATGCCAACGTCTGGACGGCTCTCTGTCGCTGATGGCGATGGAAGTGGAAACCGCATCCGCG
>CAZUKP010000213.1:0-3418 GCA_964620915.1 uncultured Hyphomicrobium sp. | reverse complement strand
ATGGGAATTCCTCGGCGCCCTCGCGGCCGTTCCATAGCGCCTCCCCTGGCCAGCAGCGCGACACTCATCCCTTGGAAGAGCGCTCAGCAATCTAAACCGTCTGGCGCGCGGCGCGAACGGGTAAATGGCTCGCTTCCGCCTCGGTTGCGGCGTCGCCACGCGCACCGGTTTTGGTTCCTTCTGGCTCACCCTGCATCGCACGCGCGTCCAACCCATTGGGTCTCGCACCCCAGACGACAATTCTCGAGGTGCGGATCAAGATTCTGAGGTCCAACCATGCCGACGCATTGGCGATATACCAAATGTCGAGGGCCGCCTTTTGTTCAGCCGAGACATGCCGCCCGCCGTTGACCTGCGCCCACCCGGTTAATCCGGGCCGAACGAGCAGCCGCACGGTCCGGTCCTCCGGCTGATCGACAGGAAGGAGGGGACGCGGGCCGACGAATGACATCTCGCCGACCAGGATGTTGTACAGCTGGGGCAATTCATCGAGATGGCTTCGCCGTAAGAAACGGCCGATGACCGACGAGCGGAGATCGTCAGGGATGCGGTCGCCGGCGGCGTCATGGGCGCCGCGCATGGTACGAAACTTATAGAGCTTAAAAGGACGGCCTCCCCTGCCCGGCCGCCACTGCCAGAACAGAAGCGGGGTGCCGACATCGATCGCAACGAGAAGCGCCTCTAAAACTATGACCGGCGCCAGGACGATAAGCATAGTGAGTGACACGGCGGCATCGATCATACGCTTCAAGCGATGATATCGTGCCGGCAACACCCGCTCATTCATCTTGGTGGTTTCACTCTTCTCACCGATGGGAGATGATGGCGCCGTCCCCGCGACCTGAGGCAAAGCTTCGAGCGGAGGCGTATTGCTTGAAGCTCCCTCGCCGCGCAAACCGAGACTCTCGACCAGCCAATCGACCTTTATTGCCGACGAACGTTCCACCGTTTGCAGCGCTTCTCGCGCGGCTCCGGACAATTGTTCGAACGGTTGAGTCACCACGATGCGGTTGACCCTCACGCCATGGATTTCAAGTTGGGCCAGGACTCGTTGTACATTCTCAGGCTCGCTCAAAATCTTGTGCATGCGGAGGAATCGTCCTTTCAGCTGTTTTGAGCCAGTCGAAAGGATGCCTACGACGACAAAACTGTCCGAGGCGAACTCGGCAACCGAACGCAGGTAGAGCTCGGTGATATCGTTGACGCCCACAATCAGAACATGTTGCGTGTCTTCCAGCGGTTTTGTGCGTCTGTCGTTTCTGCGGCGCATTCGCTCTCCGGCCAAGCGAACCGCAATGCGCGATCCCACCAAGCCTCCAACCAGCAGAAGCCATTGGATCACCGGGACCGCGCGAGGGACGCCCTCCAGCCGGTTCCAAATGAAAACCGCCAGGAGCGCCAACAGGAGCGTGACGGTCACGGCGGCGATGACGTGGAGAACGTCGGTCAAGGAAACGTAGCGCCAAAGGGTGCGTTGCAGTCCGGCCGCCCGAAAAACGATGGCGGCGCTGATCACGCAAACCAGCGCATAGGGGACGATTCCTTCGACCCTACGAGGCGATAAGGTGAAGTTGTCGCGGATGACGAGCGCCAGAAGCACCGACAACGCGACCCAAGTCAGATCTATGGCCTGGCGCGCGTAGCGACGCCCTCCCCCGTACCACACGTGTTCCTTGCTCCCCGAGGGTTTAAGCAAGATTGCATCACTTATGCTTGGCGTGTCAATCTGACCCAAAGATCAGCCTACAGATTGTACTGGTAGTATGTCCGGCTATTGCAGTCTGTCTGCCCTTTTTGAAGAAGAGCGTCATCTCATAGCAAGTATCTTGTCTAGTAGAGTCTAGCTCGAACAGACTATCTACAGGCTTGAGCCGACACTAGCGCGCCGGATTTCCTTCGTTTGAGGGCGCTACTCTGTCGCAGAGGGTTGGTCCTGCACGATTGCCAGGTCGTCATACCAAATCGTTCCCGAGATGAACTGCTCGGATGCCCAGCGCGCGTCGAAAGCAAGCTCCACATATTGGGCCCGGCAATCGTCGTCAGGGACCGTGAAGGCAAACGCGAAACTCTCCCAGTCCTTGCTAGATCCCCTGGCCACGGGACTTTCGGCGATCCGCGTCTTTGCCTTGTTTGCGCATGTGATACGCCACTGTAGGCCGCGCTGGCTGACGACATCCACGTTGGTCCGGCCCTCAAATCGATAATGGCCGGGAGGCAAGGTAACGAGTTGCGTGACGCCAAGCTCGGACACGCGCCCGGCGCCGAAATCCAACACCAGCGCCCGGCCGTCTTCTTTGTCGGATCGCTCGTCAATCTTGATTGAAACGTTCGCGCCCTCCTCAAATCTCCAATCGAACGGCAATCCGGAGGGTGTGACCTCAAAGTCTCCGTTGTACAGAAGGCCCACTTTACCGAGCTGCTCCGGCGGCAGGAACTGCAGCCATGCATAGTAAGCAAGCTCATGAAACCCCTTGCTCGTGAGGAAATTGAGATAGCGTTTAAGGTCATCTGCCGACGGCGGGACTGACGAGTCTTTCAGGCCAAGCATGATCTTGAGCGGCGTGCGCGCATCCGTAATATTCGCCGGAAGCCGATCGAGAAACTCGCGTCGCCAGGGCGGATTGGCGGCAAGGAGTCGCTGCAATTCGCCACCATCGTTTTCAGTCTCGGCGATCTTTCCCAAAACCGGCACGACATACCGGGCTGAATTGGGCCGTGTCCTCATAAGGATGTCGGCAAGATGTATTGCCGTGCGATAATCGCGCGCTTCATAGGCCTTGAGCATCATCCAGTAGATGGCGGCGCTCTCCCGCAGCGAACGCCGCGATGCGGCCTCCATGAAACTCCCGGTAAGTTTATCGTTCGATTCGCTGGCTGAAACTTGGCCGAGGATGCGAAAGGCTCGTGCATTGAGCGGATCCCCGCTGAGTGCTGTCCTGGCCCAAGTGTTGAGTCGAGCGCGGTCTTCCGGTTCACCAGAAAGCCTCGAGATGATATCGGCATCATCGTCTTCAGCCGCAGGCGCGTCTTTGCCCGGGACCGGAGACGCAGGGGCTTCCGCAATGCGTTTCATTTCTGCCTGAGCCAAATTCAGGAACGCAGCGGGATTGGCTGAACTCATTCTGACAGCCAAAGCGGGATTAGCGTCGGCAAGATAGGCGACATAACTTTTCGCGAACACCGCCCATATCAGAACGAGTGCAAGGGGCACCCAAAACAGGAACAAGCCGATTGGAGACAGGATCGTTCGCTGCAGGGGCGACTGTCCCGCCGCCTCCGTGCTTGAGGTTGGCGATCCTGGACGATGCAGCGCATCAATGCGGCCGCGCAACTCGTCCCATTTCGGCCGATCCTGTTGTTCACTCGTCAAAGCGCGGTCCTGCCTAGCAGCAATGTGAGGATGCGGTTCACAAGGCCT
>CAZUKP010000212.1:0-3440 GCA_964620915.1 uncultured Hyphomicrobium sp. | reverse complement strand
GAGGTCGGCTATCCTGACGAGCTCCGCCAGCGACCGGGCCTGCATCTTCCGCATGATGTTGCCCCGATGCATCTTCACCGTAACCTCGCTGATTCCCATTTCGCCGGCGATCTGCTTGTTCATGAGTCCGGCCGTGACCAACCCAATAACTTCCTTTTCCCGGGCCGTTAGCGTCGCGAAGTTGGCCTTCAGGGTGACCAGATGTGTCTCGGCTTCGCGTCTCGTGCGATCGTGGGTGAGCGACTGCCGAACGGCGTCAAGGAGTTCCTGGTCCCGGCATGGCTTGGTAAGGAACTCGACGGCCCCGGCCTTCATCGCTTGAACGGTCATCGGAATATCGCCGTGCCCGGTTAGGAAAACGATCGGGATGTCCGTCCCCTTCTCGACCAGCTGATTCTGAAACTCAAGACCACTAATGCCCGGTAGCCGGACATCTAGCACCAGGCAACAAGGAACGTCGGGATGCTCCCGCTTCAGGAAGTCGTTGACCGACTCAAACAGCTCGACATGCAAGCCAACCGACTCGAACAGGCTTTTCAAGGAGGTACGAACGGATGCGTCGTCATCAATGACGAAGACTGCCGACTCAATTGTTGGTTGCTTGTTCATCGATCGCCGCTCCGTCCCTTGCCGGGAAGGATGATCTGGAACACCGAGCCATGAGGAATTGCGTCCTCTACAGCAATCCGACCACCGTGCGATTCCACGATCGATCGGCAGATCGACAGCCCCATGCCCATTCCCTCTGATTTCGTTGTGTAGAACGCATCGAAGATCCGCTTCTTACCATCAGGTGCAATGCCCGCTCCGGAGTCCTCCACCGCTATCAGCACATCGTGACCATCATACTTTTCAGACCGAACGTACACCAGCCGGTCGCGGTCGGAAACGTCTGTCACAGCGTCAACAGCGTTCGTCAGCAAATTTAGAATAACCTGCTGGAGCTGAACACGATCTCCCATCACACTGGGCACATCATTGGCGAGCTCCACCCGAACTGACACGCCGTGCTTCTGGAACTGCCCCTTAATTAACCGCATCACATCGTTTACGAGCTCGTTCAGATCCACCTGGACCGTGCATCCATCGCCTTTTTTCACCATTGCGCGAACGCTTCCGATGATATCGCTGCCGCGTTGGCCGTCGTCCACGATGCGACGCAGGGCTGCGTTCACCTCCTCAATGTTCGGCGGCTCCCGATTGAGCCAGCGCATGCCCGCGCTTGCATTGTTGACCACGCTGGCAAGTGGCTGATTGATCTCATGCGCTATCGAAGCGGCCATTTCGCCCATCGTTGTCAGGCGAGCAGCGCGAGCCAGCTCGGCTTGCATCGCAGCGAGCTGCTCCTGCGCACGGCGCTCGTGAGTTATTTCGCGGCCGTAGAGGTTTACGTAGGTCTCACCGGCAACGGGTACGAGGGCAAAGACGAACAGCCGCTGGCTCGAGGCGTACTCCACCTCCTGGTTCTGCATGACAGCATAAGCTGCGCTCACTGCCGTACGCAGCTCTTCTGTCAGGAGA
Source organism: uncultured Hyphomicrobium sp. (assembly GCA_964620915.1). Classification (GTDB taxonomy): domain Bacteria; phylum Pseudomonadota; class Alphaproteobacteria; order Rhizobiales; family Hyphomicrobiaceae; genus Hyphomicrobium_A. Next base: position 1,919 of record CAZUKP010000212.1, on the reverse strand, counting down.
CATCCGTCTTTATCGAGCAAGTTAGCCAGAGTACGAGCGGCGGTATTTGCGAAGCGAACTTCACCCGTGGGGGCTACCCGAAGCACCGGATTGGGATTTTCCTCCGGGAACTTGGCCATGTCGCGGATTTTCTGCTGTGCCCTGCGCTGGTCTGTGACCTCGTGCCCATAAAGGTTCACATAGAGTTCACCTGGGACCGGAACCAGCGCAAAGGCGAATAGCCGCTCGTTCGTGGAGAATTCCACCTCTTGTTTCTGTCTAGCTGCAAACGCTGTGGCAACTGCGGTTCCGAGCTCGTCGGGTAGTTTGTCATCCGCCAGTAAGCCGACCAACTCACGAGCCGCCGCATTTGCAAACAGGAGTTCACCTGCGGCGCCGACTCGCAAAACGGGGTTAGGGTTCTCCTCTGCAAACCTTGTCATATCGTTGGCTGCTGTTTGGCCAAATGGAGCGCGATCTTGTCGTCGTAAATCACAAACCTCAGAAGGCACGCGGCTTGGTCGGTAGCTCGGAGCTTCCCGACGGCCGCGATGAGGGATCAGATCGTCAAAGTAAACGTTTTCTATATTCTTGCAGTCACAATTCCATCGTCAGGCCAAGGCCCAGGCGGCTTTCAGCCAGCGCAACTCCCTTGATGCGTGCTCTGATCTTGGCGAATGCGATTTCACGCGCCGTCGATTGATCGTCCCCAAACGGTGAAAAGCCGCAATCATCGGTAACCCCTAGCTGGTTGAGAGGAATGTACTCCGCGGCCTCGACGACGCTATCGGCGATCTCGTCAGGCGATTCTATTCTGGTATCAAGTGGGTCTATTACACCAACAAAAACTTTCTGATGTGCCTGAAGGTGGTCGCGCACAAGCTGGAGAACCCGGGGCTTGTTCTTCTCGGCTGCAAGGGCGCACATAAAAGCGGCGACTCTAATTTTGAAGAGCAGAGGCAGAAGGTCGGCGTAGTCGACGTCTGCGGAATGCGTAGAATCCTGATCGCCGCCGGGACAAGTATGAATGGTGATCTTGTCGCGCTCTTCCGAAGTGAAACGGTCCAGAACGTCGTTGATGAGATCGACGAAGTGTTCTAGGAGCCTTCGTGAGGGATCTAGCTTGACCGATAGGCGTCCTTCTGTGAAGTCAAGTTGGACCGTTTCGGCCCCGGCTGCAAAGCAGCTTCTGATATCTCGCTCCGATTCGAGTTTCAAATCCTCAAGGAAGGCTTCACGCGGGTACTCTTTGATGCCCGAGTCCGGATACAAGAGCGTTAGAGCTGACGGTGCCGTAACGGCCTGCTTTACCGGCAATTTCGTGAATCTTCTTGCCTTCCGCACGTATTCACCAGCGTAGCGCGAATACTGGAAGGGTCCTCGAGTAAGTCGTGGCAACTGACGCACGTGACCATCTGCGAATGCGATCGTCACTCCGTCAGGTACCAAGTTGTCTAGACCATCGAGAGGATATGAGACGAAGCTCGATTTTGTTTGTTCACCATCTGTAATGATCGGCGAGCCTGTCGCCTCAAATTCGGCGATTGTTTCCGCAATTGCCCTGTCGCAAACAGAGTCAAGTTCTGATCGGGATATGCCCCCCGAGTGATACATCGCTAGCGATTCGATCAAATACTTGGGGCGCGGCACGCTTCCTATAGGTTCAGTTGGAATCCGCAGGCCCTCGCTCCAATCGCCCCCAATTCTGGTGCCGCTTGTCCTCATAGGCCGTTTCCTACGCGCTCCGCCAATACCAAAGTATAGAATCCCATGACATTTCGATATGAGTGCTTACCACAAGTAAGGTAGAGCATAACGCGGTCCCAGCCTAGGCTTCAGCAACGATCAAGAAACTGCGGCACGGGAGAGCTGTCACATGGTAGGCGTCGTTCGGAGGGCAGCGACCGGTCTCAGAAGTCGTTCTGCGTGGCTTTCAATCA
>CAZUKP010000211.1:0-3464 GCA_964620915.1 uncultured Hyphomicrobium sp. | reverse complement strand
GGCAATCCGTGCAGGCGTCGTTGGTTCCGAACTTGGCCGACAGATCCGGCCGCGGGACGCGAAAGCTATGATCGTGCCGCCGATCGACCACCATGAAGGTGCGCGCCGGCATGTGGCACGACACGCAAGTGGGCGCCGGGCTGACATTCTGATGATGGGTATGGGCGGTCTGATGGTGGGTATGGGCGGTTTCCGCATATTTGCCGGCATGGCATTGCAGGCAGACCTGATTGCCTGAAAGCCGCAACTTAGCGCTATGCGGATCGTGACAATCGCTGCACGTCACGCCGGCCGCGAACATCTTGCTCTGCTTGAACGACCCGTAATTATAGACTTCGTCCAGCATCTGGCCGTCGGCCTGGTAGAGCCCCTGTCTGAGCAGCGACACGACATGGGTCTCTGAGAGCGGCTTTCCGGGCCTCCAAGCCTCCGAAATCTGGCTGCGCCGCGCATGGCAGCGCCCGCAGGCCTCGACCTCCTTGCGCAAGAAGGCGGGCGAGGCACTGCGCTCTGGCGCGCCGGTTTTGGGATCGTGGCCCCAGGTCACGCCGTTCCGCTCATCGAAGCGCGCCAGCAGCCCTTTGTCGGGATCGCTGTCCTCGAACAGCCGCCACCATGGTTTTTCCTTGGCCCAGGCCACATGGCGCGATCCCTGACCGTGGCAGGCCTCGCAGCCGATGTTGATTTCGCTCCAGGTGGTAGCGTAGCGATCGGTTGCCGCGTCGTAGTTCTTGCGGACGTCGGTCGAGTGACACTCCGCACACATGAAATTCCAGTTCTGATTGAGCTTGGTCCAATGCAGGATGTCATCGTGCGGCAGCGCCTCGTCCGGGTAGAGATGGAACCAGCGCTGGCCGCCGTCTTCCTTTGGACGGCTGTCCCAGGCGAGCGGCAGCGCCTGGATGCGGCCGTCGGGAAACTCGACGAGATATTGCTGCAGCGGATCGAGGCCGAACGTATATTTCACCTCGAAGTCGGCGAGCTTGCCGTCTGCGCCGTCGGTCTCCACGAAAAACTTGCCGTCCTTGCGGAAGAAGCGGGAATGGACGCCGAAATGGTCCAGGCTCGCGTCGTTGAAATCGCCGAGGACCGAGCTTTCGGTGGCATGATCCATGGCATGGGCATGTTGCGAAGCATGCCAAAGCTCCCCCTCCTTGCGATGGCAGCCCATACACGTCTCGCTGCCGACGAAGCTGAGCGTCTCTGGCGACTCGGCACCGGGGCCCGGTGACTTGGGCGGCGCGGCAAGAAACTGAATGTACAAACCTGCGGCGACGATCGCGAGCGCGGCAAGGACTGCGATCAGAATGACCGATCGAGAGGCGCGCCCGGTGCGTGGCGCCGGTGCATGTTCGGCGCGGGCCGCCTCGGCGGAAGCCGCCCGAGCGGGGGCCTCCGCGATCTTTTCACGCTTCTTTCGCGATGAGTGTTTCGGGCGGCGACGGGACATGCGGTTTGCGGAAGCTAGCGCCTGCCGGACGGCCCGCCAAGAGCCGATGAGCCAATAACAGGCCGCGCCTGTTAACCGATGTCTGCTTTGGGTCATTAGCGGACATTGAACCGAGCGCAAGGAATGTCTGCTTTGCACCCGAAAGCAGACATCTGCGATATCCAGATTAAGGTCCGCTAAGTGCCAACAACAGACGTGAGGCAGGGGAGATGGATTGCCATGAAACAGCCACGACCCTCGCGCTAATACGCGATCTTATTGCGTTGCCTGCTGGCGCAGCCGCGCATTGGAATAGGCGTAACATATGGGGAGCCCTCTATGACCCTAGAACGTATCTTAGTTGGAGCCATAGTAGCTGCGGCGTGGCTCGCCCCATGTGGGCTCCTGGTTGCTAATGCCGCTGACGAAGCGCCAAAGCGGCCTGAGTGGCCGGGGATCCTCGAAGCCAAGGACATTGCCGAGGAAGGCTTCGTCTATGGTCTGCCGATCGTGATGAACTATGCGGTGATGTATGCCTACGCCGTCGATCCCGACTCGGGCCAGTTCAAGGCGCCGTTCAACGAGATCAAGAACGAGGCACGGGTCTACACCTACAAGGACACGGCCGTCGTCACGCCCAACAGCGACACGCCCTATTCGTTCGTGTGGATGGATTTGCGCGCCGAGCCTATCGTGCTGTCGGTTCCCGCAGTCGAGAAGGGACGCTACTACGCGGTGCAGCTCGAGGACGGCAACACGTTCAACTACGGCTATATCGGTAGCCGCGCCACCGGCAACGAGGCGGGCGACTACATGGTGGTCGGCCCCGACTGGCAGGGCGAGACCCCACCCGGCATCAAGAAGGTGTTCCGCTCTTCCACGCAATTCTCGTTGGCCGGCTATCGCACGCAGCTGTTCGGCCCGGACGACATCGACAACGTGAAGAAGGTTCAGGCCGGCTACAAGGTGCAGCCGCTGTCCGCCTATCTGAAACAGCCGGCGCCACCGCCAGCTCCGAAGATCGACTTTCCAAAAATCGACAAGGATCTCGTCAAGAGCAACTTCTTCGAATATCTCGACTTCGCCCTGCAATTCGCCCCACCTGGCGAGGACGAGAAGGACATCCGCGCCAAGCTCGCCGAGATCGGCGTCGGCGCGGGCAAGAGCTTCGACTTCCACGAGCTACCGCTCGGCCACCGGCTGGAGATTGCTCTCGGCATGAAGGAAGGGGACAAGAAGGTCGACGAATACATTGCCACGTACCCCAAAACCATCAACGGCTGGAAACTCGCCTCCTGGTTCGGCGATCGTGCGTTCTTTAACGGCAATTGGCTGTTGCGCGCCGCCGGCGCCAAAGCCGGTATCTACGGAAACGATGCGGTGGAGGCGACCTACCCACTCACCCGTTCCGACGGTGACGGTCAGCCGCTCGACGGCAGCAAGGCCAAGTACACCTTGACGTTCGCCAAAGACAAGCTTCCGCCGGTCAATGCGTTCTGGTCGGTGACCATGTATGACGGCAAGACCCAGCTGCTTATTAAGAATCCGATCGACCGCTATCTCATTAACTCGCCGATGCTGCCCGAGCTAAAGACGAACGCGGATGGCTCGCTCACCCTTTACATCCAGAAGGACTCGCCGGGGACCGACAAGGAGTCTAACTGGCTGCCGGCGCCGGATGGGCTGATCTATCTGGCCATGCGGCTCTATTGGCCCAAGACCGAGGCGCCGTCGGTGCTGCCGCCAGGCGAAGGCAGCTGGCAGCCGCCGGCGATCAAGCGGGCGCAGTAGGTTGGCGTTGCCTTTTTCGTTCGACAACGACCCAGCCTAGCAACTGCGCTTGTCCACTTTGGTGTGTGGCGTGCGGCGCAGCACACTTTGGCATGACCTGGGGAGATTTCTAAATGACCGCGAGACTTTGTTTTTTCTGGGCAGCGCTGCTCACCCCATTCGCGCTCATGATGGCAACCAGCCCGGCTTTGGCTGAGCAGCAGGGCAAGCTCAGCCCGGCCGAAATAGAAAAGGTCGGAGAAGA